>NZ_JBEZCZ010000030.1:0-100500 GCF_040647875.1 Micromonospora sp. NPDC049230
GATCCACTCCTACAATCACCACCGCGGACACACCGCACTCAACGGCCTACCACCCGCCAGCCGCGTCCCCAACCTCACGGGTCAGTACAGCTAGCTGTCCCACCTGGCGATGGTACGACCGGTCCGCGACCTTCTGTTAGAACCATCCCGACGGCTCGGGCACGACCGCTGCCTGCTGGGTCAACAGTGCCGCCGATGGCCTGACTCACCGTTGACGGTTCGCCCTTGCAGCCCGGATGGCCCAGACGTTGGCGAGAAGAAGACCGCCCACTAGTCCGGCAAGGAGTGCTCCTCCCCCACCAGTCATGCCGGTCACTCTGAGGAAGATCCCGCTGGCCACGGCAACGACTGTCGAAATGATCCCGAGCCCTGCCGGAATTCCCTTGCCAGAAAGCCATCGCCGCATCCCAACAACCAACATCGACGATCCGATTAGCAGACCCGCATGCAGACACAGCGCCGACGTAAGGGCTTGTCCAGACCTTGTGGTCACCGCGACACCAGAAGCGATCGCGGCCAGGCCAACGACCAGGGAGACTGGCTCCGCTCCACGCGGCCACGCACGATCATCGCGAGGCGGAACCTGCTCGGTTTCAGTCACGGGCCGAGATCCTGCCATAACGGTAGATAGTTGGTCTGACAGGCTCGGTGTGGATACCCGGCTTGTGTTGGCAGCTTGGGTACGTGGTGTGATCGCGTGCTTAAATCTGTGTTCTTGCCTGCTCGATTTGCCGCACGATGGCGTGGGCACCGTGGGCCTGGGCGATGGCGTTCGCCTCGTCGAGTGTCGCGAGCGCGTCCTCGTGGCGGTCCTGAGCGGCGGCGATATAGGCCAGGCCGACCATGTTGGCGGCCACGCCCGGCAGCGCTCCCACCTCCCGGCGCAGCCGTGACGACTCCTCCAGCCGCTCGCGGGCTTCGTCCAGTCGACCGGCCGTGTGCGCCGCGATGCCCAGGTGTCGAAGTGCCTCGGCCTGGGTCGGCTTGTCGCCGACCTGCGCCGCCATCTGGTGGGACCTTTCCAGGTGTGGAATCGCAGTCTCGTTATCGCGCCGGATGACCTGATGCAGGCAGCCGATCCAGAACAGTGTCTCGGCCTGGCCATGCGTGTCGCCCAGCGCCTGGTACAGCTCGATCGCACGCTCAAACAACGGCAGTTCGGCCGGGTCCTCGGCGGGTGACGAGCCGCTGCTGGCGCGTTCGTTGAGGAACCGTGCATGCAATATCCGCCCACGGGCCAGCGCGGCGTCGGCCTCCACCGCGTCCAGGTCCCGTTCGGCGTTGGCCAACACGCTGGCATCGCCGCTGTACACGGCTTGTTCATAGAGCGTTCTGGCCCGTTCGATGCGATCTTCGGCGTTCATCGCCGCCCCCGTCCTGGCCTCTTCACTGCCTGCCGGGTCAGCAGTTTAGTGGTCCAGCCCAGGACCCAACTGGGTGGTCATCGATGATGTGGGCGGCCGCCGGCCGGCGATCGGCGGCCACCCAAACCCGGTCAGCTCGCGTACACCTCCAGCGCCGACAACTGCCCAGCCGGCCACCCGGTGTTGCCGGCGACGATGATCCGCACGTAACGCGTCTGCGCCGCGCTAAAGGTAAGCGCCACCTGGTTACCGCTAGCCGGGTCGAACGTTCGCCCCGCCGCCCCGACCAACGTCCCGAAGCTTCCCCCGTCGACACTGCCCTGCACCGCGAGAGTCTGCGTCCGGCTGCCCCACGCCGACGACGGCGGCAGCTTCAGCACCACCCGCCCGACCGTGCGCGCGGAACCCAGGTCGACCTGCACCCACTGCGGAAACGCGCTGTTGGCGCTCTCCCAGTAGCTGTTCGCGTCCCCGTCGACCACGTTCCCCGACCCGTAGCTCTGGACGTGACTGCTCTCCGAGGTGGACCGCCCCCGGGCGAGGTCGGCGTTGGCCGGGGCGTCCGTGGTGACCGTGACCGCGGAGGACGCGCCGGAGGTGTTGCCGGCCGCGTCGCGCGCGGTGACCGTGAAGGTGTACGCGGTGGACGCGCTCAGCCCACTCACCGTCGCCGTGGTGCCGGTGACGGTGGCGACGACAGTGCCGCCCTGCCGCACCTGGTAACCGGCTACCCCGTTGTCGTCGGTGGACGCCGTCCACGCCAGGGACACACTGCTCGACGTCGTGCCGGTCACCGTGAGGCCGCTCGGCGCGGTCGGCGCGTTGTCCGTGGTGCCGTTTGCGGCGTACACCTCGACCTGGGAAAGCTGGCCCGCCGCCCAGCCGGTGTTGCCGGCGATGCTCAGCCGGATGTGGCGGGCCGTGGTGGTCGTGAGCGTGCGGGTGACGGTGTTGCCCGTCGCCGGGTCGAAGGCGAACGCCGAGGCCCCGGCGATTGTCGAGAAGGAGCTGCCGTCGACGCTGCCCTGCACGGTGATGGTCTGCGTGCGCGCGCCCCAGCCGGCGGGCAGCCGCACCACGAGCTTGTTGACCGGGTGGCTGGCGCCGAGGTCGACCTGCCACCAGTGCGGGAACGCGCCGCCGCCGCTCTCCCAGTAGCTGCCGGCGTCGGAGTCGACAGCGTTGGACGCCGCGAACGAGCCGTTCTGGCTGCTCGCCGAGGTGGACTTGCCGGCCGCGAGGTTTCCGGTGACCGGCGGCGGGGCGCCGACCATCGGCGGCGTCGGGCGGACTGCGGTCAGCGCGAGCTGCCCCTTCAGCATGCGGCCACCGTCTGCGGTGATGCGCAGGTAGTAGTCGGAGGAGCAGGCCACGCCGTCCTCGTCCAGGGCGCGGATGTTCGCGCCGGCGGGGGTGGTGGCCTGGGTCTCGGACGTCTTGGCGATCTGGTTGCCCTCGTTGTACTCGTCGAACATGGACACGTACAGGCCCTGGGAGCCGAGCCGGACCATGTTGTAGATGTGCCGCCAGTAGAAGTCGCCGTGGCGGCGGTGCCCACCGGCGAGGTCACCGGGCATCACGCAGGGCAGGTAGTCGATGCCGCGCGCCGCGCAGTCGGCCATGTCGCCGACGTTGACGTTGTGGTAGTACGAGTCGAGTTCTTCCACGGTCCTGGCCCGGTAGACCATCCACGGGGAGATCGCGTGGAACGCGTGGTAGACGTCGAGGAAGCCGGGTCGGGAGTCCTCGATGCCCTGCCGCCACCAGGTGGGCACGCCGCCGATGACGTAGCAGCCCTGCGCCTTGAACCAGTTGATCACCTCCAGGCAGGGCCCGGGAGTGAAGGGCCGGCTGGGCTCGCTGAAGCCGAAGCCCCAGATGCAGACGACAGGCTTGCCGTTCTGCCTGGCGTACGCGCTGGACGCGGTGTGCGTGGACATCTTCGTCGTCCAGTCGGTCTTGATGTCCGTCTGCATGGTCAACCAGTCGGTGACGTCGTACATGATGTAGAACTTGCGGCCGTGGCGCTCGGCGGCCGAGCGGACCTTCAGCGTCATCGCGTCGCGGGTCGGCCCCTCGTCGCCGGTCGGGTTGAACCGTTGCAGGGCGGCGGTGTCGCAGCCGTACTCCTGCATCCACCGGAAGTGGGTGTCCACCGTCTGCTGGTCGTACGAGGAGAAGAGGGTGGCCGGTGAGCCGTTGCCCAGATTGGGGTACGCGGTGGGATAGCTGCGCGTGTACTCGCGCATGTCCGGCCAGGACACGATCGTGGTGTTGCTGGGCGACGGCGGCTGGAAGCGGTCGCGGCTCCAGTGCCACCAGCCGCCGATGGGCGCGGAATCGCCGGGCGCGCTGAACCAGCCCTGGTAGCCGACGGTCACCTTGCCGACCACGTCCCCGGGGGGACTGGCGGCGGAGGCGGGGCTGGCCAGGGTGGCAAGCAGCTCGGTGGTGGAGGCGGCGGCGAGGGCGGACCCGCCCAGCACCGACGTGACGAACCTGCGGCGGGAGACCGCCATGAGGACCACTCCTTCGGGACGGAAGGCATTGACGGCCATCGTGGCAGCAGTGGATGCCGCACCGCAAGAGTGCGACTGTACGATGGAATTTCTCGCCATCAAGGCGAAAGAGAGTTCACGAGCCGCATTCGATTTGCCCCAAATACTCTAATATGGCTGCTTAGTGGACGTATCAGGACATAGCCTCGGAATCGCCTTCTCGATGGTCGGGAAGGGCTTACTGATCAGAGGCGACAACGTGAGATTTTCCCAGCGACTTTCGGCTACTGGAGCCGTCGCGGCGGCGGCCGCGGGAGTGATGGTCCTGTCCGGAGGCGCTCCGGCCTACGCGGCACCCGGTGATGCGAGCGCCCGGGGAGTCGTGGTGGACCTTTCCGCGTCGGTACTTGGCACTCCGGTCATCACCGCCGACGCCGTCATCGGCACCGCGACGGCCCCGGCCGGCGGTGGCACGGACAGCGACACCGCCCTGGCGATCACCATCCCCGGCGCGCTGGGGGTCACCGCCTCCGGCACCGTGGTGCAGGTCAGCGCCACTCGCGGCGACACGGCGTCTTCCGCCAACGCGGAAATCGCCGACCTCGCACTCAGCGTGCTCGGCACGTCGGTGATCGACGCCGACGTGATCACGGCGGCGGTGGCCTGCCCCCAGGTCGGCGCCCAGACTGCGGACACCACGTTTGTTGGCTTGGAGTTGTTCGGGGAGCCGGTCAATCTGCTGCCGAACACTCCTGGCGTCACGGCCAGCGCCGCCGTCACGGTCCCCGGCCTGACGGATGCCAGCCTGAACGTCACGCTCACCAATGTGGAGACCACAACCGCCGACGGAGCCACGGCGATCGCTGTCCAGGCGACCCTGCGGCTCACCGGCACCATCGTGGGCGGCCCACTGCTGGACATCCCCGTCGGGTCCGTCATCCTGGCCGAGGCCCGCTGCGAACGCCCCTTGCAGACCACGCCGACACCGACCCCGACACCCACAGCGACAGCGACACCGACCCAGCCCACGCCGTCACCGACCCAGCCCACGGCGGCCCCCACCGGCGACCCAACCCAGCCGGCCCCTTCGACCAGCCCCACCCTGCCGGTCACCGGTGGCAGTGCCGCCAACCTGTGGTGGTTCTTCAGCACCGGTCTCGCCCTGGTCGTCGCCGGCACAACGGCACGGCTGATCGTCCGCCGGTCCCGCGCGGCGATCGACGCGTGACGCGCACCTCCTGAGAAGCCCGGTGTGGAGAGGGTCCAGACCAGATGATCGGTCTGACCCTCTCCACCCGGCGCGACACGCTCAGACGGAAAAGCCGCGGAACAGCACTGACGCCAGGGCGAGCGCCAATGCCAGGTTGAACACCGTGGCACTGGCGAACACCGCCACCGGCCGCCAACCGGCCTCCCGCAGCGACGCGACGCGCACCTCCAGGCCGATGCTGACGAACGCCAGGATCAGGAACCAGACGCGCAGGTCGTTGACGATGGCGATGGTGGCCTTGCCGTCCGCACCGGCCCCGTCGAGATACCAGGTGGCGATGACCGAGGCGGCGATGAAACCCAGGACGAACTTCGGAAACCGGATCCACAACTCGCGCAGGCCCGGCCGTTCCGCGCCGGGCCGCCGCTCCACCCGCAGGGTGAAGTACGCGGTGAGCGCGACCGCGACCACACCCATCAGCGCGTTCTGGGTGACCTTGACGATGCTGGCGATCTGGAGCGCCTCCTCGCCGGCGATCGCCCCGGCGGCGGTGACCGCGGCGGTGGTGTCGATGTTGCCGCCGATCCAGGCGCCGGCCACCGCGTCGGACAGCCCGAACACGTCGGCAAGCCAGGGCAGGATGAAGATGGACGGCAGCGCGAAGATGATGACCAGGCTCGCCGTGTAGGCCAACTGCTCCCGCCGCGCCCGGACCGCGCCGGCGGCGGCGATCGCCGCGCTGACCCCGCAGATCGACACCGCGGAGGCGAGCAGGGCGCGCAGCTTGTCGTCGAGGCCGAACCGGCCGGCCAGCCACCAGGTGAAGAAGAAGACACCGCTGATCAGCAGGATCGCCTGGGCAATCGCCGGACCGGCAGCGCTGGCGATGACGGCCAGGTTGATCGACGCGCCGAGCAGCACCAGACCGGTCTTGATGAAGAACTCGGTGCGGAACGCGGCGGCGATCCGGTCCCGCCAGCCGAGCAGCGTGACGGCGACGTTGCCCAG
The DNA here is from genome assembly GCF_040647875.1 of Micromonospora sp. NPDC049230. NCBI lineage: Bacteria > Bacillati > Actinomycetota > Actinomycetes > Micromonosporales > Micromonosporaceae > Micromonospora > Micromonospora sp. NPDC049230. Next base: position 6,081 of record NZ_JBEZCZ010000030.1, read on the forward strand.
CAGGCCCAGCAGGATGGCGTAGACCGGGTACTCGATCGCCGCCCCGATGTCCTCGACGGCGGTGCCCTCGGCCCACCCGGGGACGTTCTGCTCCAGGTAGCGGGTGAGCGCGCCGAGCCCGACAACGATCACCAGACCGAGCAGCGTCCAGGCCCAGAACCGGCCGTCGCGCGCGGTGCCGGTGGGACCGGCCGGGTCGACTGTCGTCGGTGGCCCACTGACCGGCGCGGGCCCGGCAGCGCCGTCGGGCGCGTCAGGCGTGCGGGTGCCGTCGGTCGTACGGGGCTCGGCCACTGTCGCGGCCGGGTCGGACGTGCGGGCCTCGTCCACCGTGCGGGTCTCTTCCGTGGCCATCAGGGCACCAGCCCGGCGGGGAGGGCACCGAGCAGGACCAGGGCGAGCAGGGCGAGGCCGAGGATCGTCGCCACCCAGTCCTCGTTGAACGCGAGCCGGGACTCCCCGGCTGTTGGCGGGGTGGGCGGTGGCTGGTCGGTTGTCATGGCGTACCTCCATGGGGGTGGACCGGTCCGGCCGGGCCGGACCGGTGGACAGCGCGTGGACGGGGGTGTGGAGCGACGCCGGCCAATTTTCCTACCTGACCGATAGGAATTCAAGGGTGCGCGCGTGGCGGGGACGACAGCGGGGGTCGGAGCCTCCTCGGCTCCGACCCCCGTCCGCTACGCCAAACCCGCTACGGGGCGGGGTACCGCGCGAGATAGACCGGCGCGCCGACCTTGGTCATGTCGGCCGCCGCGCCGACGCCGTTGACCACGTGGTCGATCGTGCCGGCACTGAGGTTGACGGTCATCACGTGGTGCAGCCGCACACCGGGCCGGTTCGGGACCTCGAAGCCGTTCTCGGTGTGGATCGACGGGTTGTTCTGGTTGAAGACGTACACCCCGCCACCGTGCAGGGTGTGGTGCCGCACCCGGTCACCCACCTTGTAACCGGCCCACCCCCGCACCGCGCCGTTCATCCAGTCGGCCTGCGTCGGCGGGTCGTACGGCAGCTCGTTCTGGTACAGGATCGTGCTGCCGTGCTCGCCGTTCCAGACCGTGTTGTAACGCTGGAAGTGCTCGACGAACAAGCCGGTCGCGGTCACGTGGTCGCCGTTGATGACGGCGCCGTAGCGACCGGTGTTGGTGCGCCAGCGGTCGGTGTCGCCGTTGACGCCCTCGGTGAAGCCCTCGACGCCGTGGTCGCCGCGCCAGACCCAGGTGTGGTCGATCAGCACGTTGTCGCTGTTGACCTCCAGCGCGGTGTTCGTCCGCCCGATGTGCGGGCCACCGACCCGGAAGTACACGTCGGACAGCGTGGTCGGGTTGTGCGGGTCGCTGGCGTTGTGGCCGTGCTGGCGGCCGACCCGCAGCAGGACCGGCGACTCGACCGCACCGGCATCGATCGTGACACCGGCGACGATCACGCCGGGAACGTCGGCCACGTCCAGCGGGATCGCGCCGTTCACGGCCGTGAGGGTGGCGTGCCCGATGCCGAGCACCACGGTGCCGGGCCGCCGGACCTCGATGCTGCGGGCGATGTCGTACGTGCCGGGGGTGAGCAGCAGGTGCTTGCCGCGCGCGAGCTGGGCGTTGATGACGCGTACCGGGTCGGCCGGCTTGGCGATGAAGAAGTCCCCGATGTCGAGGGTGCGCCCCGGCGTCATGCCGTCGGCCCAGGAGACGCCCCGGCTGTCCCGCCGCGCGGCGGGCACCCGTACCTGGTAGCGACCCTTGCCGTCGACGAACAGGTACGGCTTCTCCCGGCTGAGCGGGGTGGTCTCCAGGGTCGTGTAGGGCGGGTCGGGGAACGTGGCGTCGTCCGGCGCCCCCTCGACGCCGGCGAAGACCTGGTTCCACACCGCGTTGGACCAACCGGCGACCTCGCTGTTGCGGGTCAGCCACTGCTGCTGCGACCCGTTCGTGGTGGCCGGCAGCCGCGAGTCGGCGATGAACCCGCCACTGGCGTACTGCGGGCCGGCGGTGCAGTAGTCCATCAGCGACAGACCGCCGCCGCCGATGTTCAGTCGGCGCATCGACACCGCCTGGGACACCGCCCAGAAGTTCGCCGTCGACCGGCAGTCGTCCTGGCCGGCGGCGTTGATGGTGAGCGAGAGGTTGGACAGGGTGCGCCAGAAGTTGACAAGCGCGAGGCAGTTGCCGGTGCCGCCATCGGCCAGGCAGCGGTTGTAGACCTCGAGTTTGCCGTTGACGGTGACGTCGGTGGGCGAGGCGCCCAGGCCGGAGACCTCGGTGTAATAGCCGACCTTGGCCTGCAACGGCTTCTCGGCACTGCCGTACGTGCCCGGCTTGAACAGGTAGGCGTGCCGCTCGGTGCCCATCTCGTTGTCGACCTGCCGGGCGTGCGCCGCGTCCAGGGTCTGCTGGATCTCGCCGACCGGCATGCGCGGGTCGAAGATCGTCACGTGGGGCCCGAAGTCCGGTGCGCCGTGCGTGGGGCGGCCGGCGGTGGCGGCGGTGCTCGTCGTCACGACCGCGGTGGTCACCAGCAGGGCGAGCAGGAGGGTACGTCGGGACGGGCTTGTCATGTGGTTCGTCCTCTCCGCTGGCCGGAGGCGTCCTGCCGGCACAGCTGGGGGCGGTGAGAGCGCTCTCTGACGGGTAGACATGTTTCTACCCGTTGGATCGACCACACGCCATGACCGGGGACCGCGAAGTTCGGCGAGGGCGGGTGAGATTGGAGACCGACGCGAGGAGACGCTGATGCCCATCGACTCGTTGCCCCACGTGGACGAACACTCCACTCTCATCGCGGCGGACACCGGCCGGGTCTGGCCCCACCTGACCGACGTCGTCGAGAGGTCCTTCTCGCGGCCGGGGATGAGCGAGTACGCCCGGCTGGTGAGCGCCCCCACCCCACCCCCCAGCCCCGCCGCCCCCACCCCCGCCGCCCCCACCCCCGCTCGGTCGATCATGGAGTTGTGGTGGTGCGCAAAAGGGTATCGGGCTACCAAGGTGGGCACCACAAGTCCATGATCGACGCTGCGTGGGGGGCCGTTCTACTCCTCGGTCAGGAACTCGTCGATCATCGGGGCCAGCCAGTCGGCGCGCTGCGGGATCGAGGTGTGTGTGGTGCCGGGCAGGATGGCCAGCCGGCACGCCGGCAGCCCGGTCAGGTCGCCGGGCACCGCGCCGCCGAGCAGTCGGAACATCAGCACCGCGTGCTCGGGCTGGACGATGTCCGAGTCGGCCAGCACGATCATGGTGGGTGCGGCGAGCGCGCGGATCTGCTCGGGCGTCCACTGCGGCAGGTTCGCGTCCAGCACCTTCATCTTGGTGACCAGGTTGGCCCAGCCCGTCGGGTCCGGCGCGGTCCGCAGATACTCCTCGTGGAACTCCGAGCCGTGCAGGTGCTCGGGTTGCAGGTCCTGGATCCCGTCGAGCAGGCCGGGGTGCAGGCCGTCGTCGTCGAAGCTCACCGAGGCGAGCACCAACCGCCCGACCCGGTCGGGGTGGTCGGTGCCGAGGCGCAGCGCGACCGCAGCGCCCATGCTCCAGCCGAAGACGTCCGCCCGCCCGATGCCCAGCCGGTCGAGCAACTCCACCACGTCGGCGGCGAAGTGCTCCACGGTCAGCGGGCGGTCCACGTCGGGGGTACGGCCGTGTGCCTGCAACTCGACGGCGATCACCTGTCGGGTCTTCGCCAGCAGCGGCAGGATCGTGCCGAACGAGGTGTCGATGCCGGAGAGGGCGCCGTGGATCAGCACCAGCGGGCGATCCGGGCCGTTGCCGTGCGTTTCGCAGTAGATGTCCATGACCACACGGTGCGCCGCCGCGCTTACGGTTGGCTTCCGGTCGCCTTATCGGCGCTAAGATGTCCGCCGTGCAGTTCGGGGTGCTCGGGCCGCTCGCCGTGACCACGGACGACGGCGAGCCGGTCGTGGTGCCCGGCACCAAGGTGCGCGCGTTGTTGGCCGACCTGCTGACCAACCGCAACCAGGTGGTCTCGGCGGACCGCCTGGTCGACGACCTGTGGGGTGACGACTCCCCCGCCAACCCGCTCGGGGCGCTCCAGGTGCGGGTGTCCCAGTTGCGCAAGGCGCTCAACGACGCCGAGCCGGGGGCCCGTGAGCTGGTCGAGTCCCGGCCGCCCGGCTACCTGCTGCGGACCACCGCGGTCGACGCCGACCGGTTCGCCGAGCTGGCCCACGGCAGCGACGTCGACAGGTTGACCGAGGCGCTCGGGCTGTGGCGCGGCGAGGCGTACGCCGACGTGGCCGACGCCGAGTTCGTCCGCGCCGAGGCGGCCCGCCTGGCCGAGCAGCGCCTCGTCGTGCACGAGCGGCTGGCCGAGGGCCGGTTGGCCCGCGGTGAGCACGACCTGGTCGCCGCCGACCTCGCCGAGCTGATCGCCAGGCATCCGCTGCGCGAGGGTCTGCGGGCGGTGCAGCTACGCGCGCTGTACGCGGCCGGCCGCCAGTCCGAGGCGCTGGACAGCTACACCGACCTGCGGGAACGCCTCGCCGAGGAGTTGGGTCTCGACCCGGGCCCGGAGCTGGTCGCCCTGCACCGCCGGATCCTCGAACAGGACGCCGGCCTGAGCGCGCCACCGAAGGCCGCGCTCATCCGCAACAGCCTGCCGGCGCAGCTCGACGAGTTGGTGGGGCGAGCCGAGGCGCTGGCCGAGCTGCGGGCGCTGCTGCCCCGGCAGCGGCTGGTCACGCTCGTCGGGCCGGGTGGGGTCGGCAAGACCAGGCTGGCCACCGAGGCGGCCCGCACCCAGTCCGTTCCGGACGGCGTCCAGTTGGTGGAGCTGGCCCCGCTGCCGGCCGGTGACCCGGGCGTCGCCGAGCAGGTGCTCGCCGTGCTGGGCGCGTACGAGGCCGCCGGGACGAGCCGATCGGCCGCCGATCGCCTGGTCACGGCCCTGCGACACCGGCAGGTGCTCCTCGTCCTGGACAACTGCGAACACGTGGTCGAGTCGGCCGCCGAGCTTGTCGCCCGACTGTTGCGCGACGCGCCGGGGGTGCGGGTGCTGGCCACCAGCAGGGAGCCGCTCGGGTTGACCGGTGAGCTGCTCTGGGACGTACCCCCGCTGCCCGTGCCGGGTGACGGTGACCTGGACGCGGTCCGGCGCTCGGCGGCGGCCCGGTTGTTCGCCGCCCGCGCCGCCGCGCAGCAGCGCGGTTTCCGGCTCGACGAGCAGACCGCGCCGGCGGTGGCCCAACTCTGTCGCCGCCTCGACGGGCTGCCGCTGGCACTGGAGTTGGCCGCGACCCGGGTCCGCGCGCTGGGTGTGCGGGGCGTGGTGGAACGGCTCGACGACCGTTTCCGGTTGCTCACCACCGCGCAACGGGACGTGCCGACCCGGCAGCGGACGCTGACCGCGGTGATCGGCTGGAGCTGGGACCTGCTGGACGCGACCGACCGGGAGGTGCTGGCCCGGTTGGCGGTGTTCCGCGACGGCTGCACCCCGCAGGCCGCCGAGCGGGTCTGCCGCACCGACCTGGACACTCTCGCGCGGCTGGTGGACCGGTCGCTGGTGGTGCTCGACGACTCCGGTGCGCAGCCGCGCTACCGGCTGCTGGAATCGGTCGCCGCGTTCGGCCTGGCCCGGCTGACCGACGCCGACGAGGTACGCGCCCGGCACGCCGACTACTACACCGAGCTGGCCGAACGCGCCGACCCCGAGCTGCGCGGCGCCGACCAGCACCGATGGCTGACACTGCTGGACGCGGAGGCGGCCAACCTGCGTTCGGCGCTGGTCCACGGTGGCGGGTTGCGCCTGGCGGTCGCCCTGTGCTGGTACTGGTACCTGCGCGGCCGGTTCACCGAGGCACGGCGGGCGCTGGCCGTGGCCGGCGACCCGGTGCAGGAGGCCCGGGCGACCCCCTGGCGGGTCGGCTTCGCCCTGTCCCAGGGCGAGGCGATCGCGCCGGACGACGTCCGCGCCGCGGTGGCCGGCGACCCGGACGGCCGGGGCGCCTGGTTCGCTGCCAACGCGCTCATCGAACACAGCGACCTGGCCCTGGCGGCGCAGCTGCTGCCCACGAACGTCGTCGACAGGTGGACCGAGGCCGCGGTGCTGACCTCGCTGGCGCACATCGCACACGCCAACGGCGACCAGGCCACCCTGGAACGCACCGCCACCCGCGCCGCCGCGCTCTTCGCCGACCTCGGCGACCGGTGGGGTCGCCTGCGGGCGACCGAGTGGGTGGGTGGGCTCGCCGACATGCGCGGCGAGCACGAACGCGCCGCCGCGCTGCACCGGGAGGGGCTGCGCTGGGCCGAGGAGTTGGCACTCTGGCCGCAGGTCTGCGCCCAACTGTCCTGGTTGGCGTGGCTCGCCGTGCAGACCCGCGACTACGCCCAGGGTCGGGAGTTGGCCGAACGCGCGTACGCACTGGCGGTGCGGCAGGGCGCGCCGGGTGCGCTGGTCTTCGCGGAGATGAGCCTCGGGCTGGCCGCCCGCCGGGACGGCAAGCTCGACCTGGCCGTCACCCACCTCACCAACCTCGCCGAGCAGGGCCGGTGCGAGAGCCAGCCCCCGCTCTACCTGCCGATGGTCCTGGTCGAGCTGGGCTACGCGGTCGAGCAGGGCGGCGACCCGGACGCGGCGCTGGCCCTGCACGTCGAGGCGTTCGAGGCCGCTGAGGCGATGGGGACTCCCCGGGACGCGATCAACCCCCTGGAGGGCATGGCGGCGGCGGTCCGTTCCCCCGAGGCGGCCGCCCGGCTGCTGGGTGCCGCGGCGGCGGCCCGGCTCGCCACCCAGTCCCCCGCCGCGCCGGCCGAGCGCGACGACACCGACCGGGTGGCCGAGCGGCTGCGCGCCGAACTGGGACCGGGGCGCTTCGCGGAACTGGTCGCCGAGGGCACGCGGCTGAGCCCGGGCGAGGCCCGGGCTCAGCTCTGAGCGACGCCTCAGGCGGCCGTCTTCGGCCGGTACGAGGCGACGATCACGCCGCTCTTGTGCACCCGGGTGTCGACCAGCTCGAACGACGCCTTGAAGTCGGTCAACGGCACCGTCAGGCTGGTGGCGCCCTCCAGCACGGGGTGGATCCAGAACCGGACCTCGTCCACCAGGCCCGCCTTGATCAGCTGCGCGGTGACCGAGCCGAAGCCGTACTGGATGATGTTCTTGCCCTCCTGGGCCTTGAGTTTGGTGACCGCCTCGACCAGATCGCCCTGGAGCACCTCGGTGTTCTTCCAGGTGGGGTCGGTCAGGGTGGTGGAGGCGACGTACTTCTTGACGTTGTTGAAGTACGCCGCGCCGGTGTTCGGGTCGCTCTCGTCCTGCTGCGGCCAGGCGACGGACATGCCGTCGTAGGTGGCCCGGCCCATCAGCATCGCGTCCGCCTCGTCGGTCTGCTCGCCGGCGAGGCCGCGGGCCTCCTCGTCGAAGTACGGCGCGGTCCACATCGGGTTCTCGATGACGCCGTCGAGGGTGATGTAGGTCGAGTTGACGAGCTTGCGCATGGGAGTCTCTCCTGGTTGTCGGTCGTGCTCTCCGGTGACACCCAGAACTCTGCCGATCTCCACTTACGATTCGCTTCCAATGCCCTTACCGTCGCCCGGGTCGGTCAGTGGCAGGGGCAGCGCCGGCGTGGCCACCGTGGCACCGCCGGTCGAGTGAGCAGGCGCGGGGCGGTCCCCGGTGCGGCTGTGCAGGCGCCCGCGCCCCGCCGGGCCGGCCCGGCGGGTCACCTCGACCGTCACCATCCGCACCGGCGGTGGCGGTGCGGTGAACCGCCCGACTCCCCAGCGCACCCAGAGCGGGATGCGGCCGGCGTCCGCCTCGGCGCGCAGCTTCTGCACCGTACGGGCCCGGTCGGTGTGGTCGACCTCCACGACGACCGGCGGGCCGTCCGGGCGGGCACACGCCACGTCGAGGACCGAGTGCCGCTGCTGGAGCGGCGGTGGCAACGGCAGCACGCTCGGCGCGCGCCGGTAGACCCGCCAGCCCTGCGCCTCGGCCCACCGCACCACAGCGTCGATCACCAGGGCGGTGACCGCGTCGACGTCCAGGTCGACGAAGGTCAGGTCGGCCAGCCACCGACCGAGGTCCGCGGCCAACCGCTCGCCCTGCGTCGTGACCTCCACCGGCGCAGGATAACGCCTCAGCCGACGGTGGTCGCGGTCGCGGCGAGGTGCCGGGTGAGCCAGGCGGTGGTGGCCGTACGGGCCGCCTCCTGGTTGGCCCGCGTCAGGAAGTCGTGCCCCTCGCCGGCAAGCACCAGGTGCCCGTGCGGCACGTCCCGGGCGGCGAGTGCCGCCGCCACCTGCGCCGACTCGCCGGCCGGCACGTTTGTGTCGTTCGCGCCGTGGATCAACAACAGCGGGACGTCCAGCCGGTCGATGTGGGTCAGCGGCGACAGGTCACGCAGCAGCTCCGCGTCCCGCTGCGGGTCGCCGTACTTGCTGACGGCGGCGGCGGCGATCCACGGCTCGGTGCCGGCGTAGAAGGTGTGGAAGTCGGAGATGCCGCACTCGGCGACCCCGGCGGCGAACAGCCCGGGGAAGTTCACAAGCACCGCGAGGACCAGGTAACCCCCGTAGGAACGGCCCAGGCAGCCGAGCTGGCCGGGCCGGGCGATGCCGGCGTCGACCAGGTACTCGCCGCAGGCCGCCACGTCGGCGATCGCACCGTAGCGGCCGGCGAGGTTGTCGGCGGCGACGAAGGAGCGGCCGAACCCGGACGACCCCCTGACGTTTGGCGCGAAGACGGCCACGCCCTGTGCCACGAGGGCCTGGAACAGCGGGTGGTAGCCGGGCCGCTCCTGCGCCTCCGGGCCACCGTGCAGGCTGATCGCGGTCGGCCAGGGACCCGGCCCGGCCGGGCGGTACAACCAGCCGGACAGCGGTAACCCGTCGTGTGCGCGCAGGTCGACGAGTTGTGGCGCGACGCCGCTGCCGGTCGTAGGAGTGGTGGTGCTGCTCGGCCGCAGCGGGCCCGGCGCCGCCGTGGACGCGTCGACAAGCCAGACCTCCCGGGGCTGCACCGGCCCCTGCGCGGTCACACAGAGCAGGTCGCCGCCGGCGGCGAAGACGGCGTCGTCGAGCACCTCCCCGGGGGCGGCGACGGCCCGTTGCACGCCGTCGGCGAGGTCGAGCAGGCTCAGCTCGCTGCGCCCGCCGTAGGTGTTCCACAGCAGCGCGGCGCGACGCCCGTCCGGGCTCGGCGCCACGTGCTCCAACTCGGCGTCCGGTCGCCCGGCGAGCCGGATCGGCGTCCGCTCCGGTCGGGCCAGGTCGACCCGCACCAGCGCGGCCAGCTCCGAGAACGCGTCGGTGCGGGCCAGCACGCTCGTGCCGTCCGGGCCGAACCAGCCCTGGTCGGTGCTGCCCCGACCGGCGTCCGGGAACAACCGCCGCCGCTCGCCGGTCGCCACGTCGAGCACCTCCAACCACCGGGCGTTGCGGGGGCCCCGGCGCAGCAGCACGGTGCCGGCGTCCGGGGTCACGTCCAGGAGCGTGAGCAGGTCACCCTCGGCGAGCTCCCGCCGGTGCCCGGTGTCCGCGTCGATCAGGACGGCCCGCGCGTGCTCGGCGGTCTCGGTGACCATCAGGACCGCGCCGCCGGGCAGCCAGCCGGCCAGCGCGGCGCTGCGTCGACCGAACCCGGCGACCTGGCGGCGTCGCGTGCCGTCCGGGCGCAGCACCCACAGCTCGGTGCGGGGCGCGCCACCGGGTGCGACGACGCAGGCCAGCCACCGCCCGTCCGGGGACCAGCTCAGCGCCAACACCGGCTCGTCGCCGGTGGGCAGCGCAATGGCCTCGGCGGTGTCGACGTCGCGAACCCAGACGCGCGGGCTGCCGCCCTGGTCGGAGAGGTACGCCACCCGGCGGCCGTCGGGCGACGGCGCGGGGCGGTACTCCTCGACCACGGGCACCGGCACCACCGGCCGAGAGGTGGCGGGTCGGGTCCGCCGGATGGTACGCGGCACCTCGGTCCGTACGCTCATCTAAACCCCGATCCGCTGCAACCAGAGCTCCAGCAGCCCGAGCTGCCAGAGCGCGTTGGAACCCAGCGTGGTCCGCCGGGTGTTCGGCGCGTCCAGCAATTCCTCCAGGTAGTCCTTGCGGAACAGGCCCCGCTCGCGCGCCGACTGGGCGGTCAGCGCGTCGCGGACGTCGTCGAGCAGTGGACCGGACAGGTGCCGGATGGCGGGCACCGGAAAGTAGCCCTTCGGCCTGTCGATCACCTCGTCCGGGACGATGCCCCGGCTCGCCGCCTTGAGCACGCCCTTGCCGCCCTGGGCCAGCTTCAACGCGGGCGGGCAGGCGGCGGCCAGCTCGACCACCTCGTGGTCCAGGAACGGCACACGGGCCTCCAGCCCCCAGGCCATCGTCATGTTGTCGACCCGTTTGACCGGATCGTCGACCAGCATGACCAGGCTGTCCTGGCGCAGTGCCGCGTCCAACGCGGTGTCCGCGCCGGGCGCGCCGAAGTGGGCGGTGACGAACTCCAGGCTCGCGTCGTGGTCGAGCATCCACTCGGGCGCCAGGTGCCCGGCGAGCGCGTCGTGCCGACGGTCGAAGAACACCCTGGCGTACGCCTCGACGGCGTCCGCGCGGGCCACGTTCGCCATCGGCGGGTACCAGTCGTAGCCGGCGAGGATCTCGTCGGCGCCCTGCCCGGACTGCACCACCGTGATCCGCTGCGAGACCTCCTCGGAGAGCAGGTGGAACGCGACGCAGTCGTGGCTGACCATCGGCTCGCTCATCGCCGCGATGGCCTCGTGCACGGCGGGGACGAACCGGCTGGCACCGATGCGGATCTGGTGGTGGTCGGTGTCGAAGTGGCGGGCCACCAGGTCGGAGTAGTGGAACTCGTCGCCGCTCTCCCCCGCCGCCGCCTCGAACCCGATGCTGAAGGTGGCCAGCCCGGTCTGGCCCTGCTCGGCCAGCAACGCGACGATCAGGCTGGAGTCGAGCCCGCCGGAGAGCAGCACCCCGACCGGCACGTCGGCGACCATCCGTCGGCGTACGGCGGTGCGCAACGCCGCCATGAGCCGTTCCTGCCACTCGTCGGCGGACATCGGATCGGCGGCGGCCCGGCTGAACCCCGGCTGCCAGTAGAGCGTGTCGGTGCTCCGGCCGTCGGCGGTGATCACCCGCACGGTGGCCGGCGGGAGTTTGCGGACCCCGGCGAGGATGGTGCGCGGTGCCGGCACCACCGAGTGGAAACTCATGTAGTGGTGCAGCGCCACCGGGTCGAGGTCGGTGTCCACGTCACCGGCGGCGAGCAACGCCGGCAGGGTCGAGGCGAACCGGATGCGGCCCGGCCCCTGGGCCAGGTAGAGCGGCTTGATGCCGAGCCGGTCGCGGGCCAGCACCAGGGTGTGCGTGGCCAGCTCCACCAGGACGAACGCGAACATCCCGTAGAACCGTTCGACGCAGGCCGTCCCCCACCTGTGGTACGCCTTGAGGATCACCTCGGTGTCGGAGGTCGAGCGGAAGGAGTAGCCCAGGCCGATCAGCTCGTCGCGCAGCTCCCGGTAGTTGTAGATGCAGCCGTTGAAGACCAGGGCCAGACCCAGCTCGGGGTCGACCATGGGCTGCGCCCCGCCGTCGGAGAGGTCGATGATGCGCAACCGGCGGTGCACCAGCGCCACCGGCCCGTGCTGCCACCGCCCCTCGCCGTCCGGGCCCCGGGAGGCCAGGGCGGGCAGCATCCGCTCGACGGCGGCCAGGTCCGATGACGCCCCGTCGAGGCGAAACTCGCCTCCGATACCGCACATGGCACACCTCTCATCGGCTCGGGTCCGCTCGGGCCGCTGACCGGTCCAGGTTTGGCGGACCGGGTTGCGTACCGATGACGGGATGGTCAAGCGTGGGTTACACCGAATTCTGCTCGGCCGCGCCGAGCAACCAGGTGTCCTTCGACCCACCGCCTCGCGACGAGTTGACGATCATGCTGCCGGCCGGCGCCACCCGGGTCAGCGCCACCGGCGCGACCTCGGCCTGCTCGCCGAGGAACACGAAGGCCCGCAGGTCGACGTGGCGGGGCGCGAGAGCAGTGCCGTCGAAGACCGGGTGGGTGGTGAGCGAGACCATCTCCTGGGCGATCCACCGGTGCGGGGCCGCGAGGATCTGCTCCCGGACGGCGCCCAACTCCTCCGCCTCGGCCCGTGGGCCGATCACCACCCGGTCGCCGCCGTACCCGTCGACGGGCTTGAGCACCAACTCGTCGAGCCGGTCCAGCACCTCGGCCCGCTGCTCGGGCAGCCCGCACAGGTACGTCGGCACATCCCCCAACAGGGGTTTCTCGCCCAGGTAGTACTCGATCAGTCGGGGCACGTACGCGTACAGGGCCTTGTCGTCGCCGACGCCGTTGCCCAGCGCGTTGGCGAGCGTGAGCCGTCCGGCGTGCACGGCGGCGAGCAACGGCCAGCCCAGCGGCACCCCGTCGGCGCCCGGCGCGTGCAGCAGGGCCTCCTCGTCCATCCGCAGGTAGAGCACGTCGACCCGGCTGCGGCTGCCCGCGCGGACCAGCCAGACCCGGCCCTCCTGCACCAGCAGGTCGCTGGTCTCGGTCAGCGGCACACCCATCTCGTCGGCGAGCAGCCGGTGCTCGAACCAGGCGGGATCACCCGGGCCGCTGCTGAGCACCACCAGTGCGGGTTCGTCGGCCGCGGGGGGCGCGGCGGCGATCAACGCCCGGTACAGCATCGCCGGCGTCTCGTCGGCGGGCAGCAGGTCCGGCGGCACCGGCAGCTCCGGCAGCACCGCCTGGGTCAGCCGACGGTTCTGCACCGCGTAGCCGATTCCGGAGGGCACCCGCAGGTTGTCCTCCAGGACGTACCAGCCGCCGTCCGGGTCCCGGACCAGGTCGGTCCCGGACACCTGGGCGCGGGTGCCCCGACGGCCCATCAGCGCGCCGGTCGGGCGCAGGCCGGGCGAGGACTCCACCACCCACGCCGGCACCACGCCGTCGGCCACCACGGCCCGGTCGCCGTAGACGTCGCACAGGAACGCGTCCAGGGCGCGGGCGCGTTGCACCAGGCCGGTGCGCAGCGTCCGCCAGTCGGCGGCCGGCACCACGCGGGGCACCAGGTCGACCGGGAAGAGCCGGGTGCTCGCCTCGCCGGCCACGCTGAACGTCACGCCGCGGGCGCGCTGCTCCTCGTCCCGGTCGTGCTCGCGCTGTCGGAGGGCGCCGGCACCGAGTCGGCGCAGGGCCGCCAGGATCGGGCCGTACGCCGGCTCCGGCCCGCTCGCTCCGAAGACCTCGTCGCCGGCATCGGCGTACGTGGGCAGCACCGGCGGTGCTGGCGCACCCGGTGGTGCCTCGCGGACCCGGCCCCGGGTCTCGTCGAGGAGCAGGTCGACAACGTCGGCCAACCGGCCGCGACGTTCGTACGCCCGGCGCTGCCGCGCCGCGGAGCTGCCGCGCTCCAGGGCGTACCGGGTCAGCTCGCGGATCTGCTCCCAGTCGCCGGTCGCGGTCAACTGCGGGCGCAGGTCGGTCATCAGGCGGCGGACCGCCTCGGCGGCCGGCACCGGCCGGGCCGAGCGGGGCAGGTCGAGCAGGTCGCCCTCCAGCCCGGAGCGGGCCGCCCGCCACACGGCGGCGCGCAGCACCGGTGGTCGCACGGCGGTGCGCTCCACCCCGGCGCGCAGGGCGGCGACCTCCCGCCGGACCAGTGCCCGGAACAGGCCGGTGAGCAGGACGATGGTTTCCACGTCGGCGTTGGCGTCGGTGATCCGCAACTCCACTGTGGGCACGTGCGCCGACGGCCGGACATCGAAGTAGATCATGGCAGGGTCGGTGATCGTCTCGGAGGAGATCAGCTCGGCGACCAGCGCCTCGTGATCCGCCGCGCTCGTCACCTCGCCCGGGTCACCCGCCGTGGGCCAGCGCTGCCAGACGAGTGACCGCATGCTGGCGTAGCCGCTGTCCTGACCCATCCAGTACGGCGAGCTGGTGGACAGGGCGAGCAGCACCGGCAGCCACGGCTGGACCCGGCGGGTGACCGCGACGGCCAGGTCCCGGTCGGTCACCCCGACGTGCACCTGCGCACCGCAGATCAGTTGCTCCCGCGCGAGCAGCTGGTACTCGTCGAGCATCCGCCGGTACCGGGACGTGGGGGTGACGCTCGGGTCGCCGTCGGCGCGCAGCGGCACCGTGCCGGCCGCCACGATGCCCAGCCCGGCCCGGTCGGCCACCTGGACGGCCAACTGGCGCAGCCGGGTCAGCTCGGCGCGGATCTCGTCCAGGGTGCGGCAGACCGCGGTGTTGGTCTCCACCACGCTGCGGTGCAACTCCGCGGTGAACGAGTCGGCCGGCAGCCGGTCGAGCAACTCCCCGGCCCGGGGCACCAACTCCCGGGTGTGCAGGTCGACGACGTGGAACTCCTCCTCCACGCCGATCGTGGCCAGATCCGCCGGGTCGCCGTCGTCGAGCGCCACGGTCGGGTTGGCGCGCGGTGTGGGCAGTGCCCGGCCGTTGCCGGACCGGCCCATCGGCCCGTCGAACGTCGGCACATTTGTGGTGTTGTCGGCCATGGTCACCCCGGTTCGCGTGTCGGTGGTCGTGGCTGTCCGACGAGCGTTCCCAGGTTTGGTGCCGGGGGTGTTTCTGGCGCGTTAAGGTGACGGACCGTTCTGCCGGCATCCCGGCGACAGGCCATCGATGATGTCGGGGTGTCCCACTGGCCCGGACACCCCGACATCGTCGACCTGGAGTTGATGACGGCCGAGGGTTACCTCATGTTCGCCACCACGAACGGCGCGTGGCCGTGCAGGTAGTTGCTCCACCCGCCGGTCACCGGCGCGCCGGGGCTGAGCAGGTTTGTGGTGTCGGTGCCGACGTCGAGCTTCCACGCCGTCCAGGAGATGCCGTTCGCCCTCATCCAGTCGATCCAGGACTGCGCCTCCGGCAGGCAGGCCCGGCCGTCGAGGCCGCCGTCGGCGTTGCTGGCGCCCCACTCGGTGACGAACAGCGCCAGGCCGGCTCGGATCGCCGCGTCACCCTTGGCCCGCAGCGACGCGCCGTGGGTGCACGAGTAGAAGTGCAGGGTGTACATCAGGTTGGTGCCGGTGACCGGGCTGGCCGCCGCCACGTCCACGTCCTGCGACCAGGTCGGGGTGCCGAGCACGACGATGTTGTCCGGGTCGGCGGCACGGATCGCGGAGACCACCGCCTGGTGGTACGGCTTGATGACGTTGGTCCAGCTCACCTGCAACGGCTCGTTGTACGGCTCCCAGATGACGTTGGGCAGGTGACCGTAGCGGCGGGCCAGATCGCCGAAGAACGCCACCGCCTGGGACTGGTTGTTCTGTGCCTCGTGGGCGTGCCAGTCGACGATGACGTACACCCCGGCGCTGACCGCGTTGTTGATGATGGTCTCCACCTGCGCCCGTGCCTTGCCCGGGTTGCTCAGGTACGCGCCGGCCGGCTCCACGCCCATCGCCGCGCGGATCACCTGTAGGTTCCAGTTGTCCCGCATCCAGGTCAACGCGGAGAGGTTCTCGGCGTACGGTGCCGTCTCCCAGTTGAGCCACATGCTGCTGACGCCGCGCAACTGCACCCGCGCGCCGGACCTGTCGCACATCGTCGTGCCGCAGACCCGTAGCTGCCCGTGCCGCTCGACCGGCGTGCCGGTGGACGGGGGCGGGGTCGTCGGAGGCGGGGTCGTCGGTGGCGGCGTGGTCGGAGGCGGCGTGGTCGGAGGCGGCGTGGTCGGAGGCGGCGTGGTCGGTGGTGTGCCGCCGGTGCAGGACACGCTGTCGCCGTTGACAGTGCAGTTCACCGGGGTGCCCGACCCGTTGACGAGGAAGCCGAACGAGGTCGACGCGCCGGCGCCGAGCGTGCCGTTCCACGACACGTTGCTGAAGGCGTAGTGGCTGCCGGAGGCCGTCTGCTGCGCGTTCCACGACTGGCTGATTGTCGACCCGGCGGGCAGGTCGAACTCGACCCGCCAGCTGCTGATCGGGGCGGAGGTGTTGTTGGTGACGGTGACCTGCCCCTGATAGCCACTGCCCCAGGTGTTCGTCACGGAGAACACGGCGGTCGCCGCGCTGGCCGGTGTGGTGGCGACTGTCGCCACCGCACCGGCGAGCAGGCCGGCGACGGCCAGAGTCGTGACAAGTCTCAGTGTGCGCATGCTGAACCCGCTTCGGTCGATCGACGGTGATGGCCTGTGGCGGGGCGGCGCCTGCGGCAGACAATATCGATCTTCCGCTATGCGCTTCAAGGCCACACCGCTGATTTCTGGCCGGCCGGAGCGTCGAGCGGCGGCCATCGGCTCGCCCGGCTTCCGTGCTTGCGGGCGTTCGGCACGGTCTTGAGCGCGGTCCGACCTCCCCCACACGGCAGAGAGCGTGATGCCGGTGAGTCATCAAGATGACTCACCGGCATCACGCTCTCCAGCGCTTCCGCCGGGCCGGCACCGTCGTCCTCTGCACCAACCTGGCCTCGGGAACGACGGGGACCGACCCGCACGGGACGGTCCCCCGGGGCGCTCAGGCCGTTGGGCGTACCCCGTAGGCCAGGTGGGTGACGCCGTCGCCCTCGACGACGCGCAGGACCGGCACGAGGTCCACGTGCACCTTGCGGCACACGGTGCGGTCGTCACCTTCGTCATCGATCCACTCCTTGGTCCGTGCGGTGTCAGCCTGCGGGTGGGACCGGGTGTGCCCGGCCCTCACCCCGTGGTCGAAGCCGGAGCCCCCGCTCTCGACACGTTCGCCCGACTGTTTTCGCGGAACTGCCGGTCCCTGCATGTGTGACTGCTGGTTTCAGCGGATCTGGGCGGCGACGGCGGCAGCGGCAGCGGTCGCCCCGGCGTCGTTGAGGTGCAGGAAGTCGACGTGGGCGTACGCGGGTCGCAGGGCGTCGCGGTCGGACGGGTCGGCGAGGATCCGGTCGAGGTCGACGACGGCGTCGTACTCGCCGCTGGTGCGGATCCACCGGTTCACCTCGTCGCGTACCTCCTCCTTTTCCTGCGTGTAGCTGTACGAGCCCTTCATGGGCGGCATCGTGGCGCCGATGACGGTGACCCGGTAGGCCCGGACGGCCCGGATCAGCGCCCGGTGGCCGTCGATGAGCGCGGCGGCGGTCACCACCGGCGAGGCACTGGCACCTGCGGGCGGGCGAGGTCGCCGCGGACCTCGGTGCCGACCAGGACCCGTGGCAGATCCTGGTCGGTGTGGCCGCCGCCGGTGACCGCCCGCAGGACGCGGCCCTGTTGCTCGGCGCGGCGGCGGCGAGCCGGGAGGCGACGGGCCTCCCGCTGGCGCCGGCCGACCGACCCGACGTCGAGCGGGCGACCGCGCTGGCGGTGGCGGGGTTGGGTGTCGAGGACTTCGCCGTGGCCTACGAGCGGGGACGGCGGCTGTCGCCCGAGGAGATCCGTCGCGTCGTTCGGCGCTCGGGCCTGGCGGCCCTGCCCGGTTGACCAGGGCCGAGGCCGCGAGCCACTGCCCCGAGTGACGCGCTTCGGGTCAGGGGCGCAGCGCGTTGAGCACCAGGTCGGCGTACCGACGCCACACCGCCGGGTCACGCTCGTCGAGCACGATGAGCTGCCGGACCGCCCCGCAGAGGAGCACCCGGATGTCCAGCTCCCCGGCGTCCTGGCGGATCTTGCCGGAGGGCCGGACCGCCGCCACCAACTGCCCGATCAGGCCCAGGATGTGCGCGGCGGGCACCAGCCTGCCATCGAAGAACGCGTCGGCGAGGACCCGGTCCCGGGCGAGACGTCCGAACAGGTCGGGCACGAAGGAACACCACTCCCGGTACGCGTCGGCTCCGTCGAGCGCGGCGCGGATGCGCTGCTCCAGCTCCTGGAACTGCTGCTGGACGACCGCGACGACCAGGTCTTCCTTGCTGGGGTAGCTGCGGTAGACCGTCGCGCGGCCCACCCCGGCCCGGTCCGCGACCTGCGGCACCGTCACCTGAAGCCCCTGCTCGGCGAAGAGTTCCCGCGCGGCGGCGATGACCCGCTCCTGGTTCCGACGGGCGTCGAGACGCCGATGGGGAGTGCGCGGGTCGCTCGGGGTGGGCGGGGTCATGGTCTCAGTCTGCCCGTTCGGTCTCGCCGGCCAGCGGCGGCTCGTCGCCGTACACCGTGGTCAGCTCGACGGCGAGCACCGTGGCCACCCGGCCGAACGACCAGTAGTAGCCGATCACCTGGAGCACCTCGACGATCTCGCGCTCGCTGAGGATCTGCCGCACCTGGTCGAAGAGATCATCAGGAATGCGCGGTGACCGCACCACCTCGGCGGCGAACCGGATGAGCGTCCGGTCGTACGCGGAGAGGTGCGGGCTGTCGATGTCCCGGCTGGTGATGATCTCGCGGGTGGCCCGGTCGACGCCGGCCGCCTCGGACATCGGACGGTGTTGGGCCGCCTCGAACTCGCACTCGGTGTACTCGGCCACGGTCAGGATGACCAGTTCCCGCGAGCGGGCGGGCAGCTCCAGCGAGGCGAACTGCGCCCTCGCGAGCTGGATGAACAGTTTCACCGTGCCGATCGAGTGGGTCAGCATCTTGACCATCGGGTCGGGCGGCAGGGCGGACAGGAAGTCGCGGACGTCGGCCGGAATCGCGTTCGGGTCGGGGTCGGCAAGGCGGGGCATGGTTCTCTCCTCTGCTGGTGGTCGAGATGGTTCAGGCGGGCAGGTCGAAACCCGTCTCGCTGAGGTGGCGGAACCGGCCGTCCTCGGCGTACGACCCGAAGATCGCGATCTCCCGTCTGGCGGTCGATCCGTCGACCAGGGTGATCTCGTAGACGTGCCGTTCGGCGTAGTGGAGGCCGTCGCGCAGCTCGTCGAGGACGCACACGGTGCCGCTGACGATCTGGCCGCGTACCCGGGTCACCATCTCGCCGAACTCGGCCCGATCGAGGGTCGCGCCGTCGCTGCGGTGGGTGTAGTCGGGGGCGTAGAACTCGTCCAGCGCCTCAGCCAGGTCGCGTGTCGGCTCGAAGACCACGGCGCGCAGGGCGTCGCTGATCCGTACCGGAATCATGGGGCTCCTCGTGACAGGTGGATCCGGACTCGGAAGTCCGCTTAGCCACCACCGTACCGGACACGCGAGTCCGCTTCCGGTGAGAGTTGTCACTGAGTGCGGGTGGGCGGGGCCGGTCGTAGCGTGGGGCGCACGCGAACCACCACACTGGGCAACGCAGGTCCCGAGGTCGGCGTCATCGGCCTCGGGGCGGGCCGTACACCAACGAGGAGTTGGTCGGCCGGGCGCTGGCCGGCGGTCACCGCGAGCGGGCCGTCCTGGCGACGAAGGCCGGCCTGGTGGTCACCTCCCCCACCGGCGGCCCCGGCAACCTCGCGAAGATCGGCGACAACGGCCGCCCGGAGCACATCCGCGCGGCGATCGACGACAGCCTGCGCCGGCTCGGCACCGACCACGTCGACCTCTACCAGCTACACCGCGTCGACCCGGAGGTGCCGATCGAGGAGTCCTGGGGTGCGATGGCCGAGGCCGTGGCGGCGGGCAAGGCACGCCAGATCGGACTGTCCGAGGTGACGGTGGCCCAGATCGCGCGGGCCCAGGCGGTGCATCCGGTGGCGTCGGTGCAGTCCGAGTTGTCGCTGTGGACCCGCGACCCGCTGGCCGAGGTGCTGCCGTACTGCGTCGAGCAGGGCATCGCCTTCCTGCCCTTCTCCCCGCTCGGTCGTGGTTTCCTCGCCGGTCGGTTCACCTCGTTCGACGACCTGCCCGCCGACGACTTCCGTCGTGGTCTGCCCCGTTTCCAGCAGGAGGCGCTGCGCGCCAACCTCGCCATCGTCGCCCGGGTCCGCGAGATCGCCGACCGGGCCGGGGTCAGCCCGGCACAGGTCGCCCTCGCCTGGGTGGTGGCCCAGGGTGATCGGGTCATCCCGATCCCGGGCAGCAAGACCCCCAAGTACCTGGTGGACAACTGCGCCGCCGGTGACGTGCGGCTCAGCGCCGAGGATCTTGCCGACCTGGACGCGCTGCCCGCACCGGAGGACGGTCGCTACTGAGGCCGCGGCGGCCCGGCACCACCGCGCCGGGCCGCCGCAGTGCCACCGGCGGGCCGACCGGTTCGATGGCCACGCCCTCATCCTGACTCAGGCGTGCGGGCCGACGTCCACTGTGCCGATTGTCAACGACGGCCTGCCCTCCAGAATGTGGCCGACCCGCTCGACCTCCTCGTCCAACGCCCGGCGGCGACCGGCGTCGAGCGCCCGCAGCGGCTCGACGGTGATGCGGATCGTGCGCCCGGAGCGACGCTGGTGCCACACCCCGGCAACCGTCCCGTCCACGAGCAGCACCGGAAAGTTGCCGGCCTGCCCACCGGCCAGCGCCCGCTCGGCGGCGGCACCGGGAAAGAGCTGGTCGCGGGGGTGGCAGCCGACCGCGTACGCGTCGAAGTAGGGCAGTAACCGCAACCCGGACGGCGGATCGTCCGGGAAGTCGCTGTCGCCGGCCGCCACCCACGCCCGCGTGCCGGCGACGGTGACCTCGGTGAGATCCTGCGACTGGAACAACCCGGTCGCCCACCGCTCGGTCACCGACAGCCACCTGGCGAACTGGGCGGGGGTGGCCGGCCCGTACGCGTACAGGTAACGGCGGACGAGGTCGGCCAGCGCCGCCGGGCCGGCCATCGGCGTGAACCCGGGCAGCCAGCGGGCCGGGCTGGTGTAGGTGGTGGCGCGGCCCCGGGCCGGGCCGTGACACATCACCCCGCCCCGGGTGGCGGCCGACATCGCGGCCATCCACCGTGGCCACTTGTCCTGGAACGCCTCCATGACCCGCTCGCCCGCCCAGGCGCCGGTGCGGGCGACGACTTCATCGGTCAGCTCGGCGGTGGTCAGCTCGGCCTCCGCCAACGCGTTGGCAATGGCGGCCAGGACCTGCTCGTGCTGCTCGGGAGTCAACAGCCCCCGGCTCTGCTCCCACGGCGGGGTGGGCATCGCGCACAGCGCGCCGGTCCACATCGGCAGGTCCGTGGCGGCGAGCAGGTGCACCGTCCCGCGCGGCCCACGGGTCTTGACCAGGGTGCGGTCCTCCCAGAGCGCCCGGCGCACCAGCGCACGGGTCGCGCCCGGGACGCGTAGCCCGACGGACAGCTCGGCGGCGGAGGCGACCTGGGCGTGCGCGCCGCACATCGTCGACACCACCTCGGCGACGCGATCGGCGGTCGGGTCGGCAGGCGGCGCGGCGGCTGGGTCTGCGGCCGAGTCGGACGACGCCGGTGCGGTGAGCCCGTGTCGCGCCAGCCGCCGGGCGGACACCTGCGCCCAGCTCAGCTCGGTCACGGCCGGCCCCCGGCGGCCGGGCACGAGGGTGGGGCTTCGAGAGCGCGTCTGGTCATGTCGCCCACGCTATGACCGACGTACGTCACTTTCCGGCAGCCACCGCGGGCGTCGGGGCTCTCCCCCGGTGCCGGCTCCGGGGATCGACACCGTCACCCGTCGTAGGCTGGATACCGGTGACAGGCACCGAACAATACCGACCATACCATCGCGAACAGGACACCACGGGACGTGCAGGAGGACGTACGCGTGACGCAGGGTGACACGGAGCTGGTGCATCTCGCGCAGGCGGGAGACGCGGCGGCGCTCGGCGCGTTGCTGGCCCGCCACGAGGCCGAGATGCGGGCCGTGGCGCTGAGCGTCCTCGGCTACGGACCGGACACCGAGGACGCGGTGCAGGACGCGATGGTGGTGGCGTTGCGCCGCATCGGCGAGGTCCGCGACCCGGCCGCCGTCGGCCCGTGGCTGCGCGCCATCGTGCGCAACAACAGCCGGATGGCCGTGCGCGGGCAGCGGGCCGTCCCGGTCGCCGAGCCGGAGTGGTTCGCCGGCCCCGCCGGCACGCCCACCCCGGAGGAGGCACTGGACCGGGGCGCGATGCGCGACTGGGTGTGGCACGCCATCGGGGAGTTGTCCGAGCCAGACCGGCTGGTCACGCTGCTGCGGTACTTCAGCGACGCATCCTCGTACGAGCAGATCGCGGCCGTGTGCGGCGTGCCGGTCGGCACCGTCCGCAGCCGCCTCAGCCACGCCCGCCGGGCGCTCACCGGCGGCCTGCGGGCGGCGGCGAGCGCGGCGCACGCCGACGTCACCGCGACGAACGCGGCACTGTGGCGGGAGGGCCGCGACATGATCGCCACGGCGATGGGCGGCGACTTCGAGCGGGTGGTCCGCGAGAGCTGGTGGCCGGACGCCGAGATGATCGTGCCGGGTGGCCCGCGTGGCGGCCGTGACCTGGCCGTCGCGGGCATGGACCGCGACCTGACGGCCGGGGTACGCCAGCGGCTGCGCAACGTCGTCGCCAGCGGCGACGTGCTGATCTGGGAAACCGACCTGATCAGCCCGCCCGACGACCCGGAGCACTGCCCACCGGCGGCGCTGTGGTTGCAGGTGCTGCGCGAGGGTCGGGTGCGCCACCTCACCCTCTTCCACCCCGTGCCCGCGCTGCGCTGAGAAACTTTTCGGACCGAGCGAACTTTCTTCCCGAGCCACGCATCTGGTTCGCGTCAGGCACCAGTCGCCGTGTCGGCAACGCCGCACGGGTCTCGGATCGGGAGATAGCTCATGGGTTCCACCCACCACGACGTCAGCGCCCTCGCACCGGGTGCCCACACGTTCCTCCTCGACGGCGTTCGGCAGGTCTACCACGTCGCCGGCAGCGGTCCGGTGTGCGTGGCGCACTCCGGCGGCCCCGGCATCGAGTGGGCGTACCTGCGGACGCCCAGCCTGGAGGAGCACTTCACGATGGTGTACGTCGAACCGGTCGGCACGGGTGCGTCGGGGCGGCTCGACGACCCCGCCGACTACCGTCTCGACACGTATGTCCGGTTCCTCGACGCCGTCGTCGAGCACCTCGGCGAACCCCGGGTGTACCTCCTCGGTCACTCGCACGGCGGTTTCGTCATCCAGCGCTACGCGCTCGCACACCCGGACCGGGTCGCCGGCCTCGCCCTGTACGACACCTCGCCCGTCACCGGTGCCGAGTTCTGGGCCGAGGCGATGGCCGAGCTCGCCGCGTACCCGCAGCGGCACCCGGACCGGCCGGAGGCGGCGGCGGTGCCGGCCGCGTTCGGGCAGATCGGCGCCGCCACCGACGACGAGTCGCTGGCGACCGCCCTGCGCGCCGCCCTTCCGGTCTACTTCGCGGACTTCTGGGGCCGGCAGGACGAATTCGCACCGCTTCAGGCCGCTGTCCGGGTCTCGTTCGCGCCGGCGACCGCGCAGGATCCGGCGCCCTTCGACGTGCGGGAGAACCTGGCCGAGATCATCGCTCCCGCCGTGGTGATCGTCGGCGCGTACGACTTCATCTGCCCTCCGCGCCGCGCCGAGGAGCTGCACGCGGGCCTGAAGGACTCGCGGCTGGTGCTGCTGGAGCACAGCGGGCACTTCGCGCACATCGAGCAGCCGGTGGAGTTCACCGAGGCCGTGGTGGAGCTGCTCACGCGCTGAACCGGTGCGTCCCCAGGTCGGTTCGTCACAGCGGGCAGGCCTCGGGGTGCGCTCGCGTTGCACGGTCATAGGCTTGGCACTTTGGTGCACCGTAACGAAGAGGAGACCGCCGTGAGCCAGACCGAGCGGATGGATTCCGTCGACGAGTGGAACGTGGCCGAGGACGACGGCGTCCTGGACGCCTCGGACACCCTCGACGACGACCGGGTCGGTGACCCCCTGGACACCGGCATCGTCGCCGAGGATCACTGGACCGCGGCCAACCGGTTCGGCACCACGCCGGCCGAGGAGCGCGCCGGTGAGTCCCTGGCGCAGCACCTCGCCCAGGAGGTGCCGGATGTCGACCCGTACGCCGAGGGCGACGACGACGAGGACGAGCTGACCCGCCGGGGGTACGAGAGCGAGGCGCGCGCGGGCCGTCTCGTCGCCTACGACGAGGGCGTCCGCGAGGACGACGAAGCCGATTCGGTCGCCTGGGACGCCGGGATCGACGCGGGCGCGGCCAGCGCCGAGGAAGCGGCGGTCCACGTGGTCGAGGAGCCGGACGGACTCGGCGACGGCCCGTTGCGCTGACGCCGTACCCGCCGCGCTCGGCACCGCACGGGGTGCCGGGCGCGGCGGGGTCGGTCAGTGGATGACGACGGGCGTCTTGACCTGCTCGCCCGGCGCGTCGTCGAGCCGCGCCGGCTGACGTCGGCGCGGCAGCAGGGCCGCCGGGACGAACGTGAGCACGACAAGCGCGAACGCGACCCAGAACGTGCTGGCGAACGACTTGGCGGCGAAGTCGAGCCCGCGCTCGATGATCGACGGGTCCACCGGCATCTGCTGGAGCAGCTCCGGTCGCTGCTGGGAGGCGATGGCCAGCCCGGCCTCGGTGATCGGCTTGCCGCTCTCGTCGACCAGGCCGGGGATCGGCCGGGAACCGTTCAGCTCGTTGGTGAGGATCACCGACATCACGGCGGCGCCGACCGAGCCGCCGATCTGCTGGAGGATGTTGACAAGGGTCGAGCCGCGCGCCACGTCGTTGGCCGACAACGTCCGCAGCGCCGACGTCATGATCGGCATCATCGTGCCGCCCATGCCCAGGCCCATCACGAACAGCGAGCCTTCGAGCATCAGGTACGAGGTCTGCGGGTCGACCTGGGTGAAGCTGAAGAACCCGACGACGATGAGCGCCAGCGCGAACGGAACGGTCCGGCCGATCGGCACCCGGTCGGCCAGCATGCCGGCGATCGGCATGGTGATCATCGCGCCGATGCCCTGCGGGGCCATCAGCAGGCCGGCGGTCAGCGTCGACTCGCCGCGCACCTGCAGGAAGTAGCTCGGGAACAGCAGGCCGGCGCCCATGAACGCGATGATGAACACGAACAGCGTCAGCGACGCGATGGTCAGGCTGCGGTTGCGGAACAGCCGCAGGTCGAGCAGCGGGTGCCGCGGCTTGAACGAGTAGAGCACGAACGCCACCACGAGCGCCCCGCCGACAAGCATCGGAGCCCACACCTTCGCCGCGGCGAAGGTGCCCGCCTCCGGCAGCGACGACACGCCGTAGAGGAAGAGGGCCAGACCCGGCGAGAGCATCAGCATGCCGACGAAGTCGAACGACTCGGACGGCTCGGGGGCGTCCTTCGGCAGGGCCATCTGCGCATAGATCAGCGCGACCACGCCGATCGGCAGGTTGATCAGGAAGATCCAGTGCCAGCTCGCGGTGTCGATCAGCCAGCCGCCGAGGATCGGGCCGCCGATCGGGCCGAGCAGCATCGGGATGCCGAGGACGGCCATCAGCCGGCCGATGCGGTGCGGGCCGGCCGCGCGGGTCATGATGGTCATGCCCAGCGGCATGAGCATGCCGCCGCCGAGGCCCTGGAGCACGCGGTAGCCGATCAGCTCGCCGATCGTGTCGGCGGTGGCGCAGAGCCCCGACCCGATCGTGAACAGGGCCAACGCCACCATGTAAAGGCGTTTGGTGCCGAACCGGTCGGCCGCCCAGCCGCTGAGCGGGATCACTGTGGCCAGGGCAAGGGTGTAGGCGGTCATCGTCCACGCCACGCGGGCATAGGACGCGTCGAACTCGCTCTGGAATTTGGGCAGCGCCACGCTGACCACAGTCACGTCGAGGATCGACATGATCGCGCCGAGGACGACGACGCCGGCCACCTTGAGCACCGCGGCGTCGAGTTTGTCCGATGTCGCGACGGATTGCTGTGTCACTAACTCTCCTGAGGTCGATTGAGCGCCGGATGGTGGGTGGTGGCGACGTGCCGCGCCTACACCGGCGCGTGACGCGACGTACCGGGGGCACGACGCGCGCTGGCAGACTAACCGCCAGTTGTGACGGTTCGCCGCCGGGTTTCGTGACGGCCCGCGGCGAAGACCCGATCGGCCGTCCCGTTGCGGCCGGGGCGGCGGGGCGGCGGCAGGTCGGGCAGCGCCGTGACGTCGGCCATCCGCACCTGGGCCGGGGCGGCGAGGGGGTGCCCGGCCGGCAGGACCACAACCTGTCCCTCCGTGCTCAGCTCCTCGGTGTCCAGTCCGACCGTCGAATCGAACGGCCGGTGCAGCAGCGCCACGTCCGCCCGCCCGTCGCGCAACAGTCGCTCCTGCTCGCCGATCCCGCACAGCGAGTTGGCGACAGGCCCGCTCGCCGTCGCGGACGCGCCGTCGAAGACGTTCCTCAACGCCGTCACCGTTCGGTACGCCACGGAACGGCGCGACACGAACGTCCTGATCAACGCCGCCTGCCCCGGCTTCGTCGCGACCGACCTCAACGGCTTGCGCGGCGTGCGTACCCCCGAACAGGGCGCGGCGATCGCAATCCGACTCGCGACCCTGCCCGACCACAGGCCTACCGGCGGGTTCTTCGAGGACGCCGGTGTGGTGCCCTGGTGATCAATCGCTCTGCCTACCGCATTAGCTGAGCGGACGTGGGGGATGCCGAGCCCTGGTCGCACGCCGCTCACCGCCTCGCATCCGGGCAGGCGCGGGACGTGCCGGCCCCTGGCCGCGCACCCTCGCACCGCCCCGGTGTCTGGCGGGGCCGTGCGGAGTCCTGGTCGCGCGCCCCTCTCGGCCCCCGTGGCCGCGTGAAACGAGGACGCGCGGTGCTGGCCGCTCGGTCGGCCCGCTGACCGGGGTGCTTGCTGCGTGCGGGTGGTGCTCACGTTCGTCGGTGGTAGTGGTTGCGCCGAGGGAGTTGGTCGGGGTCGAGCCAGGCGGGTGGGATGAATTCGGGGTGGCCGTCGCCGCCGAGGCGCACGACCCAGTCGCTGTGGTGCAGGTGCCGGTGGTGGTGGCCGCAGAGCAGGACGGCGTTGGTGAGGCTGGTGTCGCCGCCGTCGGCCCAGTGGTGGATGTGGTGGGCGTCGCACCAGCGTGGTGGGCGGTCGCAGCCGGGGAAGGCGCAGCCACCGTCACGGAGCACCAGGGCTCGCCGGAGGGGGCCGGTGATGAGGCGGCGTTGTCGGCCGAGGTCGAGTGGCTGGCTGGCCCCGCTGAGGACGGCGGGAAGAATGGCGGCGTCGCAGGCGAGTCGACGCACGGCCTCGGGGGTGAGGTGTAGGCCGGTGTCGAGGGTGCCGCTGCCCAGTTGCCGGGTCAGACTGTCGTAGCTGGTGGTGACAACGATCTGGGCGGAATCCCCGCCGTGCTCGGGCAACTCGCCGGTGCGCAGGGCGAGGCGGCACACGTCGCCGAGGGCGTCGTGCCGGCGTTGCCCGGGACACCGCTGGTCATCGAGGCCCGAGGGTGCGCTGAGTGGGTCGATGGCGGCGCGGAGCAGCCCGGCGGTCTCGGTGTCGAGGATGCCGGTGAGTCGCAGGCGGCCGTCGGTGAGGGCGGAGAGGGTGAGGTGGCGATCGCGGGTGGCATGGCGGGCTTCGGCGTCCAGGGCGGCCTTGGCGGCGGCGTCGGCGATGTCGGGTGCGACGTGGTCGAGGATGCGGGTGCCGAGTTTGCGTAAGACGGTGGGGTCGAACTGGCCAGCCCACCGGACGAGCATGCCAAGGGCTTTGTCGGCGGCCTCGGGACCGGCGGTGGTTCGCACGGTGTCGACCGCGTCGCCGATGACCCGGGCCTGGTCCACGGTGAGGTGACCACCGGCCAGTGCGTGGCGTACCCCAGGGTTGCCGGTGTCCAGGACGGCGGCGAGGTCGACCAGCCGGCGGGCGGCGGGAACGGTGAGGCGCAGTCGCTCGCGCAGCCACACCGCTGTGCTGGACGCGCCGTGCGCGTGGGCGGTGCCGCGACCATCGATCTCGCGGATCAGAGCGAGCTTCACGGCGGCGAGGCGTTGCTCCAGGCGGTGCGCGGCGTCCAGCGCCGCGATCAGCTCCTCCTCGGCGAGGGCCCAGGTGGTGCCGTCGACGCAGGCGGCGACCGCGTCGTCTGCCAGCGCCAACTCCTCAACCATGACCAGACACTAGAACAGGTGTACGACACTTCCATTCATCATGATCCATCCTCGACAGGCCCGCGCACTGACTCACCGGGCGACCCGGAACACGCCGGGGGTCCAGGCTGTCCGCTGACGGAACACCGCACCCCTGCCCGCCTGTTGCACCTGACGTGCCGACCACCGCCGGCACCCGCCAACCCACCAATCCGACTCCGGGTGGAAGGATGAGGCACCGTGGACCGCGTCCCGCTCGCCAGTTTTCTGCGCACCCGCCGCGAGGCACTTCAGCCCGAGGACGTCGGGTTGCCGCGGGGCCCGCGTCGGCGCACCGGTGGGCTACGGCGCGAGGAAGTCGCCACGTTGAGCGGTATGTCCACCGACTACTACAGCCGGCTGGAGCAGCGGCGCGGGCCGCGCCCCTCGGAGCAGATGCTCGCCGCGCTGGCTCGTGGCCTGCGGCTCTCGCTGGCCGAGCGGGATCACCTGTTCCAGCTCGCGGGCCACGCGATCCCCCACCGGACGGTACGGGCCGAGCACGTCAACCCCGGCATGATGCGGATCCTCGACCGGATGCACGACACACCGGCCCAGGTGGTGAACCACCTCGGGGAGACCCTGGCGCAGACCGCCCCGGCCGTTGCCCTGCTCGGCGACGAGATGCGGCACACCGGGCTGGCCCGCAGCGCGCACCACCGCTGGTTCACCGACCCGACGGCACGGCAACTGCGCCCGCAGGAGGACCACCCCACGCAGAGCCGGCTGCTCGTGGCGAGCCTGCACGCCTCGTACACCCGCGACGGCCGGGGGTCGCGGGCGGCGGCGCTCGTCGACGACCTGTTGGCCCGCAGCGCGGAGTTCGCCCGGCTGTGGCGGGAGCACCCGGTGCCGGCCGGCCACTGCCCGCCGAAGCGCTTCCTGCACCCGGAGGTCGGTGCGTTGGAGCTGCACTGTCAGACCCTGGTGGACCCGGACGAGTCCCAGACGCTGCTGGTCTTCACCGCCGTGCCCGGCTCGGCGAGTGACGAGAAACTGCGGCTGCTCGCCGTCGTCGGCGGCCAGCTGGTCTGACCGCTTCCAGCCACCGCCGCAGCGGCCAGCCACCGCCGCAAGCGGTCAGCCGTCGCCGCAGCGCTCGGCCCGCCACCTGGCGTCCGGGTAGCGCGCCGGGCTGACGCCCAGGTGCCGCCGGAAGTGGCGGGTCAGGTGCGCCTGGTCGAAGAAGCCGGCCGCGATGGCGGCCGTCGCGGGCCGCTGCCCGGCGAGCAGCAGGCGGCGTGCCAGCTCGACCCGACGACCGGTCAGGTACGAGTGGGGTGGCACCCCGTGCACCTGGGTGAACGTACGGACCAGGTGGGTCGGGTGGGCGTGTAGCAGCTCGGCGGCCTCCCCCAGCGTGACGCCCTCGACGGTCCGGGCGTCCAGCAGCTCCCGCAGTCGGGCCGCGAGGCTACCGGCGGGCGGTGCGACGCTGGCCGGGGTGCGCTTGTGGAGCTGCCCGCGCAGGCGGCCCAGGATGAGCGCGAGCCGACTCTCGGCCTCGAACTCGTCACCGGGTGCGGCCAGCACCCGGTGCAGGTGGTCGATCCGGTCTCGCAGCCCGGGGTCGCCCAGGTCCGGCTCGTCGACCGCCCGACCGACCAGTTCGGGGCCGAGTGCCGACGTGTCGAGGTACAGGACCCGCTTGCGGAAACCGTTCTCGGTGGCGGAACGACCGTCGTGCGACACGTACGGCGGCAGCAGGGTGACCGAGGTGCGCAGCGCGCCGTGCCGGTGTCGGTCGAGGTCGAAGCGGACCGCGCCGTCGTCGACGATCAGCAGTGTCCACACGTCGTGGACGTGCCGGGGGTAGGCGTGGCCCACGAAATGGGCGTGGAAGACCTCGGCGACCCCGGCTACCGCAGGTCGCCACGCGCTGACGTGCGAGCCCGGCGGGCGGGTGACCACGCTAAGAACGTACAAGACCGGTAGGTGTCGCGGCGGGCAGGCTCGACGCCATGAGCGAACCCATCCGATTTCCCACCAAGATCGCCGTGCTGCTGCGTGACGACCTGGCGAGCTGGCAGCGGCTCAACGTGACCGCCTTCCTGGTCAGTGGCATCGCGAACGCCGTGCCGGAGCTGCTCGGCGAGGAGTACCGCGACGCGGACGGCACCGCGTACCTGCCGATGTTCGGCCAGCCGGTGCTGGTCTTCGCCGGTGACCGGGCGACGCTTCTCGGCGCGCACTCGCGCGCCCTGGCCCGCGGGTTGCGGGTGGCGGTCTTCACGTCGGAGTTGTTCGCCACCGGCAACGACCGGGACAACCGGGCCGCCGTGCAGGCCGTCGGCCGGGACAAGCTCGACCTGGTGGGCCTGGCGCTGCACGCCCCGCGCAACGTGGTGGACAAGGTGCTCAAGGGTGCGTCCATGCACCCGTAACGGCATCCGTGGCGACGAAGACATTGATATCGGTGCACACCACTGTAATGATTAACACACTTTACAGTTGGCTTCGCCGCCCCGGAAGGACCCCGACATGGCGCGACGACTGGCCGGGCCCACACCCCGCCCCCGCATCCGCCTGACCGCCGCGCTCGCGGCGGCCCTGCTCGCCGTACCGACCGCCCTGGTGGTCGGCGTCGCTCCCGCCGCGGCGGCGGCGACGGGCGCCATCACCGGGTACGGCGGCAAGTGCCTCGACGCGACCGGCCAGAGTTCCGCCGACGGCACGCCGCTACAGATCTGGAGTTGCACAGGCACCACCAACCAGACCTGGACGCTGCCCACCGGCGGCACCACACCACCCCCGTCCGGTGGTTTCACGCACCCCGGTGTGCTGGTCAGCCGGGGGCAGCTCGACTTCGTCCGCGGCCGGGTGCGGGCCGGCGCGCAGCCGTGGGCGTCGGCCTACAGCCAGATGATGAGCAGCAGGTACGCGTCCCTGTCGCGCACCCCGACACCCCGCTCGGTGGTCGAGTGCGGGTCGTACTCCAACCCGAACAACGGCTGCACCGACGAGCGCGAGGACGCCATCGCCGCGTACACCGACGCCCTCGCCTGGTACCTCACCGGCGACGCCCGGTACGCGCAGAAGTCGATCCAGCTCATGGACGCCTGGTCGGCCACGATCACCGCGCACACCGGCAGCAACGGCCCGTTGCAGACCGGCTGGGCCGCCTCGGTCTGGCCCCGGGCCGCCGAGATCATCAAGTACACGTACACGGGCTGGCCCAACGCCAACCGGTTCGCCACCATGCTGCGCACCGTGTACCTGCCGGTGCTGCGCAACGGCTCGAACAGCAATGGCAACTGGGAACTGACAATGATGGAGGCCGCCGTCGGCATCGCGGTCTTCCTGGAGGACCGCAGCGCCTACGACGCGGCGGTCACCCGCTTCCTCAACCGCACCCGGGCCTTCGTCTACCTGCCCAGCGACGGCGCCCTGCCGTACACGGTGCCCGGCAGCGGCCTGGACACCAGCTCGGAGATCGTCGGCTACTGGCAGGGCCAGTCCACCTTCGTCGCCGGCCTCGCCCAGGAGACCTGCCGCGACTTCGTCCACACCGGCTACGGGATCTCCGCCATCTCGCACGTCGCGGAGACCTCCCGCATCCAGGGACGCGACCTGTACCCGCAGGTCGGTGAGCGGTTGCGGCAGGCACTCGGCTTCCACTCGCGCTACCAGCTCGGCGAGGCGCCGCCCTCCTGGCTCTGTGGTGGCAGCCTCACCCGGGGCCTCGGCCCGATCACCGAGGTCGGCTTCAACGCGATGAGCAACCGGCTGGGCAACGTCATGACCAACACGCAGACGCTCACGCTGCAACAGCGACCGGCCGGCAGCAACAACCTGTTCGTCGCCTGGGAGACGCTGACCCACGCCAACAACCCCAACTGATCCCGGCCACCGTGGGTCGACGCCGAGGTCCCGGGCGTCGACCCACGGTGCTGCTCAGCCGTCCACCCCCAGCGCCGCCACCGGGCTGACCCGCGACGCCCGACGGGCCGGCAGCACCCCGGCCAGCGCGGTCAGCCCGACCAGCACCACGAACAGCCCGGCCAGCGGCAGCAGCGGCGCGGTCAGTGGCGCCTCGATCCCGAGGGCCCGCACCGCCAACCAGGCGTACGGGATGCCGAGCACCAGGCCGATGGTCGCGCCGATCACCCCGTACAGGCCGGACTCGACTGTCAGCATCGTGCGCAGGCCGGGCCGGGACAGACCGATAGCGCGGAGCAACCCCGACTCGCGTACCCGTTCCACCACCGACAGCGCGGTCGTGGAGCCCACGCCGACGACAGCGATCAGCACGGTCAGGCCGACCAGGCCGACGGCGATCCCGACCAGGGTGCGCACCAACGCGTCGTTGCGGTCCCGTTCGTCGGCGAGCACCGCGAGGCCCACCCCGTCGCTGCCCCCGATCGCCTGTCGCAGGGCCCGCACACCGGCGGTGCGACCGTCCTCACCGGTGTCTGCCGCGTCGGCGAGCAGACCGGTGTACGCGGCCGGCACGCCGATCCGGTCCAGGTCGGCCGGGTCGGCGAGGATGCCCGCGTGCAGCGGCCCGTCACCGGGCAGGACGGCTGCCACCCGCACGTCCACCCTGCCGGTGGCGACGGCGAGCGTGACCGTGTCGCCGGCCCGCAGCCCGCTGTCCCGGGCGACCCAGGCGTTGAGCACGATCCGGCCGGGGCCACGATCGGTCAGGGTGCCCTGGGCCACGTCCAGGTCGCCGGTGCTCGGCAACGCGGCCAGGTCCAGGTCGCTCGTCGGATAACCGGACTCGACGTCGCCGAGCTTCTCCGCGCCGCGCAGCAGCGTGGCGTCGCCGACCATGCGGTACGGCACCACCCTCGCCAACGCGCTGCGCGCCGCCTCGGCCCGGGTCACCACGGCCGGCGGCAGCGTTCCGCCGTTGCCGGTGACCTCGAAGTCGGTCGGTGCCGACAGCGCCATCTCGCGGTCGGCGAGGACCTGGAGCGACGCACCGCCGATCAGCACACCGGAGATCAGGGTCACGCCGAGCGCGACAACGACGGAGACCGCCGCCGCCCGGCGTGGCGTCCCGCCGATCCCGCCGACCGACATCCGCCCGAGCGGCCCGAACTGGCGCAGCGGCCACCCCACCACGGCCAACACCGGACGCACCAGCAGCGGCCCGAGCGCCACCAGCGCGAAGAACGCCAACGCGCCGGACGCGACAAGCAGGAGCAGTGGCCTCGACGGGTCGTAGGAGGTCTGCTCCGGCGTCGGCAGGTGGGTGTACGTCACGGCGGCGGCCAAGGCCGCGCCGACGGCCAGGAGCAGCCCGACGACCAGACGTGGCACGCCGATGCCGCGCCGGCCGGCGGTGGTGCTCGCCGTGCGCAGTGCCTCCAGCGGGGAGACCCGGGCGGCGGAGAGCGCCGGTGCCAGCACGGCCAGCACGGTGATCACGACGGCGCCGATCACCACAGCGACCGCCGCCGCCAGGGGCAGGCCCGGCGAGGAGACCGCCATGCCGGACGCCCGCAGGATGGCCGGCAGGGCGTACCCGAGGGCCAGGGCGCTGGCGACCCCGACGACGCCGGCCACCAACCCGGTCAGGGCGCCCTCGGCGGTCAACGCGCCCACCAGGGTGCCCCGGTTCGCGCCGACCGCCCGCAGCAGCGCGAGCTGCCGCATCCGCTGGGCGAAGACGATGCGGAAGGTCGAGGTGACCACGAGCGCCGCCGCGACGACCGCGATGGAGACGAACATGCCGACCAGGACGAAGAGTTTCCCGACCTCGTCGGCCGCCGCGTTGGCCTCCGCCTGGCGCACCTCGGCGCCGGAGCGGATCGGCTGGCCGGCCACCGCCGCGGTCACCCGTTGCCGGACGACCTCCGTCGACGTGCCGGAGGCGACGCGCACGTCGACGCGCTCCACGGCCGTCAGGCGCGCCCACGCGATCACGGCACTGTCCGGGGCGTACGCGTCGTAGCCGGCATCGGTGCCGGCGTCCACCACGCCGGTCACGGTCAGTGGGGCCGGCGTGGTGAGTTCACCGCCCGTACCGCTGGTGGTGGTGCCGACCGACAGCCCGATCCGCTCGGCGGTACGCGGGGTGATGGCGATCTCGCCGGGCTGGTCCGGGTAGCTGCCCTCGATCACCCGGACCGTGCTCAGCGGGCCGGTGCCCGGATCGGATCGGAGGTTGAGGTACCCATCGCCGATGGAGACGCCGGTCGCGACCCGAGCCGCCGCCTCGGCCACACCGGGCACGGCCCGGATCCGCCGCGCGTCGGTGACTGTGGGTGGCAGGACGTCGGTGCTGCCGATCACCAGGTCGGTGGCGGCCGGGGTGCCGCTCAGGTTGTCCCGCACGGTCCGTTCGGTGATCTGCTGCACCAGCACGGTGCCGAAGACGACGAAGGAGGCGACCAGGATCGCCAGGCCGGTCAGGATCAGCCGGCCCGGCCGCCGGGCGGCGGCGCTCGTCTGGGTCCGCAGCACTGTCGCCCTCATCGGCGGGCCGCCAGGTCCCGCAGCGCGTCGGTGACCGACACCTGGTTGGGCTTGTCGATCTCGCCGGCCACCCGCCCGTCGGCGAGCAGCACCACCCGGTCGGCGTACGCGGCGGCGATCGGGTCGTGGGTGACCATGACGACGGTCTGGCCGAGGTCGCGTACCGAGTCGCGCAGGATGGTGAGCACCTCCGCGCCGGAGCGGGAGTCGAGGTTGCCGGTCGGCTCGTCGGCGAAGACCACCTCGGGTCGCGCCACCAGGGCACGGGCCAACGCGACCCGCTGTTGCTGGCCGCCGGACAGCTCACTGGGCCGGTGGTTCAGACGGTCACCGAGGCCGAGCACCCGCACCAGGTGCGCGAGCAGCTCGGCGTCGGGCTGCCGCCCGGCGAGGTCCAGCGGCAGGGTGATGTTCTGTGCGGCGGTGAGCTGCGGCAGCAGGTTGAAGGACTGGAAGACGAACCCGATCCGTTCCCGGCGTACCCGGGTCAGGGTCCGGTCCGACTGGCCGGTCAGCTCGGTGCCGCCGAGCAGGACGCGGCCGGAGGTGGCGGTGTCGAGACCGGCGAGGCAGTGCATCAGTGTCGACTTGCCGGACCCGGACGAGCCCATGATGGCGGTGAACTCGGCCCGGCCGAAGCCGACCGAGACCCCGTCCAGGGCACGGACGGCGGTGTCGCCGCTGCCGTACACCTTCACCAGGTCGACCGCGGCGACCGCGGCGTGGCTGGTCGCCGGCGGGGCGTGGGTTGTCATTGTTCCTCCAGTGGCTGCGATGTGGCCCGGACAGCCGGTGGCTGCGGTGTGGCCCGGACAGCGTCGCCGCGACCGGCGGGTGGGCGCATCGGCCGGTGGCCGGGTATCGCCGGCACCGGGTCTGCCTTTCGGCCGATCTGCCCGCGCCGCCCGCTGGCTACGCTGGGTCACCATGAGCACGCCGGATCTTCGACATTGGTGGGTACGCCTGGCCCAGGCCGCCGGCCTGCTGGCCCTTGGCCTGCTCGCCCTCTTCGACCTCCGGTTCGGCGCGCCCGGAAGCCTGGCCGGTCTCCTGCTCCTGCTGGTGCGCATGGGGCTGGCGGTGGCGACGGTGCCGCTCTGGCTGCCGGTGCACCGGCTGGGTTCGCGGCTGCTGCCGCTGGCCGCGCTGGGGCTCGCCGTCGTCTCACTGGCCGTGACGGCGGGCGTCCTGCTCCTCTCCAACGGCATCTATCTGTTCAGCGGCAGTTGGGGGCTCGCCGAGTCGGCCGGGCTGATCGGGGTGGTCTTCGTGGTCACCCGCTGGGGCGCGTCGCGGCTCGCCCCGTGGGCGGCGGTGGCGGTCGGGCTGGCCGTCGCCGCGTTGCCACTACGCGCCGGCACCGAGAACCTGCTGGTGATCTTCGGACTGCTCCAGGTGCTCGCCGCGGCCGGCGCCGCCGGGGTGGGGCTCTACCTGCGGATCATGGCCGCCGGCCGGGAGCGGGCAATCGCGCTGGTGCGGGCCGAGCAACGCGCGGAGTTCGCCCGTGACCTGCACGACTTCATCGCCCACCACGTGACGGGCATCGTGGTGCAGGCACAGGGTGCCCGGTTCGTCGCGGAGCAGGACCCGCAGCGGGTGATCGTCGCCCTGGAGCAGATCGAGCGGGCCGGTGCGGAGACGATGGCCTCGATGCGGCGGATGGTCGGGATCCTGCGCAACCCGGACGCCCCGCCGGACGCGCCGCTGGCCCCGCTGGCCGGGGTGACCGAGTTGCCGCCGCTGGTGGCGGGGTTCACCGGCACGGCGAACACGCCGGCACACCTGCACGTCGACGGCGACCTGCACGGACTGCCGGTGGAGGTCTCGACCTCGGCGTACCGGGTGGTGATGGAGGGGCTGACCAACACCCGCCAGCACGCACCGGACGCACGGTCGGTGCACGTGGCCGTGCGGCGTACCCCGGACTGGTTGCTGGTCCGGGTCGCCGACGACGGCGCGTCGCCGCGCACCGCACCGGCCCGGGGGCACGGCTTCGGCCTGATCGGCCTCACCGAACGGGTACGTGCCCTCGGCGGCACGATCACCGCCGGGCCCGGCGTCGCCGGTGGCTGGGTGCTCGACGCGGCGTTCCCGCTGCGTGGGGCGGTGGCCCGGTGATCCGGGTGCTGATCGCCGACGACCAGGCCATGGTCCGGACCGGCTTCGGCATGATCATCGGAGCCCAGTCGGACATGGAGGTGGTCGGCGAGGCCGCCGACGGGGTCCACGCGGTCGAGGTGGCCCGGCGCCTGCGCCCGGACGTGGTGCTGCTGGACATCCGGATGCCCCGCCTCGACGGGCTCGAAGCACTGCGGCTGCTCGCCGGGCCGGGCGTCGCCGACCCGCTGCGGGTGGTCGTGGTGACGACCTTCGACCTCGACGAGTACGTGCACACCGCGCTCGCCAACGGCGCGTGCGGCTTCCTGCTCAAGGACTCCGGCCCGGCGCTGCTGGTGGAGGCGGTCCGCGCGGCCGTGTCCGGCGACGCGCTGATCAGCCCCTCCATCACGGTACGGCTGTTGGAGCACCTCAGCTCGCCCGCACCGGCGCGCGACGACGGCGGGTTGTCACCACGGGAACTCGACGTGGTGAGGCTCGTCGCCCGGGGTCTGACCAACGCCGAGATCGCCGCCGGGCTCTTCATCGCCGTCGGCACTGTCAAGACCCACCTGGCGAGCGTGCAGATGAAGCTCAAGGCCCGCAACCGGGTGGAGATCGCCGCGTGGGCGTGGGAACGCCGCCTCGTCGGCTGAGGGGACAGCGACGCGACCGCGACTGGCCTACCATCGTCATCAGTCGATGACTGGTCCGCTGCGGTCACCCGAAAGCGAGGCGATCATCTTGCGCGATCATCAGTGGCGCGGCGTCCGGTCCAGGGCCGCCGCACTGGCTGCCTGCGCGCTCACGGCGGCCCTGGTGGCGACGGGCGCGACCCCGGCGTACGCCGCCGCCGACACCGAACGCCCCACCGCCCCCGGCCCGATCACTGTCGCCGCCGTCGACACCACCTGGGTCGAGCTGACCTGGGCTGCCTCGACCGACAACGTGGGCGTGGTCCGTTACCCGGTCTCCGCGCAGTTCGAGGACAACGGCGCGATCTACTCGACCGACACCAACAGCATTCGGATCACCGGCCTGCGGCCGTCCCGCACGTACACCTTCTTCGTGTCGGCGCTGGACGCGGCGGGCAACAGTTCGGTGTCCAACCCGACCCTGCGGCTGACCATGCCACCGGGCGACGACCAACCGCCGGGCACGCCGGGTCAACCGGTGGCGTACGACGTCGCCGCCACGCAGGTCTGGCTGCGGTGGACGCACTCGGTGGAGAACGTCGTGCTCGACCGGTACCAGGTGTTCCGGGTCGGTGCCGGCGGCGCTCTCACCCTGGTCCGCGACGTTTCCCAGTACCCGCCCGTCAACAGCACCTCGATCAGCGGGTTGACGCCGAACACCACGTACACCTTCGTGGTGCGGGCCCGCGACGAGGTCGGAAACCTGTCCCCCCTGTCCGCACCGGTCACCGTGACCACCCTGCCGCCACCGCCGAGTTGCGAGGTCCGGTCCGTGGTGCGGCAGTGGTCGGACGGCTTCGTGGCGCACCTCGCCGTCAAGAACACCGGCACCACAGCGATCAACGGGTGGACGATGACGTGGCGGTTCTGGGCCAGCCAGCAGGTCCACGGCATCTGGGGCGCGAAGGTCATCGACCGTCTCAACAGCAGCTACCTGCGGGTGGGCAACACCGGTCGCAACGCGGTGATCCCGCCGGGCGGCACTGTGTCGCTGGGGCTCGTCGCCTCCGGCACGCAACTGCCGCAGGAGATCACGCTCAACGGTGGCCTCTGCGTGGTGGCAGACGAATAACGCTCGGCTCCGGGGTCTGGCGCCAGTCGCGACATCTTGCGACGCTAGCGGTTGTGTATGACTACGACCTGTTGGTGCTGGGCTCCGGACCCAGCGGTCAGAAGGCCGCGATCGCTGCCGCCAAGCTCGGCAGGCGCGTCGGCATCGTCGACCGCCGCGACATGATCGGTGGGGTGTGCATCAACACCGGCACGGTCCCCTCCAAGACGCTGCGTGAGGCCGTCCTCTACCTCACCGGGCTGAGCCAGCGAGACCTCTACGGCAGCAACTACCGGGTCAAGGAAGAGATCACGGTCAGCGACCTGGCCGCCCGGACCCAGCACGTGATCAGCCGGCAGACCGACGTCATCCGCAACCAACTGGCCCGCAACCGGGTTGTGATGATCACCGGCACCGGCCGTTTCGCGGACGCGCACTCGATCTGGGTCGACGGCGGCTCCGGCCGCGAGTCGAAGGTGACCTTCGACAAGATCGTCATCGCCGCGGGCACCCGCCCGGCCCGCCCGGACAGCGTCGACTTCGACGACCGGACGATCGTGGACTCCGACGGCGTCATCAACCTGCAAGCCGTCCCCCGCAGCATGGTCGTGGTCGGCGCCGGGGTGATCGGCATGGAGTACGCCTCGATGTTCGCCGCTCTCGGCACCAAGGTGACAGTGGTGGAACGCCGCGAGCGGATGTTGGATTTCTGCGACGACGAGGTCGTCGAGTCCCTGAAATACCACCTGCGCGACCTGTCCGTGGCGTTCCGCTTCGGCGAGGAGGTCGCCGCCGTGGAGAAGCACCAGACCGCCGCGCTGTGCATCCTCAAGAGCGGCAAGAAGATCGTCGCGGACACTGTCATGTACTCGGCCGGCCGGCAGGGCCAGACCGACGCCCTGGCGCTGGAGGCCGCCGGGTTGGAGGCGGACCGACGCGGCCGGATCACTGTGGACGCCAACTACCGGACCTCGGTGGAGCACATCTACGCGGTCGGCGACGTGATCGGCTTTCCCGCGCTCGCGTCCACCTCGATGGAGCAGGGTCGACTGGCGGCCCAGCACGCCTGTGGCGAACCGATCCGGGAGATGCACGGCCTACAACCGATCGGCATCTACACCATCCCGGAGATCAGCTTCGTCGGGCAGACCGAGGCGCAACTCACCGACACCTCGACTCCGTTCGAGGTCGGCGTCGCGCGTTATCGCGAGCTGGCTCGCGGCCAGATCGTCGGCGACTCGTACGGCATGCTCAAGCTGCTCGTCTCCCCCGAGGACGGCCGGCTGCTCGGGGTGCACGTGTTCGGCACCGCCGCCACCGAGATCGTCCACATCGGGCAGGCGGTGATGGGCTGCGGTGGCACTATCGACTACCTCATCGACGCGGTGTTCAACTACCCGACGCTGGCCGAGGCGTACAAGGTCGCCGCCCTGGACGCGTCCAACAAGATCCGCAACATCACCCGCATCGACGGCTGAGGTCGGAGATCCGCGGGGTGGCGTTCCCCGCCTTCGCGAATCGCGGTTGGTCGGGTGCTGCGCCCAGGTTGCCGACTCGTTCCACTCCGGCTCGGCACCGACGTCGGCCGGGAACGACGAAAACCCTCGTTGCCCCACACCCGGGGCAGCTCTACAGGCGCCCACCGACAGCCGTTCCCCACCCGCGCGGGGCCGGGGTGGAGAACCGGGCCGAGCGGCGAGGTCCGGGGCTTGAGGCCGGTGCGGGGGTGGTGTCCCTCCGCACCGGCCGCTGCTTCTCCTAGCTGGCCGTGCAGGTGAGGCTGAGGCTGCCGGCGGTGCCGTTGCCCTGGAAGCCGAACTCGGTGGACTGCCCGGCGCCGACCTGGCCGTTGTAGGCCACGTTCGTCCAGTTCGTCGTGCCGGTGTTGGCGCTGGGGTTGGCGCTCCACGAGTTGGTGACCGTCGCGCCGGACGGCAGCGGGATCGTCACGGTCCAACCGTTGAGAGCCGACGAGCCGGCCGTCACCCGGACGCTCGCCACGAAACCACCGGTCCACTGGTTCACCGACGCCGTCGCGGTGCAGCCGCCCTCCCCCGGAGGCGGGGTGGTGGGCGGCGGGGTGGTGGGCGGCGGCGTCGTCGGCGGCGGAGTCGTGGGCGGCGGGGTGGTCGGGGGCGGCGTCGTCGGGGGCGGCGTGGTGGGCGGCGGGGTGGTGGTGCCGTCCAGGCCGAAGAAGCGGATGACCTGCGCGGCGTCGACCGGCAGGTTGTGCGTGACACCCTGCATGCTGATCGCCTCGACCGGCGCCATCGGGCCGCTGCTGCCGTACCGGGTGCGGGTGTGGCCGGACTGCGGCGAGTCGGTGTAGGTCGGGGTCTGGCTCAACCCGTGCACGTTGGTCCACTGCTTGACCTGCTCACCGAAGTTCGGGTAGCGCAGCGTCTCGTCGTTGGTGCCGTGCCAGATCTGCATGCGGGGCCGCTGGCCGGTGTAGCCGGGGTACGCCCCACGGACCAGGTCGCCCCACTGCTGCGGGGTCTTGATGAGCTGCCCGTTCGCGCACTGGCTGTTCCACTCGGAGCTGCCTCCGGTGGCGAAGCAGCCGAACGGCACCCCGGCGAACGAGGCGCCCGCCGCGAACACGTCCGGGTAGTCACCAAGCATGACGTTCGTCATCATCGCGCCGGACGAGGTGCCGGTGGCGAAGATCCGCGCCGGGTCGGCCGCGTAGCGCTGCCGCACGTAGTCGACCATCGACATGAGCCCGACCGGGTCGCTGCCCCCGCCACGGCGCAGGGCCTGCGGTGAGGCCACGTCCCAGCACTTGCTGCTGCGGGTCACCGACGGGTAGATCACGATGAACCCGTACCGGTCCGCGAGGGACGCGTACTGGGTGCCGGAGTGGAACGCCGGGCCCGACCCGGTGCAGTAGTGCAGGGCGAGCAGGATCGCCGGTCGGGTGGCCACCCGGTCCGGGACGTACAGGTGCATCTGGAGGTTTGTGGGGTTGGTGCCGAAGCCGGTCACCTGCGTCAGCGTCGCCGCCGACGCCGGGGTGGCGAACGTCAACGCGGCGGCGGCCAGCGTCAGGGCCGCCAGGGCGGCGCCGAGCATCCTTGTCTTGAGTGTCATCGATCGCGATCCCTCGGGAGATAGGCGCGTGGAAGAGGACTGAAGTCGAGGACTGCCCTTCGCCCGACCCTGACCCGGCTCGCGTGACGAAGTCAGCTTCGATCGAACCATCTCGATTGTCAATACTTCCGGAAACCTTTCGTGGCAACGGATTCCGGGCTCACCTGCACACCCAGTGACCGCCAACGACCCAGCCACCGGCGGCGGGTCGGGGGCTATTATCGGGATGTTCTCGAAACGTGTCGGGCATCCACATCCCTCGCGCGACCCCCCTGCGAGCGTCCGGCGGACGACGCCGTGGGCACGAAGGAGGAGCAGTGAAGATTGTTGATGTCAGGGTCATCCTGACGTGTCCGGGCCGCAATTTCGTCACTCTCAAAATCGTCACCGACGAGGGGGTGACCGGCGTCGGGGACGCCACCCTCAACGGCCGGGAGCTGGCCGTCGCGTCGTACCTGCGTGACCACGTGGCGCCCCTGCTGATCGGGCGGGATCCGGCCCGCATCGAGGACACCTGGCAGTACCTGTACCAGGGGGCGTACTGGCGGCGCGGCCCGGTCACGATGAGCGCCATCGCCGCCGTGGACACGGCCCTGTGGGACATCAAGGGCAAGGTCGCCGGGCTGCCCGTCTACCAGCTGCTCGGTGGCCGGTCCCGCGAGGGCGTCACCGTGTACGGCCACGCCAACGGCGAGACCGTCGAGGAGGTGCTGGTGGAGGTCGCCCGCTACGTCGATCTCGGCTACCGGGCGGTCCGGGTGCAGTGCGGGGTGCCGGGCCTGCCCAAGACGTACGGAGTCAGCACCGACAAGTTCTTCTACGAGCCGGCAGACGCCGCGTTGCCCAGCGAGGCGACCTGGTCCACCCCACGTTATCTGGCGCACGTGCCGAAGGTGTTCGCCCAGGTACGCGACGAGTTCGGCCCGACCCTGCGGCTGCTGCACGACGTGCACCACCGGCTCACCCCGATCGAGGCGGCCCGGCTCGGCCGCAGCCTGGAGCCCTTCGCGCTGACCTGGATGGAAGATCCGGTCCCCGCTGACCTCCAGGAGGGCTTCCGGCTGATCCGGCAGCACACCACCACCCCGATCGCCGTCGGTGAGGTGTTCAACAGCGTCTTCGACGCCGCCCAGCTCATCCGGGAGCAGCTCATCGACTACATCCGGGCCACAGTGGTGCACGCCGGTGGGATCACCCACCTGCGCCGCATCTTCGACCTCGCGGCGTTGCACCACGTTCGCAGTGGATCACACGGCGCCACCGACCTGTCCCCCGTCTGCATGGCCGCAGCGCTCCAGCTCGACATCTCCATTCCCAACTTCGGCCTTCAGGAATACATGCGGCACACCGAACAGACCGACGAGGTGTTCCCGCACGGCTACCACTTCGCCGACGGCTACCTGCACCCCGCCGAGACGCCCGGTCTCGGGGTGGACATCGACGAGGAGGCGGCGGCCCGCTACCCGTACTCGCCGGCGTACCTGCCGGTGAACCGGCTGGAGGACGGCACCGTGCACCCCTGGTGACCGGGGTGCGCAACCGGCCGGCCCGCGCGGGCCGGCCGGACGGCCGGCTCAGTAGATGCGCCGCCCGTGCTCGTCCGGCACCCCGGACTTGCGGTAGAAGTAGGTGTTGACCTGGTCGCGCCACTCGGTGGCGGAGCGCACCTGCTCGTCGAGGCGTTCGGCCACCCGCTCGTACACGGCCGGGTCGATCATGCCGTTCAGCGTCTGCCACCGCCGGCGCATCGCCGTCACCTCCTCGACACCCGCGAAGTGCGTGTCGTAGATGTGCTGGATGACCGTCGACCCGCTGTGCAGGACGTGCTGGTACGGCACATGGTGGAAGAAGAGCAGCAACTCGTCGGGGCAGCTCTCCGGCGACTCGTACACCTCGGCCCAGTACGGCGGGTACTGGCCGGCGAAGCCGGTGCCCGAGGCGCGGCTGCGGTCCACGCCCACGCCGTCGCGGTCGGCGAAGTGGTAGGTGCCCCACCGCGAGTACTCGTACCCGTCGACGCCGGGGCCGTAGTGGCCGTCAGGGTTGACCATGAAGCCGACGCCCAGCGGGGCGGTGTACCGCTCGTAGGTGCGCCAGGAGTCGTCCATGATCTCGTGCAGTGTCCGCCGCACCAACTCCGGCTCGGCGGTCGCCGACGGCGGGAAGGTCAGCGTCATCCACTCGTCGAGGACCGTCGTCGGGTCCGACCGGGGGTCCCAGGCGAGCCGGCCGAACGCGTACAGGTTGGCCTGCGCCAACGGATGCCCGGTCCAGAAGAGGTCGTCGCCCACGTTGGCGACGGCGACCAGCCCACCGCCCGCCGCCGACTCTCCCGTGACCACGTCGGCGATCGTCCGGCCACCCGGCCCCCAGGGCGCGAAGCTCAGCACCTCACTCCACCACGGGCCGAGGTGGCAGACGTGCCGCTGTTGGCCCGTGTACTCCTGGGTGACCTGCAACTCCACCGCCAGCCGGGTCGCCGGCATCGCCGCGAGCACCGGTGAGACCGGCTCGCGCGTCTGGAAGTCCACCGGACCGTGCTTCACCTGTACGACGACGTTGGTGCGGAACCGCCCGTCGAGCGGGGCGAAGTGGTCGTACGCGGCGCGGGCCCGGTCGGTGGACCGGTCCCGCCAGTCCTGGTGGTGGTTGTAGACGAACGCCCGCCAGTGCACCACTCCCCCGTGCGGGGCGAGGGCCTCGGCGAGCAGGTTAGCCCCGTCGGCGTGGTCGCGCCCGTAGGTGAACGGGCCGGGTTGCCCCTCCGAGTCGGCCTTGACCACATAGCCGCCGAAGTCCGGGATGCGCTCGTACACCCGCCGGGTGGTCGCGGCCCACCAGGCCCGCACGCTCTCGTCGAGGGGGTCGGCGGTCGGCAGGCCACCCAGGACCACAGGTGCGGCGAAGCTGACCGACAGGTGCACCCGGATGCCGTACGGGCGCAGCACGTCGGCGATCTCGGCCACGTCGCCGATCCGCTCGGTGAGCAGCAGCGCCTCGGTACGGGCCACGTTGACGTTGTTCACCGAGATGGCGTTGACGCCGCTGGCGGCCAACAGTCGCCCGTACTCCCGGATCCGGGCCAGGTCGCCGCGCGGGCGGCCGTCCT
This sequence comes from Micromonospora sp. NPDC049230, assembly GCF_040647875.1. Lineage (NCBI taxonomy): Bacteria > Bacillati > Actinomycetota > Actinomycetes > Micromonosporales > Micromonosporaceae > Micromonospora > Micromonospora sp. NPDC049230. The sequence continues at coordinate 50,345 of NZ_JBEZCZ010000030.1, forward strand.
GCCAGAAGATCGAGCCGCCGGCGTATCCCCGTTCGACCTGGCCCATCACCGGGTGCACCGCCACGTTGTCCCAGTGGTTGAGCATCCGGCGGCGCAGCGCGGGCCGGTGTCGCTCCGGCGGGCGGGCCGGGTCGAAGGCCGCCGCGCAGAGCCGGACCACGTGGAAGAGCCCGTACAGCAGCCCGGCCGGCGCGTCGGCGAGCACCACTGTGACCTGGTCGTCACGGGCCAGCAGGAACCCCTCGTCGCCGAGCGTCCCGCCGTCGCCGATCTCGACGAGTGCCGCCTCCGCCGCCGACCGGGCCGCCTCCACCGCCGGGCTGGGCAACTCGCTCGCGCCCCGCAGGACGAGCACCAGGTCGACGTCGACGTCCCAGGAGGGGGAATGCCACACCCGCCCGCCGTAGCGCGCGCAGGCCCGCGACACCTCGTCGAGGACGGTGTCGACGAGCAACCCGTCACCGTGGACGAGCACGCGCCGTGCGCCGAGGGCCCGGAACGCCTCCGGTGGCAGCCAGGCCGCGTGCACGCGCGGCTCGTCACCCTCCAACGGCTCGTCGACGAACATCAGTTGCTCCAACTCCACCGACTCTTCGGCGTTCACCGATCCTCCTTCAGCACGACGACGCCGTACGACGGCGGTCGTTGCGAAGCGCCGGCCGCGTCGTAGCGGGACAGCACCCGGTCGAAGGCGCCGAGGGCGACCAGGTCGATCGGGTGCGGTGTCGAAGAGAGGATAGCCCCACTTCAATGGATCTTCGGGCGGCTGTTCCGGGTTGTGGTCACCCGCCACGGCATCTCGGCGGTACCGGGCAGGCTCACCCGGTGAACTCCTGCCGGGTCAGTCGCACCATCGGGTCGCTGAGGCGCAGGAGCGCCAGGACCGCGACCGAACCGAACATCGCCAGCACCGCCTCGGAGAGGACCGCGGTGATCCCGGCCGCCGCGGCCACCAGCAGGGCGGTGCCGACGGTGACCCCGGGGGTACGCACGAGGAAGTGCACGGCCAGTCGAAGGACGTCGCGGGTGCGGAAGTCGAACAGCGAGGTGATCACCAGGGCGTTCACCCCGCAGAGCGTCACCACCACGCCGAGCAGGACCAGCGGCACCGCCCACCAGCCCGGCAGGCCGACCGCACCCCGGTAGGCGAGGTTCACGGCGAGCACTGTCAACCACAGCAGCGTCGGCACCCAGACGCGCAACACGCCGGACAGGTTGGCCCGGTAGCCGCGCCAGAACACGCTTGCGGGCCGCAGGTCGGTCAGGTCGGTGCGCTGGTGGTGCAGGGCGTACAGGGCAGCCGAGAGCGCCGGCCCGAGCGGCACCAGGAAGAGCGCGGCCAGCGGCAGGTTGCTGGGGTCGCGACCCAGCAGCAGCAGCGGGAGCAGGCCGGGCAGTGTGGTGAGCAGGAGCAGCAACTCGACGACGAGCAGGATGTAGACCCGCGAGGTGATCCGCGACAGCGGTCCGTCGCCGAACTGCCGCCAGGTGCGCGTGGTGCTCACCGCTGTCCCCTCCGGTCGCGGCGGCCGGGACGGCGTGGCCGGGTGCCGGGGCGGCGTCGGGTGGGCTGGCCGGAAACGGTGCTGCGCATCGCCGTCCTCTGGTCGTCCTGCCCGCGGGCGCGCGGGTCACCCGCGCGCCCCGGGCCGGTGGTCGTCGGGGAGTCCGGTCGAGGGCCCGGCTGGACCGCCCGCCCGGACTCCCCGCTGATCAGCCGTTGTCCTTCTGGAACCGCTCGTACGCCTTGTTGACCAGGTCGATGTACTGCTCGGAGTTCTTGGCCTTCAGCTCTGCCACGTAGGCGTCCCACTCGCCGAGGGGCCGCTGACCGAGGGCGAACTTGAGCGTGTTCTGGGTGACGAAGTCCTTCAGCGGGGTCTCCCAGAGCGACACCTGCTCGCGTTCCTCGTCGGTGAACGGGTGCGGCGGGGGAACCTCTCGCGGCTTGCGGGCGTCCATCACCTTCTGGAACTCCAGCTCCTCCGGCGAGAAGAACCCACGGACCAGGTCGGGGCTGCCGCCGTAGGCGAAGACGCCGTTCTGGAAGCCGAAGTCCTTCTGTAGGTGCTTGGTCGCCTTCGGGTTGAGGCCCAGGAAACTGACGTCAGGGACGAGCGTGCGCTTGCCGGACGCGTCCTTGGTGAAGGTGGTGCCCTCGACACCCCAGCGGGCGAACTCCAAACCGGCGTCCGAATACCACAACCAGTCGATGAACTGCATCATGGCCACGAAGTTCTTACTCTCCCGCGCCTTCGAGGAGATCATGATGCCGTTCTCCAGCCGAGGGAACGGGTTGATCTCGCCGGCCGGGCCGATCGGCAGCGGGATCTTGGCCATCTTCGCGTTCGGCAGGGTCTTGGCCAGGTCGGGCCGGTGGTTGTTGACGAGCGTCTGCGCGTTGCCGGTGACCACGAAGGACTTGCCGTTGGCGAGCTTCTGGCGGGCCTGGTCGTCGGTCTGGGTGAAGCTCTCCGGGTCGAGCAGACCCTCGGCGACGAGCTTGTGCAGGAAGGTGACCATCTGCTTGTACTGCTCGGACGAGCCGGTGTAGGTGAACTTCTTCTCCGCCGGGTTCCAGGTGGCGTGCTGGAAGTCCCAACCCGCGTAGGTGCCGTGGGACGAGCCGAGGAGGTTCAGCAGCGCACCGGTCGGGTTGGGCTTGCTGAACAGGTCGGAGTACGGGTAGACGTTCGGGTACTTCGCCTTCATGGCCTTGAGCACCGTGTACAGGTCGTCCCAGGTCTTCGGGACGGGGAGGTTGAGCTCCTGCATGATGTCGGTGCGCACCAGCACCGTGTAGTCCTGCGTGGGCTTCTCGTGCAGGCCGGGCAGCAGGTAGAACTTACCGTCGGCCTGCCGCAGGTTGTCGATCTCCGGCTTGAGGTTCCACTTGGCGATCTTGTCCTTCAGGTTCGGCATCAGATCCAGGTAGTCGCTCACCGGGAGGATCGCCCCGGAGGCCACGAACGCGTCCTCCTGCGGGTGGTACGTCTTCGGGATGATCAGCGGGGCGTCCCCGGCGCCGATCAGCAGGCTGCGCTTCTGCTCGTAGTCGCTGAGCGGCACGGCGACCGGCTCGATCTTGACGTTTGTCCGCTTGGTCAGCTCCGACCAGAACGCCCAGTCTTCCTTGAGCGGGTAGAACGTGTGGTTGTTGTACAGGGTGGAGAAGGAGAGCGCCTCGGTGGCCTTGAACTGGTCGCCGACGCCGTAGCTGGCCATCGCCCCGACCTTGTTCTCCGAGAGGTCCGTCGACTCGCCGGGGTCCTCGGAACAGGCGGTGGCAAGGGAGAGCGCGAGCAGACCCGCGGAGGCTAATGCCACCCGGCGCCACGTCTTGTGCAGCATGGCTCGTCCTTTCGGTGGTGGGGATTCGAATGTGGAACGGTGTGGCGTGGCGTCACCCCTTGACCGCGCCGAGCATCACGCCGCGGACGAAGTACCGCTGGACGAAGGGGTAGACCGCCAGGATCGGCAGGGTGGTGAGCACGATCGTCACGGCCTCGAGGGTGGCCGCGGCCTGGACCTTGTCGGCGTCGGCCGCGGCGGACTCGGCGCTGGTGGCGCCCGCGATGAGGTTGCGTAGGTAGACGGTGACCGGCAGCAGATCCTGCTGGTCGATATAGAGGAACGCGGTGAACCACGAGTTCCAGAAGGAGACCGCGTAGAAGAGCACCATCGTCGCGATGATCGCCTTCGACAGCGGCAGCACGATCCGCAGCAGGATGCCGTACGTGTTCAGCCCGTCGACCGCTGCGGCCTCCTCCAGCTCGCTCGGCAGGCTTTCGAAGAACGCCTTCATCACCAGCAGGTTGAACACGCTGATCGCGTTGGGGACCACCACGGCCCAGATGGTGTTCTTCATCCCCAGGCTGGTGACCAGCACGTAGTTGGGGATCAGGCCACCGGAGAAGAACATGGTGAACAGCGCGATGCCGACCAGGACGCCGCGCCCCTTGAGCCGCGGCTTCGACAGCACGTACGCGTAACAGGTGGTCAGCACGATCGAGATGAGCGTGGCGACCACCGTGTACACCACAGTGTTGCGGTAGTTCGTCCAGAACAACCCATCGGACATCAACAGCTTGTACGCGGTCAGGTCGAACCCGCGCGGGACGATGCTCACCTTCCCCGTGATGATGTACGCCTCTTCGCTGAGCGAGCGGGCCACGATGTTGAGGAACGGGAACAGCGTCACGACCACGACGCCGATCAGGACGACCGTGTTGACGATCCGGAAGATCCGGTAGCCCCGACTGTCCACCGGACCCCGCGTCTTCGGGGCGTCGCTCTTCGTACCGAGGATCACCACAGGCTCGTCCCCACCGTGCGCCGGGAGATGAGGTTCGCCGTCAGGACCAGGATCAACCCGATCACCGCCTCGAAGAGACCGATGGCCGCGGCGTAGCTGAAGTTGCTGGACTGGAAGCCCATCCGGAACAGATAGGTGGAGACCACGTCCGCGGTCGGGTACGTCAGCGGGTTGTAGAGCAGCAGGATCTTCTCGAACCCGACTGCCAGGAAGTTGCCGATGTTGAGGATCAGCAGCGTCATCATCGTCGGCCGGATCCCTGGCAACGTCACGTGCCAGGTCTGCCGCCACCGGCTCGCGCCGTCGATCCGGGCCGCCTCGTACAGGTCCTCGTCGACAGTGGTGAGCGCGGCGAGGTAGAGGATCGTCCCCCAACCGACGGTCTGCCAGACCTCGGACGAGACGTAGATGGTGCGGAACCACTCCGATTTCTGTAGGAACGCCACCGGGTCGCCGCCGAACAGGCCGACGAGCTGGTTGGCCGCGCCACCGACCGAGGTCAGTTGCATGACCATCGCCGCCACGATCACGATCGACAGGAAGTGCGGCAGGTAGGACACCGACTGGACGAACCGCTTGAACCGGCGGGCGCGCACCTCGTTGAGCATCAGCGCCAGCACGATCGGCAACGGGAAGCAGAACAGCAGGGTCAGCGTCCCGAGCACGAGCGTGTTGGTGAAGACCTCCCAGAACGTCGGGTCGCTCAGGAACATCCGGAAGTACCGCAGGCCGACCCAGTACTCACCGAAGACACTGCCGCCCGGCTTGAACCGGCGGAACGCGATGATGTTGCCGAGCATCGGCAGATACCGGAAGACCAGGAAGAACAGCAGCGGCAGGACGGCCAGCGAGTAGAGCTGCCAGTCCCGGCGCAGCGCCTGCCGCCAGCTCCGACGCCGCCGTGGCATTCGCGGTCCGGGGCTGGCGGCCTCCGTCGGAGACTGAGGTGGCGCCGGCGGCGGTGGCCGTAAGGTCGATGTCATCCTCGGTCTCCTAGGCGGGATGCGGGACGGCCACGAGGGGCTCCACCCGCACCGACGTGAGCAGGTCCCGCTGGTGGCCGACCTGGCGCTCGGCGCCGGTCAGCCGCAGCGGCAGGGTCGCCACCGCGTCGCCGCTCGACCGGCCGAACCGCAGCTCGACCTCGCCGGGCTCGACGATCCGCCGGCCGGACAATCCGGTGAACGAGGCCAGGTCGGCCGGTACGCCGAACGTCACGTGCGCCCTCTCGCCGGGCTCCAGCGGCAGTCGGGTGTAGCCGACCAGCCGGACCACCGGGCGGGTGGTCTGCGCGACCGGGTCGTGCAGGTAGAGCTGCACCACCTCGGTGCCGGCCCGGTCCCCGGTGTTGGCGACGGTGATCCGGACCCGCACCTCGCCGTCGACCGGCCAGGCCGCCGGGGCGTCAGGCGTCTCGCCGGAGGGATCGATCACTGCGGCGTCGGACCACTCGAAGGTGGTGTAGCTCAGCCCGTGGCCGAACGGGTACGCCGGAGTCGGGTCCACCGAGGAGACCTTGGTGCGACGCCCGAGCGGCGGTGCCAGGTAGGTGCTCGGCAGTCCGCCGGCGTCGCGGGGCACACTGACCGGCAACCGTCCGGACGGGTTCACGGCGCCGGTGAGCACCTCGGCGAGCGCCTGCCCGCCGAGTTGGCCGAGGAAGAACGCCTGCACCACTGCCGCCGCGGTGTCGAACTCCGAGCCGAGCGCGTAGGGGCGGCCGGTCATCAGCACCAGGACGACCGGGGTGCCGGTGGCGAGGACGGCCCGGACGAGATCGGCCTGTACACCGGGCAGCCGCAGGTCGACAGCGTCGCAGCCCTCACCGGAGGTGCCCCGACCGAACATGCCCGCGCGGTCACCCACGGCGAGCACGCAGACGTCGGCGGCGGCCGCCGCGGCGACCGCGGCCGGGATGCCGGAGGTGTCCTCGCCGGTGATGGCGCAACCCGGCTCGTGGGTGAGCAGTGGGACGCGTCGGGCCAACTCGTCGCGCAGCGAGGGGATCTCCAGGCCGAGCCCGTGCTCGCTGTGGTTGATGCCCACGTGGTTGGGGAAGGAGTAGCAGCCGAGCATGGCCATCGGATCGTCGGCGACCGGGCCGACCAGGGCGACCCGACCGCCGGCGGGCAGCGGAAGGACGCCGCTGTTGCGCAGCAGGACGACGGACTCCCGGGCCAGGCGTACGGCCACGTCCTGGCTGACCTCGTCGTCGAGTCGCAGGTGCGCCACGTCGTCGGGCAACTCCCGCCAGTCCTCGTCGAGCAGGCCGATCTCGATCTTCTGGATCAGCACCCGCCGCAGCGCCCTGTCGATCAGCGCCTCGTCGACGTCGCCGCTGCGGACGGCCTCGACCAGCGCGGCGCCGAAGGTGTCCACTGTGGGCAGCTCGACGTCGATTCCGGCCCGCAGGGCGAGCCCGGCGGCGTCGGCGGCGTCGGCGGCGACACAGTGCAGGGTCTGGAGGAATCGGACGGCGAAGTAGTCGGCGACCACGATGCCGGTGAAGCCCCACTCGTCGCGCAGCAGGCCGGTCAGCAGCGCCTCGTCGGCGGCGACGGGCAGGCCGTCGATCTCGGCGTAGGAGTTCATCACCGAGCGGGCGCCGCCGAGACGCAGGGCCATCTCGAACGGCGGCAGGATCACGTCGGTCAGCTCCCGGCGACCCATCGGCACCGGGGCGTGGTTGCGCCCGCCCCGGGAGGCGGAGTAGCCGGCGAAGTGCTTGAGGGTGGCCACCACACCGGCGCCCTCCAGACCCCGCACGTACGCGGCGCCGGTGGTCCCCACCAGGTAGGGGTCCTCACCGATCGTCTCCTCGGTGCGGCCCCACCGGTAGTCGCGGGTGACGTCGAGGACCGGCGCGAGCCCCTGGTGCACACCGGCCGCGCGCATGGAGCGCCCGATCCGGTCGGCCATCACCTCGACCAGCTCCGGGTCGAAGGAGGCGCCCCAGCTGAGCGGGGTCGGGTAGACGGTGGCCTTCCAGGCCGCGAACCCGGTGAGGCACTCCTCGTGCACCTGCGCCGGGATGCCGAAGCGGCTGGCGGCGACGATCTGCGCCTGGGAGGCGGCGAGTGACCGGGCGCCGAGCACCGGGTCGACGGGCGCGGTGCCGAACGGCCGGGTGAGCTGGCCCAACCCGTACTGGATGACGGTGCTCCACGGCGGGAGTTCGCTGACCATGTCGGACTGGTGGGGGGCGACACCCTCGCCGGAGGCGTCCGCGCCGACCCAGACGCCGACGAGTTGCGCGATCTTCTCTTCGAGTGTCATCAACGGCAGGAGCGCCTCGGCCCGTTCGGTCGGCGACAGCCGGGGATCGCGCCACGGCGCGGCGTCGCTGTCCACGGGCAACTGACTTCTCATGCCATGACCCCTTAGCTCCGGCCACATCCCCGTGCCCTGGTGGAACCAGTTCGGTGGCGGACGTTCACACGATCCGAAACTTTCCGGAAGCCTGCGCAACCTTTTCGGCAACCTAAGTGCCGCATCGATGGGTGTCAAGGGTCCCAACTGGACTCCTGGTACCGGTCGGCGCACGCGGTGACTCCAGCATTGGCACTCCGTGGTGGACGAGTGGCAAAATGGCCCGCGAAACGGACGGGCCGACCGCCGCAACGGCTGGCGCACTCGGCCAATCGTGTTAGGGTCTCCCGAAATTTTCGGATGTCGTATGGGGCCGCGATGACAGAGCACCGCCCGCTCGACCCACCCGCCTCCACCACCATCGCGACAATCGCCCACGATGTCGGCGTCTCGGTCGCCACGGTCTCCAAGGTCCTCAACGGACGTGGCGACGTCGCCCCCGGCACCAGAGCGCGCGTGGAGGCGAGTCTCGATCGCCACAAGTACCAGCGGCGCACCCGGCGACCCTCGACCAGCGGCGGGCGGATCCATCTCGTGTTCCACGAGTTCGACACCGGGTGGGCCATGGAGATCCTGCGCGGCGTCGAGGCAGTGACCACCGCGGCCGGCGTCGGGATGTCGGTCGCCCAGCTCGACGGCGCGCACCGCCCACCGGCGCGATGGCTGGACGCGATTCTCGCCGACCGCCCGCTGGGTGTGGTGTTCGTCCTCTCCCACCTGGCCGCGGCCCAACAACAACACCTGCGGCGTCAGGGCATTCCGTTCGTCGTCGTCGACACCGACAGCGCGACCTCGGCCTCCGTACCCACCGTCGGTTCGAACAACTGGAACGGCGGCCTGCTCGCCGCCCGGCACCTCCTGGAGTTGGGGCACCGACGGATCGCCATCATCTCCGGGCCGCCCGATGTGCTCTGTAGTCGTGCCCGCGCCGCCGGCTTCCAGTCGGCCCACGACGAGGCCGGGCTCACCGTCGACCGCGAGCTGATCCGCTACGGCAGCTTCTCCGCGGGCGCCGGGCACGCCCACGGGCTGGAACTGCTCCGCCGACCGTCTCGACCCACGGCGATCTTCGCCGGCTCCGACATCCAGGCCATGGGGGTGCTCCGGGCCGCCCGCCAGTGCGGCCTGCGGGTGCCCGAGGACCTGTCGGTGATCGGGTACGACAACCTCCCGGTCTCCACCTGGACCGACCCGGCCCTCACCACGATCAACCAGCCGTTGCGCGACATGGCGGGCATCGCCACCCAGATGCTGCTCGACCTGACCCGGGGCAACGAGCCGGCGACAAGCCGGATCGACCTGGTGACCGAGTTGGTCGTCCGGGAGAGCACCGCACCCCCCGCCAGCACCGCACCCCCCGCCAGCCCGCACTGACCCGAGCCCCTGCGAGGACCCGTGCCCCACTCCGCCGCCCTGCTCGACGACCTCCAGCGGTACGCGCCCGAGATCGTCGAACCCGACGACTTCGACGAGTTCTGGCGCGACACCCGCCTCGATGCGGCCAGCCGGCCGGTGCTCGTCGACGTCCGTCCGGAGCCGACCGACCTGCGCCTGCTCGACACCTGGGACGTCACGTTCACGGGCTTCGGCGGCGACCCGGTCCGGGCGTGGTACACCCGCCCCGCCGGGGTGGCGGGGCCACTGCCCGCCGTCGTCGAGTACGCCGGCTACGGCCGTGGTCGCGGCCTGCCCCACGAGCGGCTGACCTGGCCGACGGCCGGGTACGCCCATCTGCTGATGGACAACCGGGGCCAGGCGGGGCAGTACGGCGCCGGGGACACCGCCGACCCGCACGGCGCACCCGGCGGGCCCTGGCCGGTCACCTGGGGGATCCTCGATCCCCGCGACTACCACTACCGCCGCCTGATCACCGACGCGGTCCGGGCGGTCGAGGCCGTTCGCGCCCTGCCGGGGGTCGACGGTGCCCGGGTCGCAGTTGTCGGCAACAGCCAGGGCGGGGGCCTGGCCCTGGCGGTGGCGGGGCTGGTCGGCGACCTCCGGGCGGTGCTGACCACCGCACCGTTCCTGTGCGACATGCGGCGAGCCGTCCAGGTCAGCGAACCCGCGCCGTACGGCGAGATCGCCCGGTACCTGGCCGTGCACCGGGAGGCGCAGGACGCGGTCTGGCGCACCCTGTCCTACGTCGACGGCGTGAGCTTCGCCCGGCGGGCGACAGCGCCGGCCCACTTCGGGGTCGGGCTGCGGGACACCGTGTGCCCACCGAGCACCGGCTTCGCCGCCTACAACCAGTACGGGGCCCTGGCCGGGCTCCCGGTGCCGCCGGCGCGCGAGATGCACGTCTACCCGTTCAACGGTCACGAGGGCGGCGAGGCCGTGCACGTCCGGCGTCAGCTGCGCTGGCTCGACTCGACGTTGCACCCGGCTGGCTCCTCCCGCATGTAGGCGCGCGCCGCCCGGGGCGATGCTCATAGCCGGACGCCGATCTATTGCCGATGTTAGCGATAACACGTTAGGGTGCGTCAGGCGAGGTGCAGGGCACACTTCCGCCACTGATCATCGGCCGGTCGCCTCCGACCCCTCGATGACCAGTGCCAGCCGCAGCGCCACGACCACCAGTGTCGACGTCCGGGTTCCTGGTCGTTGCGCGCAGCCCGCCAACCGCATCCTGGCGGCGGCCGTCTCCTGGTCGTCGCCGTTGTCGCGCGCCCTCACCACCAGAGGAAGTCCCATGAGCAGTGCAACGCTCGGCCACCCCGTCCCTCCGTCACCCACCGCCGCCGCGACGACGAGGCCCCGACGAGCCCGCCGATGGTGGGCGGCCCTGGCCGCGGCCGTGGCCATGGCAGCAGCCGTACCCATCGCGACCACGCCGGCCAACGCCGAATCCAACGGCGGCGTACGAGTGATGCCCCTCGGTGACTCGATCACCGACGGATTCAACGTCGCGGGTGGATACCGGATCGAGCTCTGGCAGCGGTTCACCGCCGGTGGCTACCGGATCGACTTCGTCGGCTCCCAGTTCAACGGCCCGGCCAGCCTCGGCGACCACGACCACCAGGGCCACTCCGGATGGACCATCGCCCAGATCGACAACAACGTGGTCAACTGGTTGCGGGCCACGAATCCCCGGACCGTGCTGCTGCACATCGGCACCAACGACATGTACGGCGACACCTCCGGCGCCCCGGGCCGACTGGCCACCCTTGTCGACCGGATCACCAACACCGTCCCGAACGCCGACGTGTTCGTCGCGACGATCATCCCGAAGTCGGGCGCGGACAACCAGGTCCGCGGATACAACGCCGCGATCCCCGGGATCGTGCAGACCAGGGCCGCCGCCGGCAAACGCGTCCACCTTGTCGACATGTACCGCGCCCTGACCCTCAGCGACCTGGCCGATGGCGTGCATCCCAACGCCACCGGCTATCGGAAGATGGCCGTGGCCTGGTACGACGCCCTCCGGGCGGTGCCCGGCAGCATCGGTGGCGACACGCCGCCGACCACTCCCCCGCCGACCACTCCCCCGCCGACCACGCCGCCGCCCACCACTCCGCCGCCGTCCGGCGGGTGCCGCGTCACGTACACGGTCAACGCCTGGGGCAACGGGCTCACCGCGGCGGTCTCGGTGGCCAACACGGGCAGCACGCCGGTCAACGGTTGGGCACTGACGTTCACGCTGCCGGGCGGGCAGACCATCACCGGCGGCTGGAACGCCGACTACTCCCCGACGAGCGGGGCGGTGACCGCTCGTAACGTCTCCTACAACGCGACGATCGCGCCGAGCACCTCTGTCGACATCGGCTTCCAGGCCACCCACACCGGGAACGCCGGCCGACCGTCCGCGTTCACCCTCAACGGCACCGCCTGCGCCCTCGCCTGACGATGCTGTCGCGGTGCCGGGTCGCACGGGCCCGGCACCGCGCCCCGCGCACCACGTCCGGAGCACGGGCCCTCGTCCCGGCGGGAGATTATTGACCTGCCGTGTCGATCCGCGCGCCGCTCGTTCGACATGGGGGTGTGCGGGCCCGGAGGCGGCCCCGCCGGACGAGGAGAACGCGATGTCGAAGTACATGCTGATCATGCGGGGCACCGACGAGACGAACGCGGCCATGATGTCCACCATCGACGAGGCGATGGCCGCGACCGGCCGGTTCATCGAGGAGATGATGGGGGCCGGTGTGCTCGTCGCGGCCGAGGGGCTGGACGATCCGGGCCGGGGCGTGGTTGTCGACTTCAGCGGCGAGGCCCCGGTGGTCACCGACGGGCCGTACGGCGAGACCAGGGAACTGTTCGGTGGCTATTTCCTGCTCGATGTCGCCACGAAACAGGAGGCGGTCGCGTGGGCCACCCGGTTCCCGGCGGTCCGCGGGTCCAAGATCGAGGTCCGGCGGGTGGCCGAGGCCGACGAGGTTCCGCCCGGCGGCGAGAGCAACGGCCAGATCTGATGGGTACGGCCGACGTCGAGGCCGTCTGGCGGGTCGAGTCGGCCCGGATCGTCGCCGCGCTGACCCGGCTCACCGGCGATTTCGGGCTGGCCGAGGACGCGGCCCAGGAGGCGGTGGCGGAGGCGCTTGTGTCGTGGCCGCGTGCTTCTCCGGCCAACCCGGCCGGCTGGCTGATGGCCGCCGCCCGGCGGCGGGCGATCGACGCGATTCGCCGCCGGGTCGCCCTGCACGACCGGTACGCCCTACTGGCGGCCGACCTGGCGGTCGACTCGGCGGTCGACAGGGACGTCGATCTCGACAGCATCGACGACGACGTCCTGGCGCTGATGTTCGTCAGCTGCCACCCGGTGCTCTCCCCGCAGGGCCGGGTGGCGCTGACCCTGCGCGTGGTCGGCGGCCTGTCCAGCGAGGAGGTCGCCCGCGCGTTCCTGGTCCCCGTGCCGACCGTGCAGGCCCGCATCACCCGGGCCAAGAAGACGATCGCGGCGGCCGGAGTGCCGTTCGAACTGCCGCCGGCCGGCGAGCGCCGGGAACGCCTGGCCGATGTGCTCAGCGTCCTCTATCTGATCTTCACCGAAGGGTCGACGGCCACCTCGGGCGACCGGCTGTTGCGCCCCGACGTCGCGTACGAGGCGGTCCGGCTGACCCGCTCGCTTGCCGCGTTGCAGCCGGACGAAGCGGAGGTACACGGCCTCCTCGCGTTGTGTGAGCTGACGGCGGCGCGCTTCCCGGCCCGGACCGGCCCGGACGGTGCGCCGGTCCTGCTCGCGGATCAGGACCGCCGGTTGTGGGACTCCTCGGCGATCCGCCGTGGGCTGGCCGCGCTGACCAGGGCATCGACTCGCGGCCTCGGCCCGTACGGCCTACAGGCCGCGATCGCCGCCACCCACGCGTCGGCACCCTCGGTCGCGGAGACCGACTGGGACCGGATCGTGGTGCTCTACGAGGCACTCGGCCGGGCCACGCCCTCACCGGTGGTCGAGCTCAACCGGGCCGTCGCCGTGGCCATGGCCTCGGCTCCAGCGCGGGCCCTGGCCATCGTGGACGAGCTGATCGCCGCGAACCGGCTCCCCGGCTCGCATCTGGTCCCGACCGTACGCGGTGAGCTGCTGGCCCGCCTCGGCCGGCGAACGGAGGCGCGCAGCGAACTGGAGCTGGCCGCCCGGCTCTGCGCCAACCAGCGCGAACGCTCGGTGCTCCTGGGCAAGGCGGCGGCGCTGAGCTGACGTGTGGGTCCGATGTGCTCACCGAGGATGGGGCGGCGACGGGATCCCGTCGCCGCCCCATCAACGTGCGGTGGTGCTCAGGAGGCGGTGCAGGAGAGCACCTGCGGGCGTGTCCAGTTGCCGTTGGCCATTGTGGTGAAGCCGAAGACGTCGCCGCTGCCGTTCGACCGCATCGTCATGACGTTTCCGCTACTGTCCCAGCTGGGGCTGCCGTTCCAGGTGGCGGACACCTTCTGTGGCGGGGTGACGGCCACCACGACGCTCCAGTTGCTCGCCCCGCTGACTGTCACCTGACTGTTGAACCGGTCGCCCCACCGGGTGCTGTCCTGGAGCGTGGCGGTGCAGTCGCCGCCGGGTGGTGGCGTGGTGGGCGGTGCCGAGGTCGGCGGCGTGGAGGTCGGCGGGACACTCGTCGGCGGGACGCTCGTCGGCGGCGCCGTCGTCGGGACCGGGCTGCCGTTGTTCAGCGCGGCGAGCACTGCGTCGTACGCGGCCTTCTTGGAGCCGTTGCTGTTGAACAGCAGCGGGGTCTGCGAGGCCAGCCACGAGTCGCTGTCGCGGATGCCCCAGACCGTGATGCCGTTGCAACGGGGCACGGCCATGCAGTCCTCCACCACGCTGCGGTAGGTGTTCGCCGGAGCGCCCTGGATGTCCAGCTCGGTGATCTGCACGTCGACGCCCAGCGCGGCGAAGCTCGACAGCGTGGTGCGGTAGTTGCTCACGTACGGCGAGTTGTTGTTGAAGTGCGACTGGAAACCGACGCAGTCGATCGGTACGCCACGGGCCTTGAAGTCCCGCACCATGTTGTACACGCCCTGGGTCTTCGCGTGCGTCCAGTTGTCGGTGTTGTAGTCGTTGTAACACAGCTTCGCGTTCGGATCGGCGGCGTCCGCCGCCCGGAACGCCGCCTCGATCCAGTCGTTGCCGGTGCGTTGCAGGTTCGAGTCACGGCGGCCCCCGGAGCTGCCGTCGGCGAACGCCTCGTTCACCACGTCCCACGCGACCACCTGGCCCCGGAAGTGAGTGGCCACCTGCGTCACGTGGTTGAGCATCGCCTGCCGCAGCGCACTGCCACTCATGCTCTCCATCCAGCCCGGCTGTTGCGAGTGCCAGGCGAGGGTGTGGCCCCGCACGCTCATGCCGCGGCTGCGCGCGTGGTTGACGATCTGCTCCGCCGCGCCGTAGCTGAACCGGCCCTGCTGCGGCTCGGTGGCGTTCATCTTCATCTCGTTCTCGGCCGTGACCATGTTGAACTCACGGTTCAAGATCGTGGTGTACGCGTTGTCGCTCAACCGGCTCGCGGCCACCGCCGTACCGAAGTAGCGGCCCTTCTCGGCGGCGGACGCGCCAAGTGTGGTTCCGGCGCTCGCCGTGCTCGGCAGGAACGCGGCACCTGTCGCGGCGAGCAGAGCCGCGGCGGCGAGGACGATAGCCGTACGCGCTCGTGGGCCCGTCGGTGGGCGGGTGTCCCCGTGGCACCTCTCGGTCATGTCTTTTCCTTCCGGTGGACCCGGACGGGGTGTCTGACGCGGCACCCCGGTGGGTGGTGGGGTATCGGGTCGGGACCACGCACGCGGGGGCGCCCGGGAAGAGGCACAAGCCCCAGATCATCGACTCCGATGGATGTGGAGTATGTCAGCGCCGCTCATTGACGAGCAACAATTTCCGGAAGTTTTACGAGACTCGCGGGACGCCGTTCAGCAGCCGAGTCGAGCACCGTCCAGGTGAGCGGCCCTTCGGCAGGGCCGAAGTGTCGGGAGCCGACGAGCGGGATCAAGCAGCGGCGGATTAAGGGCCGCAAATTCCGGAACTTCTCCGCAAGGCAGGTCCGAGCTGGACGGCCGTCAACTCGTCGCGAGGTAGAGCCGGCTGACGGTCTCGGCCACACAGACGGGCTTTGCCGCGCTGTCGCTCTCCACGGTGACCGTCGCGACCACCTGCACGCCGCCGGTCACCGGGGACACCTCGGCGAGGGTGGCGGTGGCCCGGACGGCGGCACCGACCGGCACCGGGGCGGGAAAACGCACCCGGTTCAGCCCGTAGTTGACCCCCATCGCCACCCCCTGCACCCGGTAGAGCCGTCCAGCCAGCGCCGGCAGCAGCGACAACGTCAGGTACCCGTGGGCGATGGTCCCGCCGTACGGCCCCGACGCGGCCCGCACCGGATCGACGTGGATCCACTGGTGGTCGTCGGTGGCGTCGGCGAAGAGGTCGACGCGACTCTGCTCGATCCGTTCCCACGGACCGGGCCCCAGGGTCTCGCCGACGGCGGCGGTCAACTCGTCGAACGAGGCGAAGACTCGCACGGCAGGTCTCCTTGAATCTAGAAGGCGTTGACGCCGGTGAGCGCGCGTCCGATGAGAAGCTGCTGGATCTGGCTGGTGCCCTCGTAGAGGGTGGCGACCCGCGCGTCCCGCAGGTACTTGCCGACCGGGTACTCGTCGATGTAGCCGTACCCGCCGAAGACCTGGACCGCGTTGTTGGCCGCGCGGACGGCGGCCTCGCTGGCGAAGAGCTTGGCCATCGAGGCCTCGGTGGCGTACGGCTGGCCCCTGTCGATCAGGTCGGCCACCTGCCAGACCAGCAGCCGGGCGGCGGCGGTGTCCACGGCGATGGCGGCGAGCAGTTGTTGGACGAGTTGGTGCCCGGCGATGGGTTTGCCGAACTGGGTGCGCTGCCCGGCGTAACCGACAGCCGCGTCCAGGCAGCCCTGGGCGATGCCGACGCATCCGGCGGCCACCGACATCCGACCCTTGGCGAGGGTGGCCAGGGCCAGGCGGAACCCGCCGCCCTCGACGCCGAGACGGGCCGTGTCGGGCACGCGTACCTCGTCGAAGCGCAACTCGCCGGTGGCCTGGCCGCGCAGGCCCAGCTTGCCGTGGATCTCCCGGCGGGCCAGCCCCGGGCTGTCGGTGGGCACCAGGAACGCGGTGATGCCCCGGTGCCCCGGGCCGCCGGTGCGGGCGAAGACCAGCGCGACGTCGGCGGTGGTGCCGTTGGTGATGAACGTCTTCGTGCCGGTGAGCAGCCAGTCGGTGCCGTCGCGGACCGCTCGGGTGCGCAGCGCGGCCGCGTCCGAGCCGCTGTCCGGCTCGGTGAGCGCGAAACAGCCGAGGGCGGTGCCGGCGCAGAGCCGGGGCAGCCACTCGGCTCGCTGCTCGGCCGAGCCGTGGGCGGCGATCGACTTCGCGACCAGGCCGAGGGAGACCGAGACGATGCCGCGCACCGCCGAGTCGCCCCGGCCGAGCTCCTCCAGGACCAGGCAGTACGCGAGGTGGTCGCCGCCGGAGCCGCCGTCGGCCTCGGCGATGGTCAGCCCGAGGAAGCCCAGGTCGCCGAGCAGGCCGACGATGGCCGGGTCGACCGACTCGTGTCGGTCCCAGGCGGCGGCGTGCGGCACCAGCTCGCGGTCGACGAATTCGGCGGCCAGCTGGCGGACCGCGGTCTGCTCGGCGGAGAGGGTGAGGTCCATGGCCATCAAACTAGCGGTGGTAGTTTAAGTCGTCCAGAGCGGGCCCCGGGTCACCTGTCGGAGGCCAGCCCGGCGTGCCGCTCGCCCGCGAACGCGCGGACCAGCTCGGTGCGCGAGCGGATGCCGAGACGGTGGAACACGTTGCGCAGGTGGTGGTCGACCGTGCGGATCGAGAGGAACATCCGGACGGCGATCTCCCGGTTGGTGGCGCCCTCCGCGACCAGCTCGGCGATCCGCAGTTGCTGGCCGGTCAGCAGCCGCGCCGCCGGCAGGTCCGGCGCACCGACCGACTCCCCCGCCGCCCGCAGCTCCGTGGTGGCCCGCTCGGCCCAGCACGCCACCCCGAGCAGGCTGAACATCTCCCGGGCCTGGTGCAGGTGCGTACGCGCGTCGCGCGGGCGGCGGCTGCGACGCAGCTCCTGGCCGAAGAGCAGCTCGGTACGGGCCAGCTCGAACGTGCCGGCCTCCATCGGGTGCAGCCGCAGCGCCGCCTGGAAGTGCCGTTCCGCCTCGGCACTGCCCCGAGGCGCGAGGAGCGCGTGACACCTGGCGGACAGGGCCCGGCGCAACGGGCTCGCCGTGCTGCTGGCCCACCTGTCGAACACGGCGAGCGCGGCTGCGGCCGCCGGTCGGTGTGCCAGGTGCGCCGCCGCCTCCACCAGGTACGGCGTCGCCATCACCTGCACGAGGACCTGACCCCGGCCGGTGCCGAGCCGAGCCAGCGACGCCAGCCGGTCCGCGGCCTCGGCGTGCCGGCCCTCGATGAGGTCGAGCACCGCCAGCGCCCACCCGGCGAGCGCGTGCGGGCGGCTGCCCGGCGTCGGCGACCCGCCGATCTCCCGGATCTGCCGCAGGCTGGTGTCGCGGTCGGCCCGGATCGCGGCGAGCACGGCGAGCAGGCCCAGATGGACGTTGGCGTAGTTGACCTGACCCGTGGCACGGGCGACCCGTAACCCGTCGCGGGAGGTCTCCGCCGCCGCCTCGTGCCGGCCCTGCCAGTACTCGGCGATCGCCCGCAACTCCAGGGCCCGGGGCAGCATGAACACCTCGCCCCGATCCCGGGCCAGCGCGACGGCACGCTCGGCGAGCCGGTGCGCCGCGCCGTCCACTGCCACCACCAGGCCGGCTGCCGCGGCGCAGGTGAGCGCGGTGGGGGTCACCGCCGAACCGCTCAACCGACCGCCCAGCACGACGGCGCGGCGCAGCGTGGGCCCGGCCCGCTCGTGGTCGCCGCGCAGGGTCGCCGCCACCCCGGCGACCAGGCTGCCCATCAGCTCCATCGCCGGCGGGTCGGTCGGTCGCCGTAGGGCCAGCGCCCGCCGGCCGACCTCGGCGTACCGGTACTGGTCGCCGGCGAAACAGACGGCCTCGCCGGCGCGGACCAACCCGGACAACGCCAGGGCCCGATCACTGTCGGCCACCGCTTCGGCGGCGCTCAGCAGCCTCGCCGACGCGTCCGACGCCGCGCCGCAGCGCAGCTCCACCTCACCGCGCAGCAGGTCGGCGCGACCCCGCACGGCCGGGTCCGTGGACACGGTGCGCAGGCGGTCGAGCAGCGGCCGGACCACCTCGGGTTGCCCGCCGACCCAGGCGTAGTCGGCGGCACTCAGCAGCCGGGCGGCCGTCTGGGCCGGATGATCGCTGAGGTCGGCCGCCCAGCGCAGCGCCTCCGAGGCCACCGCCCAGCCGCCGGCTCCACCCGAGGCCGCCTCCTCCAACTCCGCGGCCAGAGCCGGATCGGCACCTGCCGTGGCGGCGGCGAGGTGCATCGCCCGGCGCAGCCGCTGCCCGTCCGCGACCAGCACCCCGGCGAGGAGACGGTGTGCGGCGCGACGCTCGGCGAGTGGCGCACTGGCCGCGATCATCGTGCGGACCAGCGGCTGGGGGAAGGTGACGCCCTGCGGCTCGACGCGGACCAGGCCGGCGACCTCCGCCGGGGCGAGCGCCTCGACCTCGGTGCCGGCGGCTGCGGCGGCGCGGATCAGCGTGCCCGGCGCACCGTCGGCGTCGAGCGCTGCGAGCAGCAGCATCCGGCGGGTGTCC
The DNA here is from genome assembly GCF_040647875.1 of Micromonospora sp. NPDC049230. Classification (NCBI taxonomy): domain Bacteria; kingdom Bacillati; phylum Actinomycetota; class Actinomycetes; order Micromonosporales; family Micromonosporaceae; genus Micromonospora; species Micromonospora sp. NPDC049230. Next base: position 69,176 of record NZ_JBEZCZ010000030.1, read on the forward strand.
GGCGACAACCGGTCCAGACGGGCCTGGTACGCGCGACCCAGCGCGCCGTCCGCCGGTGGCGCGGCGGGCAGCGCCTCCTCCCCACGCCACTGTGCGGGGCTGAGCATCTCGGCGAGGTCCACCAGTGCCTGCGGATTGCCCCCGCCGACCGCCGCCAGCGCGGTCACGACCGACGCGGCGGGCCGCTCGGGTAGCCGGTCGGTGAGGAGGGCGACGCTGGCGCGCTTGTCGAGCGGCCGGAGGCGCTGCGCCGGTATCCCGTCGACGGTGACCGCGACGTCCGCGGTGAGCAGGACGACAACCGGTAGGTCGCGCAGCCGACGCGCCACGACGGCCAGCACCTGCGCGGTCAGGGGGTCACCGCGGTCGACGTCGTCCATGGTGACGAGCAGCGGGCGGTCCCGTGCCGCGTCGGCGAGCAGCCCGAGCACTGCCATCGACAGGGCGAGCCGACGGTGGGCCGGGCAACCGTTCCCGCCCAGCGCCCGCCGGAGCAGGTCGCGCTGTGGCGTGGGCAGGGCCGCGGCGTGGTGCGGCACCCGGTCGAGCAGTCGTTGCAGCCCCGCGTACGGCAGCGCGGCCTCCTCGGCCAGGCCGCTCGCGGCGAGGACTGTGCAGTCGGCGGCGTAGCGGTGGGCGTGGGCGAGCAGCGCGGTGCGACCCGAGCCCGGTTCGCCGTGCAGCAGCAGGGCGCCGCCACCGTCGGTCACGCCGTCGAGCAGGCGCCGGACGGCGTGGCATTCGTCGTCCCGGCCACGCAGCACGGTTAGTTGCACTCTCGATGCAGCAACCATGCATGAAGTGTCACCTATTGGTAACCGAATGGAAAGAGGAGGCGATATCGGGCCGAGCCGGAAATCAGTCGGCCGTGACCTCGGCCAGCAGGGCGCCCACCGTCCGGGTCATCACCGCGCGGGCCTGGTCCACGCCGAGCCCGAGGCCGTAGCGCAACATCGACCAGGCCTGCCACGTGCTCGCCGTCACCAGGGCGTGGAGCAACTGCTCCCGCCCCGACCCGGCCGCGGCCAGCTCGACGGCGAAGAGCTCCTCGACCTCGTGGCGGACCCGCTCGATGTGCTTGAGACGGTTGCGGTGCAGCTGCTCGGAGACCGGCTCGCGCATCTGGGCGGCCCGCGCCGACGCCGCGATGAGCTGGAGCAACCGGGCCCGCTGCCGGCAGTACGCGTCGACCCGCTTCGCCAGCGGCAGGCCCGGTGAGATACGCCGATGGGCCGCGTCCTGCTGCCGGAGCACCTCCGCGCCGCTGGCCTCGAAGAGCGTCTCCATGTCCTTGAAGTTGGTCCAGAGCGTCCGCAGCGAGATGCCGGCCCGCTCGGCGATGCGTTCCCCTGTCGGGCGCAGGTCACCCTCGGAGATGAGCGCGAGGTGCGCCTCGACGATGGCCGCGCGGGTGCGCTCGGCACGGGCGGTGCGCCCGTCGACCCGACCCACGACGTCGACCCCGTCCATCCGCCCCCGCCCCTTCACTGCCCTGGCGTCCCCCGACGCACCGCCGATTCTAGACAAGCGGTGATCAGCGGGCCCGGACCGACCACCGGCGCGGTCATCCATAATCTGCACTCACAATGCAGATAGTAGGAGCAGCATCGGTGCCGGTCAACGTCGCACGGAACACGCAGGCGTCCGGCCGGGCATGGTCACGTGTGACCACGCCCGGCCGGACGCCACCAGCTCAGAGCCGCGCCGATCGTGCACTTCCTGTCGCTGAAACGCGTGGAATACACAGTGTGCGGGGACAGAAGGTGCAAGTCGCGGAGTGGGGAGGGGCTTACGGGGCCGTGGGTAGTCCGTTCGCTGGGGGCGCGGCCTGGGCGGCCGTGTACTCGTTGACCGGGCCGTCCGCCTCGTCGGTCTCGTACGCCGGCCCGAAGTAGCTCTGCACTCCCCCGCTCACCCGGCTCAGCCGCTGCCCGCCGTACCCGGAGTGGTCGGTGGCGGAGAAGCGCAGCGGCACCAGCCCGGGGCCCTGGAAGCCGCCCTTCCGCACCGCCTCCAGCATCTTCTCCCGGGTGAGGCCCTTGCCGGCGGCGAGCAACGTCTGGACGAAGAGGTAGCCGACCGACATGCCGTAGACGGTGTTGCCGTCGAACGGCGCGTCCCCGTTGTGCTCCTTGTTGACCTTCGCGAAAAGCTGGATCCACGGGTTCGCGGTGTCGTTCTGCATCGGCAGGTAGTTGGCGCCGACCATGCCCTCCAGCAGCGGGGCGGCCTTGTCGAGTTGCTTGGCCAGGGTCGGGTGGTCGGCGCCGACGTTGGAGACCAGCCACTGCGGCTTGAAGCCCAGCCGCGCGGCGGTGCCGACGGACAGCGCGGTGAAGCCGGGCACTGTGGCGAGCACGACGACCTGGCAACCGGCCGCCTTGAACGCGCCGATCTGCGGTGCCACGTTGGTGTTGCTGGTGACGTAGGTCTGCTTGACCGCCACGGCGCCGGCGCCGAGCACCTTCTCCACACCGGCCAGGCTGTCCTGGCCGAAGTCGTCGTCCTGGCCGAGGAAGCAGACCTTCTGGCCGGCCAGGTTCGTCTTGGCGTAGTTGGCCAGGATCTTGCCCTCCACCGTGTAGTCCGGGTTGAACCCGAACGTGCCGGGATACTTGTCCGGCTGGTCCCAACTGCGGCTGCCGGAGGCGACGAACAGGTCCGGCACGCGGTTGCTCTTCAGGAAGTCGAGCACCCCGCTGTGCGTCGGCGTCCCCAGACCGTTGAGGACGGCGAAGACCTTGTCCTGGAGGACGAGCTGGCGGACCACCTGCTGGGTGTTCGCCGGGTTGTAGCCGTCGTCCATGATCTTGTAGGTGATCTTCCGACCGTGCACACCGCCGTTGGCGTTGACGTAGTCGAAGTACGCCTTCGTCGCCGGGGCGATCTTCGAGTAGCCGGCCGAGGCTGGCCCGGTGAGCGGCATGTGGGTGCCGACGACGATCTCGGTGTCGGTGACGCCCGGCACCGACGCGCCGCCGGGACCGGAGCCGTCGTCACCGCTGCAACCAGCGGCGGCGGCCAACAGGGCGATGGTGCTGGCGATCGCGAGACCACGTTGTGCCAAACGGTGCATGGAGAACACCGACCTTTCTCGGTCCGGTTCGGGGGAACGGTGTGGGTGGTGGTACGCCCGGCCGAGAGCCGGGCGCGGAGCAGCTCAGGAACGCCGGGCCCGCAGGCGCCGACCAAGACGGGACAACAGCCCCTGTATGCCACCGGGTGCGGCGATCATGACGACGATCAGGGTGAGGCCGAAGATCGCCAGCGGCAGATTGCCCTCCAGCCGCTGCGCCACCGCGGGTGAGAGGGTGAGCAGGTCGGTCAGGGAGTGGGTGAGGTCGGGCAGGGCGACAAGCAGGACGGCCCCCCACAGCGCCCCGGTGAGCCGGCCGAGACCGCCGATCACCACGGCCATCAGCAGGAACAGCGACAGGGTCAGCGAGAACGCCCCGGGCGAGACGCTCTGCGCGAGCACCGCCAGCAACGCCCCGCCGAGCCCGGCGGTGGCGGCGCTGACCACGAACGCGAGAACCTGGGTACGGGCCACGTGGATGCCGGCCAGACGGGCCGCCACCTCGTCGTCGCGGACCGCCCGGAAGGTGCGCCCGTACCGGCTGCGGATCAGGTTCGCCAGCAGCAGCAGCGCGAGCAGGGTGGCCGCGCCGGTGAGCCACAGCTGCCACCGCTCGTAGGGGAAGTACGGGCCGAGCGACATCGGCGGCGGCTCCACCGGCACCGACAGCCCCTGCTCGCCGTTGAACACGCCGTCGAAGGTGACGGCCAACGCCGGCACGACGACGGCCACCGCCAGGGTCACCCCGGCCAGGTAGGGGCCGCGCAGCCGGGCCGCCGCCACACCGACCACCGCGCCCACCGCGACAGTGCTGACGATCGCCGCGCCCAGCGAGAGCGGCAGCAGCCAGCCGCCGGTCATCCCCCGGTCGGCGAACGCGTTCTGACACAGAGCCACTGTGTACGCCCCGGTGGCCATCAACGCGCCGTGCCCGAGCGACAGTTGCCCGTTGAGCCCGGTGAGGACGGTCAGCCCGGCGGTCGCGCAGAGGTAGGCCGCCGCGGTGGCGAGCTGGAAGTTGCGGAACGGCTCGACGGCGTAGCTGACCGCCACCAGCAGCAACCCGGCGGCGAGCACCACCGCGAGGTGCCGCAGCAGGGTCGAGCCACGTCGCCGGTCGACGGGCCGACCCGCGTCGACGAGCTGCTCTCTCGGCGGCGCTGCCGCCCTCGTGGCGCTCACACCCGCCTCGCCGCGACCGGCGCGAACAGCCCACCCGGCCGGACCAGCAGCACCGCCAGCAGCAGGACCAGCACCGCGAGCGGCGTGAGGTCACTGCCGGCGTACCCGCTCACGTAGGAGAGCAGCAGACCCACCACCAGGCCACCGACCACCGCCCCCGGTGGACTGTCCAGCCCACCCACCACCGCCGCGGTGAACGCCGACACGAACACCAGGTCCATCGCGTGCGGGTGCAGGCCCAACTCGGTCGGCAGGACCAGCATGGCGGCCAGCGCGCCCACTCCGGACGCCAGTGCCCACCCGAGGGTCAACATGCCACCGACGTTGACCCCGAGCAGGCGGGACACCTCGGGAGCGAAGGCCGCCGCGCGCATCCGCAACCCCACCGGGGTACGCGCGAACATCCAGGCCAGACCACTGACCACCACCCCGATCGTGGCGAAGACGAACAGGTCGTACGGCGACAGCACGGCCACCCCGCCCACGGTGAGCGCGGACCTGTCGAACGGCGCCTCGGCCGGGCGGAACTCGTTGCCGTACAGCATGCCCAGCACGGCCTGGATCAGCAGCACCAGACCGAGCGCCACGATCACCGGATTGAGCGGCGAGGCGTGGTCGACGTGGCGCATCACGACCCGGTCCACAAGCGCGCCGAGCAGCAGGCCGGCGACGATCGCGACCACGAAACCCAGCCAGTAGGACCCGGTCGCGGTCGAGACGGTGTAGGCGACGTACGCGGCGGCGACGGCCATCGCCCCCTGGGCGAAGTTGACGACCCGCGCCGCCCGCCAGATGAGCACCAGGGCCAGCGCGAACGCGGCGTACACCGCGCCCCGGGACAGGCCGTCGACGGTGAGGAAGACGAAGCGGTCCAACAGTCCTCCCTCCGGGGGACGAGGTGGTGGTGGTCAGAAACCGAGGTACGCGTGGCGCAGGTCGACGTCGTCGCGCAGCTTCACCGCGGGCGCGGCGATCACCACCCGACCGAGGGACATCACGACGCCCTGGTCGGCGACGGCGAGTGCGCTGCGCACGTTCTGCTCGACGAGCAGGACGGTCAGGCCGGTACTGTCACGCAGTTGGCGCAGCAGGGCCATGGTCCGGGCGACCACCCGCGGCGCCAGGCCCAGCGACGGCTCGTCGAGCAGCAGCAGCCGGGGTCGACCGACCAGAGCCCGACCGAGCGCGAGCATCTGCCGCTCACCGCCGGACAACTGGTGGCCCAGGTGCCGGCGGCGGCGGGCCAGCGGCTCGAAGAGCTGGTAGACCTCGTCGAGAGCCCGACCGGCGTCGGCCCGATCACGCCGCCACAGCCCGCCGAGCCGCAGGTTCTCGTCGACTGTCAACTCGCTGATCACGCCCCGCCCCTCCGGCACGTGCGCCATGCCGCGCCGGACGAGCTGCTCCACCGGCGTACCCCGCAGCTCCTCCCCGGCGAGGAGCACCTGGCCGGCGGCCGGACGGATCATGCCGGAGAGCGCGCGCAGCAGGGTGGTCTTGCCGGCGCCGTTGGCGCCGACGACCGCGGCGATCGTGCCGGCCGCGACTGTGAGATCGATGGCCCGCAACACCGGCGCGGCACCGTAACCAGCCACCAACCCGCGCACCACGAGCAGGTCGGGCGCGGTCATGGGGTGACCTCCTCGACGGCGGCACCGAGGTAGGCGTCGGTGACCGCCGGGTCGTCACGGATCTCGTCCGGGGTGCCGGCGGCGATCACCCGGCCGAAGTCGAGCACCACCAGCTCGTCGCAGACCGCCATCACCAGGTCCATGTGGTGCTCGACGAGCAGCACCGCGCAGGGGTCGTCGTCACGCCGGGGCAGGTGCCGGATCAGCGCGGCCAGCTCGGCGATGTCGTCGGCGCCGAGGCCACCGGCGGGCTCGTCGAGCAGCAGCAGCCGGGGCCGGGCGGCGAGCGCGCGGGCCAGGGCGACCCGCTGGCGTACGGCGAAGGGCAGTGTGGTGGGTGCGGCCTCAGCGTGGTCGGCGATCCCCAGGTCGTCGAGGATGTCCAGGGCGTCGCGGCGCAGCCGGCGCTCGTCGCGGTCGCTGGCCGGCAGCCCGAGCAGGGCCGGGACGAAACCCGCACGGGCGGTGTGGGTGGCGCCGGTCAGCACGTTCTCCAGCACGGTCAGACCGGCGAAGAGCCCGGTGCCCTGCAGGGTCCGGGCGATGCCCAGCCGGGTCAGCCGGTGCGGCCGGGGCCGCAGCGGTCGGCCGTCCAGGGTGAGCGAACCCGTCTCCGGCGCGACGAACCCGCAGATCACGTTGAACAGCGTGGTCTTGCCGGCGCCGTTGGGCCCGATCACGCCCACCACCCGGTTGGGCGGCACCCGCAGTGAGACGTCGTCGAGAGCGGTGAGGCCGCCGAAACGGACGCCGATGTGGTGCAGTTCGAGGCCGCGCTCCATCACCCATCCCCCTGTTGTGGCGGGTGTTTATTTACACTCGCAGTGTACGTTTCTCGGGTTTGGCGTCAAGACCTTCGATGCTCCTGAACCCACGCGGACGGGGCGGCCGCCAGCGGCGACCGCCCCGGGACCGCCGTCAGGCGCTGGGACAGGTGTTGCGGTACTCCTCGATCTGTGAACCGCTCGGGCCGGGGCAGAGGAACTGCTCGTAGCGGGTGTCGTCGTCGACGAACCGCTTCAACCAGGCCACCATCTGCCGGGCGGTGGGCGTGTTCGTCGTCTGCGGGAAGAAGTGGCTCGCCCCGTTCAGTTCCAGGTACGCCTTCTCGGCGGAGGCCGGGATGCTGTTGTAGAACGGCACCGAGTGCGACGCGACAGGCGCGACGGTGTCGCTCTCGCCACCGATGATCAGCGTGGGCACCCGCAGCTCGGACCAGCTCTTGTCCAGGTTCCACGGCGCGAGCGGCACCGCGGCCTGCAACGACGGCCGCGACGAGGCCGCCTCCAGGGTGCCACCGCCACCCATCGAGTGCCCGGCCACCGCGAGTCGACTGCTGTCGATCCGGGTGCGGACCGAGCTGCGCTGGGTGAGGTAGTCGAGCGCGGCGAGCAACTGCCGGCCCCGGCTGTCCGGCTGGTCGAGCCGGGTGTTGGTCTCGATGCCGATCACCACGAAACCGTGCGAGGCGATCCGGGGCCCCAGCCAGCTGATGCTGGACCAGGCGGCGGTGTAGCCGGGCGAGATGGCGATGGCGCCGAAGGTGCCCTCGCTGGTGCTTGTCGGGTAGTAGATGACGCCGCCGCCGAAGCCGGTGACGCTCAGCGACGACACGCTCTGCGAAGCCGTCGCGAACGGGCCGCGACTGGCCTCCAGGATCGCGGTGGTCGGGGCGGGGCCCCGCTCGTACGGGCCCGCGGCCTGCGCGGCGCCGGTCGGGCCGGAGAGGACGCCGCCGGCGACCAGGACGGCGGCCACCGCGAGACGGGCTACGACGGAACGGGGACGGGTGGTGGTTGGTGAGGACACGTCGGGCACTCCCTAGGGTCGAGGGATATCGACGTAAGTCAGTTTTTTCCTCTCCACCGGTCCGCGCATCGGCGAAATCACCAGTCCCGCCGCAGGTTGCCGACACCATGCGTGTTTCGACGCCCTGACCAGGGGTAGCAGGGCACTCGCCTGCCCGTACAGCTCCATCGAGAGGTTCGTTCAGTGGAAAAGAGCAAGCCCGCCGAGGCGGTCAAGAACGCCGTGAAGACGGCCTCGGGAAAGATCGCCGACGCCCTGACCCCGGATGTCCCCGGTGCACCTGGTAGCGCGCCACCGAGCGTCGAGGAGCCGACGACGCCGCACGACCCGCTGCCACCGAAGCCGGAGCAGGGCGCACCGCAGACGCGGACGCCGACCGGAGCCGAGACCGGCGCACCGACCACCGCGAACGGTCAGCAGGGCGCCTACCTCACGACCGCGAACGGCACGCGGCTGCGCGACACGGACCACTCACTCAAGGCCGGCCCACGGGGGCCGGTGCTCCTCCAGGACCACCACCTGCGGGAGAAGATCACGCACTTCGACCACGAACGCATTCCGGAGCGCGTGGTGCACGCCCGCGGTGCCGGCGCGCACGGCGTGTTCACCGCGTACGGCACCGCCGAGGCGGTCACCCGGGCCGGCTTCCTCAAGAAGGGGCGCGAGACCGAGGTCTTCGTGCGGTTCTCCACGGTGCTCGGCTCGCGGGGCTCGGCCGACACGGTCCGGGACACCCGGGGCTTCGCGACGAAGTTCTACACCGACGAGGGCACCTTCGATCTGGTCGGCAACAACATGCCGGTCTTCTTCATCCAGGACGCGATCAAGTTCCCCGACATCATCCACGCGGGCAAACCGCACCCCGACCGGGAGATCCCCCAGGCGCAGAGCGCACACGACACCTTCTGGGACTTCGTGTCGCTGCACACCGAGGCACAGCACCACACCATCTGGAACATGTCCGACCGGGGCATCCCGCGCTCGTACCGGACGATGGAGGGCTTCGGCGTGCACACCTTCCGCCTCGTCAACGAGGCCGGGGAGACGGTGCTGGCCAAGTTCCACTGGAAGCCGAAGCTCGGCGTGCACTCCCTGACCTGGGAGGAGGCGCAGCTACTCGGCGGCCTCGACCCGGACTTCCACAGGCGGGACCTCTACGACGCGATCGAGGCCGGCGCGTACCCCGAATGGGAGCTGGGCATCCAGGTCTTCCCCGACACCCCGGAGGAGACCTTCGCCGGCATCGACCTGCTCGACCCGACGAAGATCGTGCCGGAGGAGCTGGCCGAGGTGCAGCCGATCGGCCGGCTGGTGCTCAACCGGACACCGACGAACTTCTTCGCCGAGACCGAGCAGGTCGCCTTCCACCTGGGCCACCTGCCGCCGGGCATCGACGTCACGAACGACCCGCTGTTGCAGGGCCGACTCTTCTCGTACGTCGACACGCAGCTCACCCGGCTGGGCGGGCCCAACTTCGCGCAGATCCCGATCAACCGCCCACACGCGGCCGTCAACGACATGCTGCGCGACGGCTTCCACCAGCACGCCGTGCACGCGGGCGTGGCACCGTACCGGCCGAACTCGCTCGACGGCGGCAACCCGTTCCCCGCCGGGGACGCCGAACACGCCTTCGTCGACGTGCCGGTCACCGTGGCGCAGGCACCGAAGGTACGCGCCAACCCGGCCTCGTTCGACGACCACTACAGCCAGGTACGCCTGTTCTGGCTGAGTATGTCGCCGGTCGAGAAGGAACACATCATCCGGGCGTACACCTTCGAACTCGGCAAGTGCTATCACCAGGCGATCAAGGAACGTCAGCTCCAGAGCCTCGCCAACATCGACCCGGTGCTCTGCGAACAGGTCGCCACCGGTCTGGGCCTGCCCGCTCCACAGCCGACGGCACCGCTCGCCGACGTCACGCCCAGCCCGGCGCTGTCGCAGGTCGGCCGGGAGTGGCCGAGTGACGGTCGTACCGTCGGAATCGTCGTCGACCCCGCCGGCGACCTGGACGGGGTCGACGAGGTCCGGCGGGCTGTCTTCGCGGCGGGCATGGTGCCGCTGTTGATCGCCCCGCACGGCGGTCTGGTCGGTGACCTGCCGGTGCAGCGCACCTTCGCCACCGGCCGGTCCGTCGAGTTCGACGCGGTCCTGCTGGCCGGAGCGCCGGCGCCCGCGCCCGATGCCACCCCGGCCCGCGACGCCAAGGCGGGTAAGCCGGGGCCGGCCGCAGTGGATCCCCGCGTGCTGCTGCTCGTCGAGGAGTGCTGGCGGCACGCCAAGGCGATCGGTGCCTGGGGCGCCGGCGTCACAGTGCTGGAGCAGGCCGGCGTCGCCGGCACCCCCGGCATCGTGGCGGCGAATTCCGGTCCGGAGGCGCTGGCGGCCGTGCAGCAGCTGATGGCCGCGCACCGGGTGTGGGAACGGTTCCCGGCCTCGGTCGCCTGACCCGTCACCGAGTCGCCTGACCGATCACCGGCGAGGGCTGTCCTCCCGCACTGCGGAGGACAGCCCTCGCCCGTGCTCAGGCTGTCATCTCCGGGTCCACCGCAGGTGGTCCGTGCCGGCGCCTGAAACTACCTCAATCGTCATCAGACACAGGTGGACGCCGGCTTCCGACTGACCCGCCGGACTACGTCGTTTCAGGTGCTTGACGTGTCAATTTTCCGCCGGTAGTTTAAATTTGCATCTACAAGAATCTATCTAAAGCAGGTGAACCGTGCTGTTGAAACCCATCGCCATCGCCATCGCCGCATCCGTCGCGGGCGTGCTGGCCGCCGCCCCCACCGCCTCGGCGGCAGCACCCGGAGTGTCGATACAAGCCTGGGGGTCCGGGAACTGCCCGCAGGGCATGCTCTGCATCTGGCCCAACTGGAACCACCCGCCGCAGGGTCCCGTGGAGACGCCGTCTCTGACGACCAACAGCGAGTGGACCGGCAGCATCCAGGGATTCAACTTCTACAACGGCACAGGCCGCGACGCCGTAATCTCCGGGTTCACTTTCGGCTCGTCGATTCCCTTCAAAAACTGCGCTCCTGCCGGCGGGACCGGGGGCGACCTGTATATACCGGTCAACGTGACGAAGGTGACCTGGCAGCTGACCCCCTGCTGATCCCCCACTGGGCCTTTCCGAGTAAGGACTTCGAGTAGCTGGCTCGATCGGCGGTCCGGACGCGCCCGGATTGCGGTGCAACGAGAAGACGCAGAACCCCGGCATGAAGGTGGTCCTTCCCGGAATCACCGTCATCGAGGTTCTGCGTCGCTACGAGCGACACATATGCCGCCGACCTTCCCGTACGCGAGGCGACCGTGTCGTTTCTGTCCGGCCTGCCTCGATCCGGTCCAGGGCCTGTCCGATGATCTGTTCGTTGGTGAGCACGGCGGGCCCCGCTGGACCGCGGACAGCCCCACGACCACCGAATTTCGCGCAGCGGGCTCAGCCGACGTCGGCCAACCGCGGCAGCACCTCGTCGCCGAGCCGCTGGGCGAAATCGACCGGGTGCCGATCCGGCGTCACCTGCACCTCGGTCACCCCGAGCGCCGCGTAGTCGGTGACCTCGGCGAGGAACGCGTCGGTGTCGTCAAGCGGCGACCGGGAGGCGACCACCGTCTTCTCGATGGTGTCGTAGTCGCGGCCCTCGGCGGCGCAGTGCCCGCGCAGCACGTCCAGCTTGCGCGCCACGTCGTCGACACCGGCACGGCCGAACAGGTTGCAGGCGTCGGCATAGCGCGCCACCAGCAGCAGAGTCTTCTTCTCGCCTCCGCCACCGATCATGATGGGTGGGTGCGGGCGGCTCAACGGCTGCGGTGAGTTGATGGTCTCGGCGAGCCGGTAGTGCTGCCCGTCGAACGGGCCGTCGTCGGCACTCCACATCTGGAGGCAGATGCGCAGCGTCTCCTCCAGCCGCTCGAACCGCTCGGCCACCGGCACCACCGGTACGCCCAGCCCGAGCTGCTCGCGCTCGTACCAGGAGGCGCCGATGCCGAGGCGGGCCCGGCCTCCGGAGAGCACGTCGAGGGTCGTCACGGTCTTGGCCAGCAACCCCGGGTACCGGTACATCACACCGGTGACCAGCACGCCCAACGTCATCCGCTGGGTCCTCGCCGCGACGTAGCCCAGCGTGGTGTACGCCTCCAGCATGGGCTCCTCGGCGGCGAACACCGCGTCCATCTGGAAGAAGTGGTCCATCACCGTGAACGACGCGACGCCGGCCTGCTCGGCGGTGGTCGCCGTCTGCGCCAGGGTGGGGGCGATCGCGGCCGGGTCGGCCGGGGTCGAGTAGTTCCAGTAATGCAGCCCGAGCTTCATGGTCGACACCTCCGCATCGAGCCTAGGGGACGCGTCGAGGGCTTGCCGGGTCCATTACCGGATCATGACAATTCGTGGATCACCCGGGGATATCCGGCTGGCAGCTTCGGATGGGTGAGCCCACAGTTGTCTTCCACCGAGTCCCGGCCCGTCGACACGCCGCCCGACGCGACGCGCGTCCGGTTTCGCCACCGGTACGGGACCGGGACCGTCCCCGCCGGCCGACGGTCGGACCGGGCGCGGTGGGCGGACGCGGCGAAGGGCGTCTGCATCATCCTCGTCGTGCTGTGGCACGTCGTGGTGAAGGACTACCTACAGATCGACTGGCACGTGGGCGTACCGGTGCCCGGCCTGTGGGGAACGCTGGGTGAGCAGTTCCTGCCGCTGCGGATGCCGCTGTTCTTCACCATCTCCGGCGTCTTCGCGGCGAACGCCGCGCAACGGCAGTGGCGGGTCGTCGCCCGCGGCCGGATCGCCGGATTCCTCTACCTGTACGCCGTCTGGCTGCTGATCCACACCGCGGTCCTCGCCGCCGTCCCGCAACTGCCGACCGACCGCGCCACCACCGCCCGCGGCCTGCTGGAGCAACTCACCATCACGCCGTCCAACCTCTGGTACCTGTACGCGCTCGCGCTGTACTTCACCATCGCCAAGGCGACCCGTCGGGTGCCCCGGGCGCTGGTCCTGGTACCCGCCGCGGCGCTGTCCGCGATCGCCGCCGCCGGCCTTCTCGACACGCCGGGCAACCGTGCCGGCCTCTACCAGAACCTGGTCTTCTTCCTCGCCGGCCTGTCCCTGCGACCGCAGATCGAGCGCTGGGCGGCCACCGCCAGCCGAGGCCGCCTCGTGGTGACCTCCGGCGCCTACGTGCTCGCGCTCGCCGCGATGGCCGCCGCCGGCGCCCAGCAGTGGTTCGGCGTGTGGACGCTGGTCTCGGTCGTGGCAGTGATCTTCGGCATAACCGCCGCTGCCCGGCTGGCCCGATGGTCGGCATTCAGCGAGCCGCTGGCTAGGCTCGGCCGCATCACGCTGCCGATCTACGTCATCCACATGCCGGTCCTGGCCCTGCTGCACCGGCTGTTGCTCGTACCGGTTTCCGGGCTGGATCGGTCCGCTCAGGGCCTGATCGTGCTCGGTTATCCGATTCTGCTCACCGGGTCGGTGATCGGGCTGAGCCTGGCCGTGCATCGCGGGCTGCTGGCGGTTCGTGCCGGCTGGCTGTTCGCGCTCCCCGGCCCGCGCCGGGCGGGGGCGTCCGGATGAGCACCCTGGCCGAGGCGATTGTCGACCTCGGGGCGATCGCCGACAACGTGCGGGCCATCGCCTCGGTCACCGGCACCGACCTGATGGCCGTGGTGAAGGCGGACGGGTTCGGCCACGGCGCGGTGCGGGTGGCCCGTGCCGCGCTGGACGCCGGCGCCCGCTGGCTGGGGGTGACCTCGGTGGCCGAGGCGCTGGCCCTGCGCGACGCGGGGGTGACCGCGCCCACGCTGAGCTGGCTGCACCGGCCGGACGACGACTTCGGCGGCTTGGTCAACGCCGGCGTCGACGTCGGCGTGTCGACGACCACGCACCTGCATGCCGTCGTCGACGCGGCCCACCTGCTCGGCGTACCGGCGATGGTGCAGTTGAAGGCGGACACCGGCCTGTCCCGCAACGGGGCGGCCGGGGACGACTGGCCGGAGTTGGTCGGTTGGGCGCGCAAGTACGAGCGGGAGGGCGCGATCCGGGTACGCGGGGTGTGGTCCCACCTCATCGACGCGGACCTGCCGGGCGCCCCGGAGCTGCACCGGCAGGTGGCGACCTTCGAGGAGGCGTTGCGGGTGGCCCGCACCGCCGGCCTCGACCCGGACCTGGTTCACCTGGCCAACTCGGCGGCCGCGCTGGCCGCACCCCGGACACGCTTCGACCTCTGCCGGATCGGGATCGCGCTGTACGGCGTGGACCCGTTCGGGGCGAACGGTCCGGGCGAGTTCGGGCTGCGGGCCGCGATGACGTTGCGCACGAGTGTGGTCAACGTCAAGCGGGTGCCCGCCGGTACGAGCGTCTCCTACGGCCCCGAACACGTCACCGCAGTGCCCACCACGCTGGCGCTGCTGCCGCTCGGCTACGCCGACGGGCTGCCCCGCGCCACCGGCGGCCGCGCCGAGGTGTGGCTCGGCGGTCGGCGGTGCCCGATCGTCGGACGCGTCGCCATGGACCAGTGCGTTGTCGACGCCGGAAACCTTCCGGTGGCGATCGGCGACCCGGTCGTGGTGTTCGGCCCGGCCGAGGGTGACCAGAGCCCACCGACTGTCGTCGAGTGGGCCCGCTGGGCCGGCAGCAACCCGCACGAGATCCTGACCGGGATCGGGCCCCGGGTGGCCCGCGACCACCTCCACGAAAGGGCACGGACTTCATGACAACCCGACTGGCAGTGCTGTTTGGCGGGCAGAGCGGCGAGCACGAGGTGTCCCGCCGGTCGGCGGCGAGCATCCTCGCCAACCTGGACCGGCAGCGGTACCAGGTCACCGAGGTGCTCATCGACCGCGACGGCGGGTGGCACGTCGGCGGTCGCCCGACGACGCTGCCCCAGGCGCTGCGTGTGCTACGTGCCCAGGACGTGGTCTTCCCGGCCCTGCACGGCCCGTACGGCGAGGACGGCACTGTGGCGTCGCTGCTGGAATGGCTCGGTGTGCCGTACGTCGGCAACGGTGTCTTCGCCAGCGCCGCCGGCATGGACAAGGGTGTCACCAAGCGGCTTCTCGCCGCGGAGGGCCTGCGGGTCAGCCCGGGGGTGACCCTGCGTCCCGGCGAGGAGTTGTCGTCCACCGACCGGCGACGGTTGGACCTGCCGATCTTCGTCAAGCCGGCTCGGGCCGGGTCCAGCCTCGGCGTGGTCAAGGTGGACGAGTGGGCGGGGGTGCCCGCCGCGCTGGAGCAGGCCCGTCAGGTCGATCCGAAGGTGCTCGTCGAGCAGGGGGCGCGCGGGCGGGAGATCGACGTGGCGGTCCTCCAGCACCCGGACGGGCGGGTGCAGGCCGGCCCGCCGCTGGAGATCCGGGTGACCGGTGCCGGCTTCTTCGACTACGACGCGAAGTACGACGGCGGGGCCGCCTTCCAGATCCCCGCCCCGCTGGACGCGGAGACCACCGAGGTGCTCCAGGACCGGGCGATCCGCGCCTTCCGCGCCCTGGACTGCCGTGGGCTGCTCCGGGTCGACTTCTTCCTCCCCGCCGAGGGGTCACCGGAGCCCATCGTGAACGAGGTCAACACGTTCCCCGGGTTCACCGCCGCGTCGCAGTTCCCGCAGATCTGGGCGAAGGCCGGTCTCGGGTTCGCCGAGCTGATCGACATCCTGATCGCCGGCGCGCTCGTCGACCAGGACGGGGTACGCCACAGCGGGCTGCCCCGGCAGGCGCGACCCGTCGACCTGGCGCACAGCGGCGGTCGGCCCTCGGTCAGCTGAGCGGGCACGGCCGAGGCGGCCGGGCGCCGTCGGACCCGACGATGGTGACCGGGATGGCATCCTCCGCCAGGCCGACCTGGGCCGCGGCGTCGGCCACCGTGCAGATGATCTGGTCGGCCGCTGTCGACGACAACGACCGCGCCGCGATTGTCGTCCGCACCGTGAGGCCGGCGGATCGGTCGGCCCCCGACGTCACGGTGACCGGGTCGAACCCGGCCGGCACCGCACTGGTGAGACCCTGCTCGCGTTCGTTCTCCTGTGGGCCGGCCGCGAGCAGGGTGAGCGCGTCGACGGGCGACGCGTCCGCCTGGGCCGGGCGGAGGACCAGCACGAGTTCGCCCTGCGCGAGCAGATAGAGCCCGACGCCCTGCGACGGGCCGCTGACCGCCTGCCGGCCTCTGATGACCTCGCTGGGGCGTACCCCGCAGCCGGTCGCGAGCAGGGTGAGCAGGAGGCCACCGGCGAGGAGAGCACGTCTGGTCACCGGGCACCTGCGGTGTCCGCCGCGTCGCGCGGGAGGCGCAGCGTGAACACCGCGCCGCCACCGGGGGCGTTGTCGGCGACGAGACTCCCCCGCCGGTCGCCGTGGCGGTGCAGGCGTGCGTTCTCCCAGGAGATGGCGAGGCCGAGGCCACTGCCCTCGGAGCGGGTGCGCGCGGTGTCGGCCTTGTAGAAGCGGTCGAAGACGTGCGGCAGCACCTGCGGGTCCAGTCCCGGCCCCTCGTCGGCCACCTCGATGGTCACCCAGTCCGGGTCGGCGCGCAGGCGTACGGACACCGGCTCGGCGCCGTGCCGGAAGGCGTTGCCGACCAGGTTGGCGACGATGACGTCGAGCCGACGCGGATCGAGCCGGGCCACGACTCCGGGCGGCAGGTTCGCGCGTACCCGGTCGACCCAGCCCCGGATCCGCAGTGTCGCGGTCACCGCCGCCGCCACGTCCACGTCGTCCAGGGCCAGCCGCGCGGTGCCGGAGTCGAACCTGCTGACCTCGATGAGGTCGTTGACCAGTTGGGTGAGGTTCTGCGTCTCCCTGCTGACCAGCCGGGCGGCTCGGCCCGCGTCACCGGGTAGGTGCTCCGCCTCCTCGTCGAGGACGTCGGTGACCGCCGTCATCGCCGCCAGTGGCGTCCGGAGTTCGTGCGAGACGTCGGCCACGAAGCGGCGGGCGTCGGACTCCATCCGCCGCAGCTCACCGACCTGTCGTTCCAGCGTCCCGGCGGTGTCGTTGAAGGTCCGCGCCACGTCGGCCAACTCGTCGGTGCCCCGGACCGTCAGCCGGGTGCTCAGGTCGCCCTCGCCGAGGCGGCGGGCAGCCCGGCCCAGCTCGCGGACGGGTCGCAGCACACCCCGGGCGGCCAGCAGGGCCAGCAGGACGGCGAGGAGCAGGGACAGCCCGCCGGTCAGCCACGCCAGGCTGGCGAGCCGGTCGATGCTCTGCTGCTCCGGCGCGAGGGTGCGTACCGAGTAGACCTCCAGCCCGGACGGTCGGGACGTGCCGTCGGGTCGGTCGAGCTTCAGTTGGGTGCCGATGAGCAGGACGGGTTCTCCGTCAGCCGAGACACGTTGCCAGGCGATCCGGCCGTCGCCGACGTCCCGGCGCAGCTCGGGGGTGAGCAGGTCGGGGCCCTCGGAGCCCTGCGCCCGCAGGTCCCGGTAGATGACCACCGCGAAGCTCTCCCGGTCGCTGAGACGCTGAGCCATCAGTTCGAGGTCATCCTGGGTCGGCGGGAGTTGGGCGATCGGATAGCCCTTGGTGAGCTGGTCGGTCAGCGACATCACCGCGGCGTCCTGCGCCTGCTGGAGGATGACGGTCCGGGCCTGGATGTAGCTGCCGCTGGCCACGACGGCCGTGGTGGTGATCCCCAGCAGCGCGAACGCCAGAAGCAGCCGGACCTGTAGGCCCGAAACCTGGGCGGCGATCGAGCGCCAGAACCTCACAGCGGCCCGAACCGGTATCCGAAACCGCGCACCGTCTGGATGAGGACCGGCGCCGCCGAGTCAGTCTCGATCTTGGCACGCAGCCGCTGGACGCACGCGTCCACGAGTCGCGAGTCGCCGAGATATCCGTGCTCCCACACGGCCTCCAGCAGTTGCTGGCGGCTGAGCACCTGGCCCGGGGTGTGCGAGAGTTCGAGCAGCAGGCGCAGCTCCGTCGGTGCCAGGCTGACCGGCGTCCCGTCCCTGCTGACCACCAGCGCGGCCCGGTCGATGGTCAGCGGGCCGTGCTGTTCCACACCGGCCCGCTCGCCGGCGGGACGCCGCGACTCGCCTCCGGTGCGTCGGAGCACCGCGCGGATGCGCGCCTCGAGCACCCGGGCCTGCACGGGCTTGACCACGTAGTCGTCGGCACCGGCCTCCAGGCCCGCCACCACGTCCATGTCGTCGTTGCGGGCGGTGAGCATGATGATCGGCAGGTCGCCGAGCTGCCGAATCCGGCGGCAGACCTCGAACCCGTCCATTCCGGGAAGCATGAGGTCGAGGACCACCACGTCGGACGGCGTGGTGCGCAGCCGCTCCAACCCCTGCTCACCCGTCTCCACGGCGTGAACTGTGTGGCCCTGACGGGTGAGCGCCAGTTGCAGCCCGTCGCGCACCGTCTGGTGGTCTTCGATCAGCAGCACCTGCGACATGTCGCCAAGTATCCCATCATGAGATCTTTTGTGGTCCGGTCGACGACCGTGGCCACGCGCGGCGACCAGCGGGAAGCGGACCGGCGAAATCCGTCGACCGCACCAGGAACACCACCGAACCCACAAGGAACACCGTCATCGCGCCCGCGGCCACGATGGCGACGAGCGCCCCGCGCTGCACGGACACGGCCAGACCGGGCACGACCACCACCAGCGCCCAGACCAGCGCGGCCAGGCCGAGCGCCGCCCCGGGAAGGCCGCGCCACCGGCTGCCGCCGTCCGGTCGGCCGTCCGGGCCTCGGTCGCCCCGGGCCGCCAGCGCCGCCGCGGCCAGGCAGCACACCGTCACCCCCAGCAGTACGCCACCGAGCGCGTCACTGAACCGGTGCCAGCCCGCGATCATCGTGGCCGCGGCGATGACCGAGACACCCGCCGCACCCGGCACCGCCAACCACCGCCGGGCCCACCCGGGCAGGACCAGCATGAACGCCAGCAGCAGCGCCGTCGCCGCCGCGACGTGCCCGCTGGGGAAACTGTTGTGGGTGGTCGAACTGTCGATCCCCAGATCCGGGCGGGGCAGCGCGGACTTCCCCGCGCCGGCCAGCACCACCGCGCACAGGACCAGGCCCACGCCGACGACGCCCGCCACCAGCCGACGGCGCAGCACGCCCACCAGCAGCACCGCGCCGAGCAGGGCGGCGAGGAGTGTCGGGCTGCCGAACGTGGCGAGTACGGTCTTGGCCGGCCCCACCAGGACGGTCCGCTGCTCGTATCCCCCGCCCCGCTCGGCGCGCGGCAGGAGTAAGCCGTCCAACCACTGACCGGGATACGTCCGCACGAAGACGGCGGCGGTGAGAGTCAGGGCGAGCAGGCCGCACAGCGACGCCGCGAGCAGCCGGAGGCCCAGCGGCACGGCAGCGCGGGCGTGTGGCAGCGGTCGCGCCGGGTGCGGGCCGGGCGTCGACCGCCCGACGGGGTACGACGATCCGATGGGCATGGCGGCCATGCTCGCCCCGACAGGTCCGTACGGCGTACACGCAATGTCTTGGTTCTGTCACAACCACCTTCGGACTGCCGCACGCCGCCGGACCGGCGCTGCGACGTGGTCAAATTCATCTGCTTGCATGCGACGATGTTTTACCTGGCCGAGACGAGTCGCCACTAGGGTCAGGTCGCCGATCGATGTTTCTTCTCGACGGTGCGACAAATCCATCCGGAGTGAGTTGGGGAACCGGAAGGGGTGGGGGAATGCAGGAAATTCCAGTCGCCAGCCTGGTCATCGGCATCGCGTCGTCACCGGCCGAACGCCGACAGCTGGCCCGACTGCTCGGCGGAAGCGACGCCTTCCTGATCGTCTCGACCGTCGACCAGGCGCGGGAGTTCCTCGGGGTGGCCGACACGCCTCCCGTGGCGACTCCCCCGGCCGCGGCCATGCGCGCCGAGGTCGCGCCGAGCCCACAGCCGCCACCACCGGAGCTGGCCGTCGACTCCGACCGCCGGGTGCTGCGGTGGCGCGACCAGGAGATCGACCTGACCCGTCTGGAACACGACGTCCTGCTCTGCCTGGTGCACGCGCCCGGCCAGATCTGGACCTACGAGCGCCTGCACCTCGAGGTCTGGGGCAACCGGCACCTCGGCCGCAACTCCGACATGCACTCGGTGGTCCGCCGGGTGCGCGGCAAGCTGGCCCGGTTGAACGCCGCGGCGACGATCCACTCGGTGCGCGGGGTCGGCTTCCGGCTCGTCCCGGTCTGATCCGGTGGACACGGTCCGGCCCGCCTGGTCGGTGACCAGGCGGGCCGGACGTCCGCGCTACCGCTCAGGTGTCAGCACTTGATCGGCGTCAACGCGAAGTTCTCCACAGTGGGGGTGGTGGAGTTGATCCTCGTCTGACGGGTCTGCGGCTTCCAGCCGTCCTTGGCGACGATCATCGTGATCGGGTTGTTGCGGCGGTCCACCCAGTAGGCGTACTTGCCCTCGGCGTCGGTGGCGAAGGTCAACGACGACGCCCACGAGTCGACCTGGACGACCGCGCCGGTGAGCGGCGAGGTCGCACCCTGGCAGCTGGTGCCGGTGACCGTACCCATGAGCTTGCCCCACGTCTTCGGGGGGTTCGCGGTCATGGTCACCGCGACCGGCGCGACAGTGTACGGCGTGTTCTCCGCGATCGCCACCGAGCCGGAGTAGGTGCCCGGCTGGTCCACACTCGCCGTCATCGTGACGGTGACAGTGACCTTCGCACCCGGTGCGAGGGTGACCGCCGACTTGTCGATGCTCAGCCAGCTGACGTCGGCCGCCGACTCGGCGCAGCCCTCGAAGCCCGGCAGCACCTCGCTGTCCGGGGCCGCGTTGAAGTTGCCGGACGAGCCACCGATCTTGTAGAAGCCGCACGCCGCCCCGCCGCGGTAGCGCGGTGTGTTGGCGTTCGGCAGGTTGGACCACGAACCGGCGGCCGGGTCGAAGGCGAAGCCCGCGTTGCTGATCGCCCCACCCTGCGAACCACCGACGACGAGGAGCTTGCCGTTGGCGACGGCGTACGAGCTGGCCCAGTTGTCGGTCGGCGCGTCGGCGATGGTGGTCCAGGTGTTGGCACCCGGGTCGTAGGCGTAGCTGGACTTCTGCGCGGCGGCACCGTCGTTGCCGCCGGTGCAGTAGACGGTGCCGTCGATTCCGCCACAGGAGGCGAAGGCCACCGACTTCGGGTAGTTGGCGAGCGTCTCCCAGGTGTCGCTGCCCGGGTCGTACCGGACGACGCTGTTCGACATCGGCGTGCAGCCGGCGGTGGTGCAGCCGCCGACGGCGTACAGCTTGCCGTCGACGACGGCCTGACCGGCCGCGGACCGCGGCGCCGGGTTGTCGGCCAGCTCCGTCCAGGTGTTGGCCCCGGGGTCGTACGACCAGGTGGCCGAATCCGGCCCCGAGTCACCCCAGCCACCGGTGACGATGATCTTGCCCGCCACGACACCCGCCGTCACGGCGTTGCGGGCACCGGGGAGGTCGGCGATCGCCGTCCAGGTCTGCGCGACCGGGTCGTAGGCGTAGTTCTTCGCGGTGGAGGCGGTGCCGTCGCCACCGCCGAGCGAGTAGACCTTGCCGTCCAGGGTCACCACCCGGTTGTCCATGATGTTGGACGGGAAGTCGGCGATGTCGGTCCACGGCGCGGCCTGCGGACCAGCCACGGCGGCGGCCGCCTTGGCCTCCTTGCCGGACGCCTTCGCGGCGAAGGACGTCGCGGCGGTGAGCCGCTGCGCCGGCGCTCCGGCGCCACCGAGCACCTGCTGCCTGGTGACAGTGGATCCGTCCGCCCGGAGGAGTTCGAATCCGTTGTCCCGCTCACTGAACTTGACCTCGACCGGCGCGCCACCGGTGTTGGTCACCGTGAACGTCTTGCTGGCCTTGCCGTTGGGCATCTGGAGCGTGGCGCTCAGCTGCGTCGGCGTCACCGACAGCCGGCCGGCCGCGAGCTGGAAGTTCGCGACTGTCGCCCAGTCGGCCTCGACGTCGACCTGCTTGGTCTGACTGACGTAGTTGCCGGCGGTCGCGGTGAACGGGTGCGTGCCGGTCAGCGTCGAGTAGATCCAGTAGAAGCCGTCGGCCAACTCCGGGTCGTCCGGCGTCGCCACTGTGACGGCCTTCTCGGCGGGCCGGTCCTTGCTGGTGACCGTCGCGCCATTGACGTAGCTGTTGTCGTTCTTGTCGCGGACGTTGCCGACGACCAGACCGCCGTCGATCGGCACGCAGGTGATCTGGCTGCCGATCAGGACGTTGTCGACCTCCCACCACCACTCGTACGAGGCGTCGTAGTAGTGGAACCGGACCTGCACCTGCGCCTGGCCGGCCGCCTGCGGGATCGGGATCTCGGTCACCTTCGGGCCCCGGACGTCGGTCTCCTGGCGGAGCACGTTGGTCCAGGTGGCGCCCCCGTCGATGCTCAGATCGACGTCCGCGGTGTCGTCGTTGAGCTGGTTGAAGTCCTGGTTGAACCGGATGACCGGGGCGGTGACGTCGGCCAGGTTGACCACCGGGCTGACCAGGGAGGTGTCCTGGCTGCTGCCCGCGCCGTAGTCGTCGCTGTCGATCATCGCGAAGTTGCCGCTGCCGCCGGTCAGGTTGCCCCGGGCGCCGTCGTCGGTGAACTTCCAGACCTGACCGCTGCCCGCGTTGTCCACGACCGTCCAGCCGGCCGGCGTGGTCGTGCCGTCGAAGGTCTCGTACTCACCGTCGGAGCCGGTCGTGTAGCCGGGCGCGGTGGTGCAGGTGGTGGTGTCCACCGGCACGGCGACGTTGGCGGTGGTGTTGCCCGCGCCGACCACGACCTGCTTGGTGACGGTCTGGTATCCGGGGTACTGCACCTCGTACTTCAGTGTGTACGTCTGCCCGGCCGGCAGCTTGAGGCTGTAGCGGCCGTTCGACGGCGTGGTGTAGTCGTAGACGCCGGACACGCCCGTCACTGTCACCTTCGCGTACAACGGCCAGCCGTGGCCGGAGCCGTCGGTGACCGCTCCGGTGACGTTCACGCTCGCCACCGGCGCCAACGCGACGTCGAGCGTCGTGGTCGCGGCCTTGGTGACCGTCGCCGTCTTGGTGGTGCCTGCGTAACCGAACGCCGCCACGGCAACCTGGTAGTCACCGGTGGGAAGCTGGGTCGAGTATTTCCCGTCGGCGCCGGTGGTCACCACACGCTCGGTCGGGCCGGTGAGCGTCAGGGTCGCCCCGGCGATCGGGGCGCCGGTGGCCGCGTCGGTGACGGTGCCGGCCAGGGTGCCGATGTCGCCGGTCGGCGCGGCGTCGAGCAACGCGAGGGCATCCAGCCGGCCCTCGCCGTAGACGTTGTTGTCGGCGGCGGTGCCACCGCACTGGCTGTCGGCCTTGTCGATCGCGGCACCGTTGAGCAGCGCACGTGTCGCGTCGACGTCACCGACGAGCGACGGGGCCGCCGAGTACAGCAGGGCGATCGCACCGGCGAGGTGCGGCGCTGCCATCGAGGTGCCGCTGATGCTGCCGTAGCCGTTACCCGGGATGCTCGACCGGACGTTCACGCCCGGCGCCGAGATGTTGGGCTTGATCTCGCCGTTCTGCCCGGCGCCCCGGGCGGAGAAGCCGGCGATGTTGTTGTTGACGTCGTACGCGCCGGTCGAGTAGTTGCTGGCGAGGCTGCCCGGCGAGCCGCTGGTCTGGCAGGCCGGCCCACTGTTGCCGTTGGACCAGACGCCGAAGATCCCGGACGCCGCCCAGGCGTCCGTCACGTCCTCCATGAACGGCTCGTTGGACGGGTCTCGGGTGCCCCACGAGTTGTTGATGATGTTCGGTCGCTTGCTCGCGTCCGCGTTCTGGCCGGTGAGGTCCAGCGGTTCGAGCATCCACTGACCGGACTCGACAAGGGCGGCGTCGGTGGGGCAGCAACCGTTCGCCGCGATCCAGGTGACCCCGGGGGCGACACCGATCTGGTTCGCGCCGGCGGAGCCGGCCATCGTGCCCATCGTGTGCGTACCGTGGCCGTCGTCGTCGCAGGGCGCGGTCGCGCAGGTGCCGGCGGCGTCGAACCAGTTGTAGTTGTGGTCGAAGGTCCCGTCGCCGTTGTTGCCCCGGTAGGAGTTCACCAGCGCCGGGTGGTCGAACTGCACCCCACTGTCGATGCTCGCGACCGTGATGCCCTCGCCCTTGACGCCGTAGCGGGACCACACGTCGTCGGCGTTGATGTTGGCGACGCCCCACTCCAGGGCGTTCACGGTCTTCTCGTCGGCACCCTTGATCGTCTCGGGCAGTTTGTAGGCAACCGGTGGGTAGAGGCCCTCGACCTCGGCGTGACCAGCGAACTTCTGCGCCATCGCCAGCGAGCCGCTGCTCACCTTGATCGCGTTGGTGGCCCAGAAGGTCTGGTACTTCGCACCGGAGCTGTCGAGCTCGGCCCGGATCTTGCCCTGGCTCGCCGCCGCGGTCTGCCGCAGCGTGTCCGCGACCGCCGTGCCACGCTTGGACCAGTCCATGATGGCGCTGGCCTTGCTCAGGTCCGCCCGGTCCTTGAACCGGATCCAGAAGTCCCCTTCACTCTTGGCCTGTAGTTGCTTGGCGAGCTCCGGTCGGATCTTGTCCCCTGCCGCCGTCGCGCCCGGCGCGGCCTGTGCGCCGGAACCGATGGTGGCCAAACATGTCGCGGCGAGGATCGTCGCCGCCCCGGCGCTCACCAGTGATCTGGCTGCGCGCCGCCATTGTGGACGTCTGAACATCGGTGCTGCCTCCCTCAGAACGACCCAGGGTGTCAATGGGCCATGGTGAGGGTGCGGGAGAATCATCTCGGCGTACCGAGCGATCGAACCCTCCATGCCTCCCCATGCACCGCGCGGGTCACGCTGGTTGCCCGACTGGACACTATGATCGAGAAGAACGGACGATCAAGAACTTGCCGTGAGCAACTTGTCGCTAAGAGTTGCCCTGCTGGCGGCGCGTTTGCCAATCATTGTCAGGAGCAGGACGAGAGCTGGGCAGGGATGCCCTTCGATCCCGGGCGGTGCGGTGGCCGAGGACGACGAGGCGACGTGGAGCAGTGGTGATTCGGCCGACGAGCCGTTCCCGCTCCTGATCGCGGTTACCTCGTCGCCGGCCGAGCGGATCCGGCTCGCCGAACGCCTCGCCGGGATCGCGCCGCTGCTGCTGGTGGCCGACCTCGACGAGCTACGCCGACTGATCGTCGTGCCACGGCAGCCGGGCAGCACGTCGTCCGCGACGCGGCAGCCGGGCACCGCGTCCGCGTCGCCGCCCGCCACGCCCAGCTCCGCCCTGGTGATCGACTCGGCCCGATCCGTTGCCCGCTACCGCGAGCGCGAGGTCGACCTCACCCGGCTGGAGCACGACCTGCTCATCTGCCTGACCACCGAGCCGGTCCGGGTCTGGAGCTACGCCGACCTGCACCGGTCGGTCTGGCGCGACGAGGGTCGAGAACGCAAGGCGGACGTGCAGTCCCTGGTGAAGCGGCTGCGGCGCAAGCTGCACGAGCTTGACACCGGAGCCAGCATCGAAGCGGTACGAGGCGTCGGGCTGCGGCTGACCGATCGTGGGCATCCGCGCGTCGAAAGAGCCTGACGCCTGCCTGATGTGGGCAGACAGCGCGGCCGTCTCGCCGGGCCACCGGGTCAACGGCCACCGCCTCCCCCGCGTCAGCCAAACGTAGCGACAGACGAAGAGCATCGAGTCGAGGAGAGTCTGCTGTGGCCGTCGAGTTTGGTCTGCTCGGTGAGATCCAGGCCCACCTCGACGGCCGAGCCCTGCCGCTCGGCAGCCTCCGCCAGCGAGCCGTCCTCGCCGCCCTGCTCGCCGACGCCAACCAGCTCGTCTCCGTCGAGAGCCTCGTCGTGCGGGTCTGGGGGGAAGAGCCGCCCGACGGCGTACGGGACACGCTCTACAGCTACCTGTCCCGGCTACGTCAGGCGCTGACGGCCGCCCCCGGGGCGGACATCGCCCGCCGGTCGGGCGGATACGTGCTCGCCGTGGACGAGCAGTCGGTGGACCTGCACCGCTTCCACCGCCTCGTCGACCAGGCCCGGTCGACAGGTGACCGGGATCGGGCGCTGACGCTGTTCGAGCGGGCACTCGGACTGTGGCGGGGCGAGGCGTTCGCCCGACTGGACAGCCCCTGGTTCAACGGCGTGCGGGACGGGCTGGACCGGCAACGGCTCGAGGCCGAGTCGGACCACGCGGATCTGATGTTGCTGCTGGGCCGGCACCACGAACTGCTGGCCCACCTGCCGGCGCGGGCCGCCGCGCGTCCACTCGACGAGCGCATCGCCGGTCAGTTCATGCTCAGCCTCCATCGACGCGGCCGGCCGGCCGAGGCGCTGGAGCACTACGAGCGGATCCGGTTGCGGCTGGCCAACGAGCTGGGCGCCGACCCCAGTCCCCCTCTACAGCACCTGCACCAGCGGATCCTGGCCGCCGACCCCACCCTGGCCACGCCGGAGCAGCCGCACCGCCAGGCGCCGTCGGTGGTCCCCCGTCAACTGCCGGCGCCACCGGGCCTGTTCACCGCCCGAGCCGAGGAGTTGGCGTACCTCACCGCCGCCGCCACCGAGGGGGAACGGTCCGCGACGACCGTGGTGATCTCGGCGATCGGCGGATCGGGCGGGATCGGCAAGACCTCGCTGGCGCTGCGCTGGGCGCACACGCACATCGACCGGTTCACCGACGGCCAGCTCTACGCGGACCTGCGCGGCTTTGGTCCGGGGTTCGGTCCGGTCCCGCCGAGCACCGTGATCCGCGGCTTCCTGGAAGCCCTCGGCGTCGCACCGAACGCGATGCCCGTTGATCCGGACACGCAGGCCGCCCTGTACCGCAGCCTCCTGGCGGGACGACGGATGCTGATCGTGCTGGACAACGCCCGGGACGCCAACCAGGTCGTACCGCTGCTTCCCGGCAGCCCGACCTGCACGGTGCTGGTCACCAGCCGGCGCGAGCTCGCCGCCCTGACGGCCACCCACCGGGCCCGCCCGATCGCCCTCGACGTGCTGTCCGCGGACGAGAGCCGCGAACTGCTGATCGGGCACCTCGGCCCCGAGCGGGTCAGCGCCGAAGCCGCGGCCATCTCGACGCTCGTCGACCAGTGCGCCGGGTTGCCGCTCGCGCTGGGCATCGTCGCCGCCCGCGCCGCCGCCCGCCCCCAGCTGCCGCTGGCCACCCTGGCCCGCGAGCTGCGGGACGCCTCCGCCCGCCTCGACGCCCTCGACGCCGGCGAGCTGAACGTGAATCTGCGGGCGGTGTTCTCCTCGTCCTGCGCCGCCCTGCCACGCGAGGCCGCGACGGTTTTCGCCCTCCTCGGCCTGGTGCCGACCGACGACATCAGCCTCGCCGCCGTGGCGAGCCTGGTCGGCGTGCCGGCGAGCCGGGCCAGGGAGCTGCTGCGACAGTTGGAGGCCACCTACCTGGTGCACCAGCACGTGCCGGGCCGCTTCCGGATGCACGACCTCGTCCGACTGCACGCCGCCGAGCAGGCCACCGAGACGCTGGAGGCCGAGACGTGCGACGAGGCGCTGCGTCGTCTTGTCGACTTCTACCTGCACACCGCCTACGCCGCCGACCGCCTGTTGGACCCGCGGCGCCCGCCGGTCACGATCGGCCGTCCGGCACCGGGCTGCACGCCGGAACAGCTGCGCGACGTACCCGAGTCGATGGCGTGGTTCGACAGGGAACACCCGCACCTGCTCAGCGTCCAGGAGGTCGGCGTGCGCCACGGCTGGCACCGGCAGGTGTGGCAGGTGGCCCGCGCGTTGGCGACCTTCCACGCCCGGCGGGGTCGCCTGCGCGACCAGCTGGCGGTCTGGCAGGCCGGGGTCGCCGCCGCCGACGCCGAGGGTGACCCTGCCGTCCAGGCCATGGCCCACCGGTTCCTCGGGCAGGCCATCCACTGGCTGGGCGACATCGGGGCAACCGTCGCACGTTTCCAGGTCGCCATGGCGTACGCCGAGCGGGCGGGCGACCTCGCCGAGGGGGGCCGCATCGACTTCGCGCTCGGCGTCACCTGGTCGATGGAGGGCGACCACCACCTGTCGTTGGCCCACAGCCGGCGCGCGCTCGACACGTTCCGGTCCCTCGGTGATCCGGTGGAGGAGGCGCGGAGCCTGAACGGTGTCGGCTGGGCCCTTGCCCACCTGGGGCGGTACGACGAGGCCCGTACCGCCTGCGAGGAGGCCGTCGAGTTGTACCGTCGCCACCGGCATCCGGACGCCGCGGCGGACGCCCTGCACAGCCTCGGTTACATCGACCATCAGACGAAACGCCACGCCGAGTCGCTGGCCCACTACCAGCAGGCCCGCCAGGTGTACGCCGACGTGGGCAGCACGAGGGGCGAGGTCGACTGCCTGACCAGCCTGGGCGACCTGTACACGAGCATGGGCAGGCGGGCCGAGGCACAGCAGGCGTGGCAGGAGGCGGTGGATCTGCTGCACGTGCAACGTCGCACCGAGGAGGCCGCGCTGCTCCGGGCGCGCATGTCGGTCCTGCCGGTGCCGGTCCGGCCGCATGAACCGGTCCCGTGACGGGTACGACGCGAAGATCAGCATCGGCAACGGCGACGAAGAACGCTGGTAAGGAGAGAGTCACGATGACATTCCCGAACCCCTCGACGGTGTCCATCGGCCTCAGGTCGGCCGCGCACGTCGGGATCGCGGTGCGTGACCTCGACCGCTCGGTCGCGTTCTACCAGGCGCTGCTCGGCACGGAACCGGTCGTCCGCGACGAGAACATGCACGGCGTCGGGTTCGCGCAGTCGGAGGGGCTGCCGACGACGAGGCTGCGGTACGCCACGTTCAACCTCGACAACCTCGGTATCGACCTGATCCAGTTCCAGGAGCCGGTCGGTGACGCCGCCCAGGTCGCGGCCAACCGACCCGGCTCGATGCACCTCTGCTTCCAGGTCGACGACGTGCGCGCGGTGTTCGACCGGATGAGCGAGGCCGGGTTCGAGTTTCTCGGGCAGCCGTACACCTTCGCGGCCGGCGAGGTGAACCCGCCGGCCGCCGTCGGCACCGAGGTCGCGTACTTCAACGACCCCGACGGCACCAACCTGGAGATCATCGCGCCCAAGGGAGGCTTCGCCCGCAACAGCTGACCCCGGCCCCAGGCCCCCAGCGGGGTCGATCATGGAGTTGTGGTGCCTGACTTGGCGGACAACGAGGAGTTTGTCCCCCACCACAACTCCATGATCGACGAGGTCGGGCGGGCGCCGCGTCAGCGCGACCGGGACGGTTCTGGGTCCGAGGGCATCCGGGTGACCGGTGGCAGGATCAGGGCGATCAGGGCGACGATCGCGATGACAGTGAACGGCAGTGTGTAGCTCTTGCCGCTCGCCTCGTAGAGCAGCGACGTGACAAGCGGGCCGACCACCCCTCCGATGCTCCAGGCCACGATCATCGCGCCGTAGATGGCACCGCCGTTGGGGGTGCCGAAGTAGTCGGCCGCGGTGGCGGGCATCGTGCCGAAACCGCCGCCGTACGCCAGGTAGACAAGTGCGGCAAGGACCGCGAAGAGCGCCAGCGACGCGGCGTGCGGCAGGATGAAGAAGCAGATCGCCTGGAGCAGGAGCATCCCGAGGAACGCCGACATCCGCCCGGTGCGGTCGGACAACCACGCCCAGGCCACCCGCCCGGCCCCGTTGAACAGACCGAGCACGCCGACAAGTGTGGCGGCGGCCGCCGCACTGGCCCCCGTGATCACCTGGGCGGCGTCGGACGCCTGCGAGATCAGCGCGATGCCACAGGTGACGTTGAGCGCGAGGATGCCGGTGAGCAGGTACCACTGCCTGGTGCGCAGCGCCTCGCGCAGGGTGTAGACCCGGGTACCGGCGAGGGCTCGACCAGCGGTCTTGGGCGTGAACCCGGGCACCTGGTAGCCCGCCGGCGGGTTACGGAAGAACGACGCCCCGAGCAGTATCGCGATCAGGTACGCGACGCCCAGTGGGAAGAACACGTGGGTGGGATCGTCGGTGCCGTTGAGCAGCCCCTTCGCCACCGGCGCGACGATCACGGCGCCGAAGCCGAACCCGGCGACAGCGATGCCGGTGATCAGGCCGCGCCGGTCCGGGAACCACTTGGCGAGCATCGCGATCGGCGTGATGTACGCGGCCCCCAGACCGATGCCCCCCAGCACACCGTAGGTGAGCACCAGCAACCACAGGTCGTCCTCGGACGACGTGAGCGAGGCGAGCATGTTGCCGACCGCGTAGAGCACGCCACCGCCGAGCGCGACAGGTCGTGGGCCGCGCCGGTCCTGGATGCGCCCGCCGATCAGGCTACCGATGAAGATGGTGCCGATCGCCACCTCGAACGGCAGCACGGCCTCCCACTTGGCCCAGCCGAATTCGTCCTGCAACGGCTTGTTGAACACGCTCCACGCGTACACCGCGCCGAGCGCGAGTTGGACGAGCACCGCGGCGACGACGAGACCCCATCGGCCCCGCGTCGGCGCGGATCTTCCACTATCGGTTGCGGTGTGTGCCATGAGCTGAGTCCCCCGTCTGCTGGCTCATTGGCTGGCGCCTGCCGGTCGAGCTATGTCCCCTTCTCGGCCGGCGACCGGCCCTCCCTGCGATCGCGTCGCTCCCGTTGCGGCACGACCGTGTACTTCGGGTCGCGCGCCGACGCCGTGCCCGCCTCGAAGACGCCGAACCGGGTGGCGATCGACGACGCGACAAGCGCGGCGCCGGAGAGCGCGGACAGGATCCGGCTCCGCCGGCTGAACAACGCGGCGACGGTGCCCACACCCAGCAGCACCCGCCCGGCCCGGATCAGTCGGCCGCTGCGACCGTGCGTGTAGGGCTCACCGGTCAGGCCCATCCGCTCCAGCCGGCGACCGCCGACCATCTCGGTGGTCGCCGCGGCGAGGGCGAGTCGCCGCAGCGGGGCGGTCTGGGCGGCGGGCGCCGCGATCAGTCCGACCCCGGACGCGGCGGCCAGCGCACTGCCGGCGAAGACGAAGGGCAACGAGGGGTACGCGTCGTGCCAGGACGGTACGGCGGTGTCGGCGAGCAGCACCCCGGTGTAGGTGGCAAGCGCCGGGGCGGTGGCCGCGGCGGCCAGGCCGGCGACGTTGCCGACCGGGGGTGCCAGCCGGCGGGCGAGGCCGAGCACGCCGTGTCGCGGCAGCCGCGGCGCCAGTTCGGCGATCGCGGCGACACCGGCCAGTGGCCCGAAGACGGTGAGGATCCAGGTGCCGACCGACATCGGCGAGGTCAGCTTGGCGACCCGGAGCATGTGGTGGAAGCGCTCCGGCCGGCCGAGGTCGTGCACCAGCAGGTACGCGCTGGCGGTGACACCGCCGAGGGCCGTCCACCGCCCCACCCGACGCAGGGCGGGCCGTCCGGTCAGTTGGGCGCCCGCGCCGATCAGCGCGCCGCCGGCGGCCAGGCCCCCGGTGAACAGGTAACCGGCGATGTCGTGCTTCCACACCGGCGGCTTGAGGACCGGTCGGCCGTAGTAGGAGGTGAAGTCGGCCACCGGCACTGTCAGTTGCTCACCGTCGTGGCCGCGCCCCCGGCCGCGCTGGCGCTGCCCGACGGCCTGGTCGAGGCGGTCCTGGAACGCGCGGAACCGTGCGCCGGCCGGCTCGTTCGGGGGCGTGTCGGTCATGGCCGACCACCGACGAACGCGAACACCGTGGCGGCTGCCATGGTGAGGGCGGCGAGGCCGGCGCGTTTCCACATGGCCGGCAGGTCCCGGGTCGTCACCACCGGGTCCGGTGGCAGCCCGTACACCTCGGG
>NZ_JBEZCZ010000031.1:0-96051 GCF_040647875.1 Micromonospora sp. NPDC049230
ATCTCTCGGGTTCAACGTCTGAGCTGACCCCGGTCGGCTCTGCCCGTCGAGCGCGCCGCCCCGCCCGGGGCGTCGCGCTCGCTGCGTGTTGGCGCCCCAGGCAGTGCCACCGTCGCACTGTGCCGTGCCGTGCGTGCCGTGCCGTGCGTGCCGTCCCGCGCGTGCCGTGCCGTGCGGGCCGTGCCGCGCCACGCCGTCCCGCGCGCAAGATCGCGCAATGTCCTGGTTGTTAACGCCGTTGCGTTAGGTGGAACGGCTGTTCGTCAACCAGCACTGCCTCGTCGATCATGGAGTTGTGGTGGGTAACAGAACGCCCGTAAAACCCCCAAAGTCGGCACCACAACTCCATGATCGCCAAGCCGGGGCCCACCCGCTCCCCGATCGGGCACTTCCTGTTCCGGGTTGACCCGCTGGCTACAGCCCCTGACGCAACGGCGATGTCCTGGTTGTAGTGCTGTCGGCACCTCGGCGAGGCCACCAAAACCAGGATCGAGCACGATCTCGGCCAAACCGAGCGGATCTTGGCCGTTGCCTCGCCTCCGTCCCGCTGATCGAGAAGATCTCGGGGCCTGTTGACGCCAACCTCTTGATCGGCCGGGCAGGCGCGTCGTGCCGGGGGCGGTGGTTGGGACACTCTGGGCTTTGGATGTCGCTCTGCCTGGTGGAAATACGGTGGCGGGGACGCCGCTCCGGCGCGGAGGATGCGCGTGTGATCGAGGCGTACCCGATGCAGGTTTCTGTCCGTGCGGCCACTGCCGTGCGCCGACAGCGGCCGATCCGGGGACGAGCCTCGATCCGTCGCCCGTCGTCGTGAGCGGCGCGTTCGTCGGCGGCGTGGTCGCCGGCTACGGCGTCGCCATCCCGGTCGGCGCGATCGCGATCCTCATCCTGGGGCTCAGTGCCCGTACCTCGTTTCGGGTCGGTGCGGCGGCGGCGCTCGCGGTGGCGACGGCCGACGGGCTCTACGCGGCCCTCTCGGCGTTCGGCGGCGCCGGCCTGGCCGGGATCATCGCACCGGTCGCCGGCCCGCTGCGGGTGGTCGCCGCGGTGGTCCTGTTGGGGCTTGCCGCGCACGGCCTGTGGCGGGCCTGGTCGACGCACCGCTCGCGGCTGGCGCCGACGGCACCCCCTGGTCGGGGTCTGGGCACGCCCGGGCGGGCCTACGCGGCGCTGCTCGGGTTGACCCTGTTGAACCCGGCGACGGTGCTCTACTTCGCCGCGCTGGTGCTCGGCGGCCGGGACACGGTCGCCCCGGGTGCGGTCGATGCGGCGTTCTTCGTGGCCGGCGTGTTCGTGGCGTCGGGCAGCTGGCAGCTGCTCCTCGCCGGGGGTGGCACTGTGGTCGGCCGAGCGCTGGCCAGCCCACGCGGTCGACTGGTCACCGGCCTGGTGTCCAGCGCGCTCATCGCCGCCCTGGCGATGGCCACGCTGCTGTCGACCTGAGCGGGCCCGCGCCCCCGACGGCCCGGTCCCGCTGTGACGTGCGGTCACCGCCAGGGGGCCCGGACGGGCTGGTCGTGCGGTCACCGCCCGGCGGCCCGGGTGGGTTCGTCGTGCCGTACGGTCGGGCGGTGACCAGTCGACCAGCAGCCGGGGGCGGCCGGTGGGTCGAGGTCGACCCGGCCCGCGTCGGCCGGTGGGTCGAGGGCTTCGCCGACCGGCACGGCCCGCCCACCACCACAGTGCGGGAGTACGGCCTGTTGCTGACCGCCCCCGACGGGTCCACCGCCGAGCTGTACGCCCCACCCGGGGCGCCGGCCAGCGTCGACGTCGCCGGGTTCGTGGCCTACGCCGTCGCGCCCCGCCGGATCGGCCTGCTGCTGGCCCGCAAGGGCGCGGTGGCCGTCGGCGTGGCCGAGGGCGCCGACCTCGTCGTCTCCAAGGTGGACACCCGGTACGTGCAGGGGCGCACCGCCGCGGGAGGGTGGTCGCAGCACCGGTTCGCCCGGCGACGCGACAACCAGGCCAAGGCGGCGCTGGGTGACGCGGCGGACCTGGCCGTACGGCTGCTGTTGCCGGAGGCGGCAAGGCTGACGGCGGTGGTCTGCGGCGGTGACCGGCGGGCGGTGGACACGGTGCTGGCCGACCGGCGGTTGGCCCCGCTCGTGCCGCTTCGTGCCGAGCGGTTGCTCGACGTGCCCGAGCCGCGCCACGCGGTGCTGGTCGCCGCGGTGGGCGCGGCGCGGGCGGTGTGGATCCGACTGCGCGACCCGGCACCTGCCCAAGCGGAGTGACGTCGGCGGTCGGTGTGGCCGCCGGAGGGACCACGCCCAGGTAAAAACCGCCTCACCGCCGGGCAGGTGTCGGAGGATGGGCAGGTGGAGTTTCTGGTTGACCTGGTGACGACCGTGCCGCAGGGAACGTCGGAGGATGCGGTCGCCGACATGCGCAGCCGTGAGGCGGCGCGCTCGGCTGAGTTGGCGGCGCAGGGCAGTCTCCTGCGACTGTGGCGGCCGCCCCTGGCGCCGGGGGAGTGGCGTACGTGGGGGCTCTTCCGGGCCGACGACGCGGATGCGCTGGAGGCGGTGCTCGCGTCGATGCCGCTGCGCGCCTGGCGACGCGAGACGGTGACGCCGTTGACACCGCACCCGAACGACCCTGGCCCCCGGTGGTCCCGGGCGCTTCGCCGCTCCGCCTGATCACCAGGGAGATCATCATGTCCGAGGCCCAGATTCTGCGTACCGTCCTCGACCTGTGGAAATCGGCTGTCGACGCCCACGAGCCGGATCGCGTCGCGTCGTGCTTCACCGACGACGCGATCTTCCAAGGGCTGCGTCCGTACACGGTCGGACGTGCCGGAGTCGCCGCGTACTACGCCGCGCAGCCACTCGGTCTGACCGCCAGTTACGACATCCGGGAGATCCGCCGACTCGCCGACGATGTGATCCTCGGCTACCTGGAGGTGGAGTTCGGCTTCACCGACCGCCCACCCCTGCCGGCCCACCTGGGCGTGCTCCTGCGCCGAGTCGACGACAACTGGCAGATAGGCCACTACCAGATCTCACAACTTCCCTAAACCGGTGCCCGCCGCCCTCGGGTCGATCATCAAGTTGTGGTGGTGGACGCGTGGGGCACCACCACAACTCGATGATCGGCGTGGTCAGAGCTGGTCGGTGGCGAAGGTGTCGCAGGTCTTCGGGTCGCCGCGGTCGTAGCCCTGGGTGAACCAGCGCTTGCGCTGCTCGGACGTGCCGTGGGTGAACTGGTCCGGGTTGACCCGTCCGCCGGAGCGTTCCTGGATGCTGTCGTCGCCGATCGCCTCGGCCGTGTTGACGGCCTCGCTGATGTCGGCCTCGGTGATCGACGTGAACAACGGCTGCTGGCCGGTCTTGTCCTTGCTCTCGGTCGCGTGCCTGGCCCAGGCTCCGGCGTAGCAGTCGGCCTGCAACTCGAGCCGCACGGAGGCGGAGCGGGGGCCGCTCTGGTCGCCCTGGCCGGCCTTGGCGTTGGTGCCGAGCAGGTTCTGGATGTGGTGGCCGTACTCGTGGGCGAGCACGTAGGGCTGGGCGAACTCACCCTTGGCGCCGAACCGCGACGCCAACTCGTCGTAGAAGCTCAGGTCGATGTACACCTTCCGGTCGGCCGGGCAGTAGAACGGGCCGACGCCCGAGTCGGCCTGACCGCAGCCGGTGTTCACGGCGGCCTGGAAGAAGTTCGTGACGGTCGGCTCGTACTTGCCCTTGCCCAGCTCCGGGTACGTCTTCTGCCAGTAGCCCTGGATGCTGTTGACGTAGAGCGCGTTGCGGCAGCGCGGGTCTTCGAGGTGCTGGGGGTTGCTTGTCGCGCACACCTCCTTGAGGTCGGTGCCGCCGGCCTGGCCCGTGTCGTCGCCGTTGGTCATGGCGTTGAGGCCGAAGCCGCCGCCGAGCAGCGCGACGAGCACTGCCACCACGATGCCGATGATGCCGCCACGGCCGCCGCCTCCGGGAATCGGGAAGCCGATGCCGCCGCCGGATCCGCCACCCCGGCCCACATCGTTGACCTGCGAGGTGTCGATTTCGGCCCGCTCGTTGAGTTCCATGCTGACCCCGATCGCCGTATGTCGGTGAGTGTCGTCTGTGTGTCGTTTCGTCCCATGAGGTGCCGGACGGGGTCCGGACAGGCGTTCGGTACCCGATGATCTTGATCGGTAATCCGGGCGGGTCGGCGGGGAGCGCCCGGTACACTTGTCCCCGTGCCGCGCTGCGAAGGCTGAACCGCCCCGCGCCGACGGGCCCATCCCGCCCGCCGGCGCTTTCGCGTGCCCTGAGTCGGCCTTCCAGACCCCGAGAGCGAGTCCCACGAGATGATCACTGCCACCGGCCTGGAACTGCGTGCCGGTTCCCGGATCCTGCTGTCCGACACCACCCTGCGCGTACAGCCGGGTGACCGGATCGGCCTGGTCGGTCGCAACGGCGCCGGCAAGACCACCACGCTGAAGGTGCTCGCCGGCGAGGGGCAGCCGTACTCCGGCCAGATCGACCAGCGCAGCGCCATCGGCTACCTCCCGCAGGACCCCCGCACCGGCGACCTGGAGGTGACCGGCCGCGACCGGGTGCTCTCCGCGCGCGGCCTGGACGTGCTGATGTCCCAGATGCAGGAGATCGAGGCCCAGCTCGCCGAGGACGCCAACGACAAACTGGTCCGCCGCTACGGCGCGCTGGAGGACCAGTTCGCCGCGCTCGGCGGGTACGCCGCCGAGGCCGAGGCCGCCCGGATCTGCGCCAACCTCGGTCTGCCCGACCGGGCGCTCGCCCAGACCATCGGCACCCTCTCCGGCGGTCAACGCCGACGCATCGAGCTGGCCCGGATCCTGTTCCGCGACGCGGGCGAGAACGGCGGTGGCATCCTGCTGCTCGACGAGCCGACCAACCACCTCGACGCCGACTCGATCACCTGGTTGCGCGGCTTCCTCGCCAACCACAAGGGCGGCCTGATCGTGATCTCCCACGACGGCGCGCTGCTGGAGTCGGTGGTCAACAAGGTCTGGTTCCTCGACGCCACCCGGTCCGTCGTCGACGTGTACAACCTGGGCTGGAAGGCGTACCTGGAGGCACGCGAGACCGACGAGCGACGCCGCCGTCGGGAGCGGGCCAACGCGGAGAAGAAGGCCGGCGCGTTGATGGCGCAGGCCGACAAGATGCGGGCCAAGGCGACCAAGACCGTGGCCGCGCAGAACATGGCCCGCCGTGCCGAGAAGCTGATCTCCGGCCTGGAGGAGGTGCGGGTCGCCGACCGGGTGGCCAAGGTGCGTTTCCCCAACCCCGCGCCGTGCGGCAAGACCCCGCTCACCGCGACCGGCCTGTCCAAGTCGTACGGCTCGCTGGAGATCTTCACCGACGTCAACGTCGCTGTGGACCGGGGCTCCCGGGTGGCCATCCTCGGGCTCAACGGCGCCGGCAAGACGACCCTGCTGCGGATGCTCGGCGGGCTGCTCACTCCGGACACCGGCGAGGTGCACGCGGGCCACGGCCTGCGGCTGGGCTACTACGCCCAGGAGCACGAGACGCTGGACGTGGAACGGACCGTGTTGGAGAACATGCGTGCCGCGGCCGTCGAGCAGTCCGACACCGACCTGCGCAAGATCCTGGGCGCGTTCCTCTTCTCCGGCGACGACGTGAACAAGCCGGCCGGGGTGCTCTCCGGTGGCGAGAAGACCCGGCTGGCCCTGTCCACCCTGGTCTGTTCCGGCGCCAACGTGCTGCTGCTCGACGAACCGACGAACAACCTCGACCCGGTCAGCCGGGAGCAGGTGCTCGACGCCATCGCCAACTACCCGGGCGCGATCGTCCTGGTCACCCACGACCCGGGCGCGGTGCTGGCGCTCAAGCCGGACCGCGCGATCCTGCTGCCCGACGGCGACGAGGACGCCTGGAGCGACGACCTGCTCGAGCTGGTCGAGCTGGCCTGACCGGGCGGCTCAGCCGAGCTGGCCTGACCGGGCGGCTCAGCCGAGCTGGCCTGACCGGGCGGCCGGCTCAGCCGAGCAGGTCGACCAGTCGGCCGAGCACGCCGGAGCTGACCAGGATCACCACCCCGACACCGATGAAGATCGTCGGTACCAGCCAGGCGCCGGCGCGCTCGACCAGCCGCACCACCCGCCGGTGCCCGCCCAACCAGGCTCCGGCGGCGCACCAGACCGCGATCAGCAGCACGAAGACCAGCAGGAACACCGCACTGTCGGCGGCACCGAGGGCTCGGAACACCGGCACGTAGACGGCCACGTTGTCGGCCCCGTTGGCGATCGTCACGCCGGCCACGCCGAGCATGCCGGTGACGACAGTCGGGGGCTCGTCGTCGTCGGAAGCCCGCAGCGCGCGGACGCCCAGCGCGATCGGCAGCAGCCCGAGCAGCCCCGTCCACGGGTCCGGCACCACCAGCAGGCCGGCTGCGATCACCGCGCTGGCCAGCGCGAGCGCGCCGATGCCGAGGTATTGACCGGCGACAATCTGCCAGGGGCGGGGTCGGCCGGTGGTGCGGGCCGCGACGAAGAACAGGGTCAGGATGACGATGTCGTCGATGTCGGTGGCGACGAAGACCACGGCGGCTCCGGCCGCGGTGCCCAGCAGGTCGATCACGACCGAAGGTTACGGGTCGCCGGCAGCCGCCAGCATTCGGCGGTGGTACGCCCGGACGCCGTCCGAGACCGGTTGCCAGGATCACTCTATCGGGAAGCTGACATTGCATAGCGTGTCGGTTGGCGAAGAGTTGATATCTGGCGCATGATCGTTCGAGGCGGTCTAATAGGTGGGACCGTATCCGAACCGCACAGTCTGGGACGTGAGGACACAGCATGGCAGCCACTGGCACAGCCACCAGCACTGAGAAGGGTCGCCGGATCGTCGGAGCCGAGCGTCAGACGCTCGCCAAGGACCTGGTAAAGCGGTACACGTCGGGGGAGAGCATCCGCGCGTTGGCCGCCTCGACCGGCCGTTCCTACGGGTTCATCCACCGAGTGCTCACCGAGTCAGGGGTGCAGCTGCGTCAGCGCGGCGGTGCCCGGCGCCGCAAGAAGGCGTGACCCGCCTCCCCGCGTCGTCGACAAGCGCGACGCCCCGGGCCGCCCGGTGACCACCGAGGCGACCGGGGTTCGGTTGACCTGCGACGGGCCGGTTGCCACGGTGACGTTGTGCCGGCCCGACGTGCTCAATGCTCAGACACCTGCGATGTGGCGGGCGATGAGCGACTTCTCCCGCGATCTGCCCGGCGACGTGCGGGTGGTGGTGGTCCGGGGCGAGGGGCGTGCGTTCTCCGCCGGCCTCGACCTCGCGGTGGCTGGTGCTTCCGGCCCCGGCTCCTTCGCGGAGCTGGCCACGCTGCCCGAGCGGGAGTGCGCCGAGCGCATCGCGGAATTCCAGGCGGGCTTCACCTGGCTGCACCGCCCGGACATCATCTCCGTCGCGGCAGTGCAGGGGCACGCGATCGGCGCCGGCTTCCAGCTCGCGCTCGCCTGCGATCTGCGTGTGGTGGCGGCGGATGCGGAAATGTCGATGGCTGAGGTGACGCTCGGCCTGGTGCCCGACCTGGCCGGCACGAAACGCCTCGTGGAGTTGGTCGGCTACGCGCGGGCACTGGAGATCTGCGCGACCGGCCGCCGGTTGGACGCCGCCGAGGCGGACCGGATCGGGCTGGCGACACTGGTGGTGGCACCAGCCGAGCTGGACGGGGCGGTCCGCGACCTCACCGCCGGGCTGCTCGCCGGTGCCCGCGACGCGGTGGTGGAGATCAAGGCCCTGCTGGCGGGCGCGGGCGGGCGGTCGCACGCCGACCAGCAGCGCGCCGAGCGGGAGGCACAGACCCGCCGACTGCGCGATCTGGCCGGCCAGGGAGAATAGGTAAGGACCGGACGGGAAGATCCGGGTTACGACCGAGGTTGTCACAGTCGTCGGGAGAATCGACCTGACGGAGCAGTTCGCCCGACGACCCGGAGGTGAGCGATGTCCAACCCGATGTCCGGCGGTGGCATGGCCGGGTGGAGCATGCTCCGGGCGATGCGCAACAGCGACGAGGTCTCCACGCACCGGCTCAAGCGCGGGGTCGCCCGACGGATCGTGGCCTTCGCCCAGCCCTACCGGCGTGACATCGTCGTCTTCCTGTTCACCGTGGTCCTGGCCGCCATCATCGGCGTGGCCACACCGGTGCTCGCCGGCGACGTCATCAACGCCATCAACCGGGGCGGCGCCGAGGCCGGCCGACTCGTGGTGCGGCTGGCCCTGTTCATCGCCGGGCTGGCGGTCGCCGACGCCCTGCTCTCGCTGGCCCAACGGTGGTATTCGGCCCGGATCGGCGAGGGCATCATCTACAACCTGCGCACCCGGGTCTACGACCACGTGCAGCGGATGCCGTTGCAGTTCTTCACGCGTACCCAGACCGGTGCCCTGGTCAGCAGGCTCAACAACGACGTGCTGGGTGCCCAGCGGGCGTTCACCTCGACGTTGTCCGGCGTGGTCAGCAACGTCATCCAACTCGTGCTCACCGCGGCGGTGATGTTCACCCTCTCCTGGCAGATCACCGCGCTCTCGCTGGTGCTGTTGCCGATCTTCATCATCCCGGCCCGCCGGGTGGGTCGGCGGCTGGCCGACATCACGCGCGAGTCGTACAACCTCGACGCCAAGATGAACGCCACAATGACCGAGCGGTTCGGGGTGGCCGGCGCGCTGCTGGTGAAGCTCTTCGGTCAGCCGGAGATCGAGGCCCAGCGGTTCGCCGGCCGGGCCGAGCGGGTGCGTGACATCGGCATCCAGTCCGCGATGTACTCCCGCACGTTCTTCGTGGCGATGTTGCTGGTCGCCTCACTGGCGCAGGCGCTCACCTACGGCCTCGGCGGCTGGCTCGCGGTGACCGGCGGCGTCAGCGCGGGCACCGTCGTGACACTCGCGCTGCTGCTCACCCGCCTGTACGGTCCGCTCACCGCCCTCTCCAACGTCCGGGTGGACGTGATGAGCGCGCTTGTCTCGTTCGACCGGGTCTTCGAGGTGCTCGACCTCAAGCCGGGCATCGTGGAGAAGCCCGACGCGGTGGTGGTGCCCCGGGGCGCCGGCCGGGTCGACTTCCGGGACGTACGGTTCCGCTACCCGAGCGCCGCCGAGATCTCCCTGGCCTCCCTGGAGGAGGTCGCCACGCTGGACCGGACCGTCAACGAGCCGGTGCTCAAGGGGGTCTCGTTCAGCGTGGAGCCGGGGCAGATGGTCGCGCTCGTCGG
Organism: Micromonospora sp. NPDC049230; assembly: GCF_040647875.1. Taxonomy (NCBI): domain Bacteria; kingdom Bacillati; phylum Actinomycetota; class Actinomycetes; order Micromonosporales; family Micromonosporaceae; genus Micromonospora; species Micromonospora sp. NPDC049230. The sequence goes on from NZ_JBEZCZ010000031.1 coordinate 9,182, forward strand.
CCCGTCCGGCGCCGGCAAGTCGACGCTGTCGATGCTCATCTCCCGGATCTACGACGTCACCGACGGGCAGGTGCTGGTCGGCGGGGTGGACGTGCGGGACGCGACGCTCGCCTCCCTGCGCGACGAGATCGGGGTGGTCACGCAGGATTCGCACCTGTTCCACGAGACGATCGCCGAGAATCTTCGCTACGCCAAGCCGGACGCCACCGACGACGAGATCTGGGCCGCGTTGGCCGGCGCCCAGGTGGCCGACCTGGTCCGGGCGCTGCCCGACGGGCTGGACACGACAGTCGGGGAGCGCGGCTACCGGTTCTCCGGTGGCGAGAAGCAACGCATCGCGATCGCCCGGCTGCTGCTCAAGGCCCCGTCGATCGTGATCCTCGACGAGGCGACCGCACACCTGGATTCGGAGAGCGAGGCGGCGGTGCAGCGGGCGCTGGCGGTGGCGCTGGCCGGGCGTACCGCGCTGGTGATCGCGCACCGGCTCTCCACAGTGCGCGACGCCGACCAGATCCTGGTCCTCGACGGCGGCCGGATCGTCGAGCGGGGGCGGCACGAGGAGCTGGTCGCGGTCGGCGGGCTCTACGCCGAGCTGTACCGTACCCAGTTCGCGTTCGCCGACTCGCCCACCCCGTTCGTCGACGCGACCGGCCCCGAGCCGGTGGTCATGCCGCTGGGCACCTATCGCGCCGACGAGGTGCTGCCGCCCGCCGCCGCCAACTGACGTACGGCGACCGGGCCGTCGACACCGAGCCTGTGCGGCTCAGTCGGCCACGAAGGCGGCGATGGTGCTCGCCAACGGCGTGCAGGCGAACACACCGTACGCGGCGGCGAGAGCGGTGGAGGCGACGCACCACCGGTACCGGGTCGCCGGGCCGCGGCGGCGCGTCGTCGCCAGCACAGCGACCCCGATCACCGCGAGCAGGATGCCGGGCACCGGCCCGAGCAGGGTGAGGTAGAAACCCGGCACGCCGAGCAGCCAGCCCGGCACGAGGAAGGTCCAGGTCGGCGGGTACGGCCGGGGCGCCCACAGGTAGGGGACGACGGCCGCGGCGAGGTAGGCCGCCACGGCGTACAACTGGATGCCGACAAGCGTTCGGATCGGCGCGGTGGACGCCTCGATGGGGGTTTCGACTGGCGAACTCTGGGCCGTGCCGGCGGACACATCCGTCATTGTCACTCCACTGTGGCGGCATCGCGGTTTGCGCTGAGGGTAGGGGTGCGGGTGCCGCGCCACAAGCTCGTCGCCGACCGCTGGTCAGAACGCCGCCCCGCGCAGCTCGGCGAAGGCCAGGCCCAGGGTGACCGGGGTGAAGTGCGCGTTCAGGCCGCTCGGGTTGGGCAGCACCCACAGGCGGGCGCCGGCCAGCGACTCCGGCTGCGGCCCGAAGGTGGCCTTCGGCCGTCGAAAACCGATCCGGTACGCGGTCACCCCCACCACCGCCACCCAGCGCGGCCGGTACCGCGCCACCTTGTCGGTCAGGATCGCCGCGCCGTCGAGAAGTTCCTCGGTGCTCAGCTCGTCCGCGCGGGCGCTGGCCCGGGCGGCCATGTTGGTGATGCCGAGCCCGAGCGCGGGCAACTCGTCCTGTTCGCTCGGGTGCAGGAGGCGGGGAGTGAACCCGCCCCGGTGCAGAGCGGGCCAGAACCGGTTGCCGGGCCGGGCGAAGTGCCAGCCCGTCGCGGCCGACCAGAGGCCCGGGTTGATGCCGACGAAGAGCACCGCCAACCCCGGCGCGAGCACGTCGGGAATCGTCCGGTCGGCAGCCGCCGCCAGCTCCGCCCGGGTGGGGCGGGCGGTGCGGGTCGCTGCTGGCTCGGCCCGGCCGTTGATCGACTCGGGTTCCTGAAAGTCGCGGTGTCCTGGTCGCGTCGACCGCCCGGTTTCCTGAAAGCCGAGTCGATCAACGGCCGCGTGGTCAGGCTTGGCCACCTCGGGCGACGTCACGGCACAGGCCGGTCGCGCCTCGTCGGGGGCTGCGGCTCGGGCAGGTCGCGCCTCGTCGGGGGTCGCGGCTCGGGCCGGTCGCGCCTCGTCGGCTGTCACAGCCCGCGCAGCGCGCCGCCGTCGACCGGCAGGGTGATGCCGGTGAGGTAGCTCGCGGCGGGGGAGAGCACGAACGCGGCCACCCGGCCGAACTCGGCCGGGTCGCCGATGCGGCGCAGCGGGATTGTGGCCTCAGCCTCGGCGCGGGCCCGCTCCGGGTCGCCGGTCGCCCCGAAGAGCTCGCGGTTGCGATCGGTCATGATCCGGCCGGGCAACAGGCCGACCACGCGTACGCCGCGCGGGCCGAAGTCGTCGGCGATGTCCTTCGCGGCCCCGACCAGGCCGGGCCGTAGGCCGTTGGAGATGCCGAGGCCGGGCACCGGACCCCGGGCCGAGGTGGAGAGCACCAGCCCGATCGCACCGCCCTCGGGCAGCGCGGCGGCGATCGTGCGGACCGCACGGATGGTGCCCAGGAAGACGGTCTCGAAGGAGAGCCGCCACTGCTCGTCGCTGATCGCGGCGGCGTTGCCCGCCGGTGGGCCGCCGACCGAGATGAGCGCGCCGTCGAGCCGGCCGAAGTGCTCCCGGGCGGCGGCGACGAGCTGCCCCGGGGTCTCCGGGTCGGCCAGGTCGGCGGTCAGCCCGACGGCGTGCTCGGGACCGCCGAGCTGCCGCGCGGCGGCGGCCACCGCGTCCGGGTCCCGGGCCGAGAGCACGACCCGCGCCCCGTCGGCGACAAGGCTCTGCGCGGTCGCGTAACCCAGACCGCGGGAGGCGCCGGTGAGGACGTACACGTGGTCGGTCAGTCCGAGATCCATAACTCCGATCCTGCCGCATCCGGTACGGCGTCGCCAGCAAGGGTGGACACCCGTGGGGCGGGGCGCAGCAGGCGTACCCGGCCGACGATCTGCACCGCCATGGCGCCGCCGGCGCGGCCCACCGCCGGCAACCGGCGCGGACGCGGCACGCCACGCCCGTCGTAGCGCAGGCGCGCCTCCCGGACGGCCAGCTCCTCGGCGGCCGCCGGCGGCAGCGCATCCTGTTCGCGCAACGTCCGGGCCAGGTCCCAACCGTCGCGCAGTGACCCGGCGGTGGGTCGCCGGGCGGCCCAGTCGGCGAAGGTGGTCGACCACCCGGCACCGAGGCCGGCGGCGAGCAGCGGCCAGTGCCGGGCCACCTCGCCGGCCCGCTTGCGCAGCAGGGCCGCGCGGGTGGCGGCCAGCGGGCCCGGTGCGAACCCCTCCGGTGGCGCACCCCCGGCGACAAGCGCCGCGACAAGTTCGGCCTGCCGCTCGGCGAGCCCCGCCCGGGGTGTGGGCGCGGCGTCGGGTGTGCCGGTCATGTCACGGCCGGGAGGCCCGCCGCGGCGGCCAGGGCGTCCAGTTCGGCGCGCAGCTCGGCGGCCGGCGGGTAGTGGCCGTCGCGTTCCAGCAGCAGCGCCGGCGGTCGTTGCCGCGCGCAGAGCGCGCCGACCAGCTCCAGCACCGCCGACGGCACCGGGTCGGTGTGGGTGTCGTGGTAGAAACCGCCGTGCTCCGCGCCCCCGGCCACGTGGGCGTACGCGACCCGCTCCAGCGGCAGCCGCTCCAGCAACGCCAGCGGGTCGGTGCCCCGGTTGCGGGCGTTGGCGTGCACGTTCGCCACGTCGAGCAGCAACAGCGCCCCGGTCCGGTCGAGGATCTCGGTGAGGAAGTCCGCCTCGTCCAGCTCGTCGTCGGGCCAGTCGAGCAACGCGGCGATGGGTTCCAACGCGATCGGCACCGGAAGCTCGGCCTGTGCCCGCGCCACGTTGGCGCAGACCGCGTCGACGGCTTCCCGGCTGCGCGGCAGCGGCAGCAGGTGCCCGGCCTCCAGGCCGCCCGCCCGGACGAACGCGATGTGCTCGCTGACCAGCGGCGCGTCCAGGCGCTGCGCCACCGCGGCCAGGTGGGCGACCCGGGCCGGGTCGACCGGCTCGGCGCCGCCGAGGGAGAGCCGCACCCCATGCGGTACGACTGTCACCGCGCGTTCCCGCAGCTGGGTCAGGCCGGGTGGGAGCGGCCCGGTGGCGGGCACCCCCTCGGCCACCACCTCGACGAAGCGCAGCCCCGGCAGCTCGGCCACGAAGCCGGCGATCTCCGGACGCCAGCCGATACCGACACCGGACGGGTCGGTCATCCGCCGCACCCCCCGCCACCGCCGCAGCCGCCGCCCCCACCGCCGCAGGAGCTGCCGCCACCGGAGCTGTCGCCTCCGCCACCGGACGATCCGTCGGAGCCGCCCGTCCAACCACCGCTGCTGGAGATGGCCTGGCGCTGGATCTCGGCCTGCTCGGCGAAGCCCGGGTCGAGCGCCCAGAGCGAGGCGGTGCCGAACAGGGCCACGCCCATCGCGGCACCGGCCGCACCGTAGGTGGCGTAGGCCGGCGCGGAGGCGGGCGACAGGTGGGTGTGCTGGCGGCGGATGTCGCGCAGCGCGGCCTGCCCGGCTCGGGTGCGCCTGGGCGCCCGGGCCACCAGCAGCGTCGCGACCAGCAGCCCGGCCAGGGTGAGGAGCAGGTAACCCACCGGACGGCCGTTGCCCAGGCCAAAGAGCAGCCGGAGTACGCCGAGGCCCAGCAGGACCAGCAGGGCCGTCCGCCAGAGCCTGGCCCGCTCGCGCTGAGTGTCGTTCGTCAGCAACCCACGCTGCTCCAGGCCGTTGCGGAGCTGGTCGAGCGCGGCGCGTACGCGCTCGTCCTGGGGCAGGTCGCGGACCCGTGCGTGTTGGTGGGCGGCCCAGTGGACTGCCTGGTCCAGGGGGGTGAGCCCGGACGGCGGGGCACCCACGGTGGTCAGCCGGCGGTCCGGGCGCACGGCGATCGCGCCGCTGCCCCGCAGCCCCCCGAGTGCGGCGTGTACGGCGAGCTGGGGCCCACCGTTGAGGTACGCGACCTGCTGCGGCCCGAGCGGATCGAGCGTGCCGTGCCCCGGGGCGGTCAGCAGTCGGACCCGGTAGTAGGCCGCGATCGCGACCACCACGACGGCCGTCGCGATGTAGTACCGGAGGAAGGTCGGGCCGGGGATGCCCCAGGTGTCGCTCGCGTGGACGATCATCGACTGCTCCTGTCACCGGAGGGATCGGCGGCCCCATTGTGGGGCAGCCTCGCCAGGGTCGAGCGACCGGTGTCCCCGAGCGGTCAGCGGCGGCGGACCGCCTCCTCGACGAGGTCGAGCACCGGGCCCAGGTCACCGGCCGGTCGACCCATCGCCAGGTGCAGGACCAGGCCGTCGTAGGCCAGCTCCAGGAACTGGGCCAGCACGTCGATGGGGACGTCCTCGCGCAGCACCCCGGCGTCGCGCTGGCGGGCCAACCGGTCGCGGGTCGCCTCGGCGATCGCGGCGGACCGCTCGGCCCAGCGCTTGGCGAACGCGGGGTCGGTGCGCAGCCGGCGGGACACCTCCAGTTGGCTGCCCAGCCAGCCGGTGGTGTCGGGGGACACGGCGCGGGCGAGCAGGTCGCGCATCACCTGGACCAGACCGTTGCGGGCCACCGTCTCGACCATGGCCGCCGCGTCGTCCTCGGCGACGGCCAGGAAGAGCGAGTCCTTGTCGCGGAAGTGATGGAAGATGGCGCCGCGGGACAGGCCGGTGGCCTCCTCGAGGCGGCGGACTGTCGCTCCCTCGTAGCCGAGCCGGGCGAAACACGCACGCGCGGCGGCGAGGATCTCCTGCCGGCGCGCGTCGAGCTGGTCCTGGCTTACTCTGGGCACGCGTCGATCGTCGCAGGTCACCCCGAGGGCACGCAAACCGTACGTACGGCTTGGTACGCCGCCGACTACCATCGCCCGGTGACCCCGCCCCACACAGTGCCCGCAGCCCCGCTGACCGTGGCCACCGTCCAGGCCACGCCCACGCCGGGTGACGTCGCCGCGAACACGGTCGCCGCCGCCGACCTGGTTCGCCGAGCTGGTGAGCTGGGCGCCCGGGTCGTCGTCCTGCCGGAGTTGTTCCTCTGCGCGTACCACCCGCCGACCCTCGCCGCCGACCCGGCCGGCACGGACGTCGCGGCCGATCCGGCCGGTGACGTCGCGGATCCCCGGCTCGACCCGCTGCGCGTCGCGGCGCGCGAGGCCGGCGTCACCGCGGTTGTCGGAGCCGCCGCCCGACACCCGGACCGACGGCGGACCATCGCCGCGCTGGTGGTCGACCGGGCCGGCGCGGTCCGGGTCGGCTACGACAAGCAGCAGCTGTGGGGCGACGAGCGCGAACTGTTCAGCGCCGGCGACCGGGGTGCCACGCTGCTCGTCGACGACTGGCGGCTCGGGCTCGGCATCTGCTACGACGGCTGTTTCCCGGAACACGGCCGGGCCGCCGCCCTCGACGGCGCACACGGTTACCTGTGCCCCAGCGGATACCTGGCCGGCTCCGAGCACCGCCGGGACCTCTACTACGCGGCGCGAGCCCTGGACAACACGATGTTCGTGGTCTTCGCCAACGCGGTCGGCGGCGTCGACCCGTGGCGGTTCAACGGCGGCGCCGCGATCTACGACCCACAGGGGCGGGTGCTGGCCCGGGGCGCCGACGAGGGCACGGAGGTGCTGGTGGCAACACTGGACCCGGCCGCGCTCGCGGCCACCCGGTCGGCCCATTCGATGCTCGCCGATCGACTCGCGGACCAGGGCGGCACCCGGTCGTCGATGTCCGGCTGAGCACATCGTCAGGTAGGTACCCGCTGCATCTGTTGGCGGACACGTCGGTCCCGTAGGGTGCCCGAGTGCCACTGCTCCTGCTGGACCTGGACAACACCCTGCTGGATCGGGCCGGGCCGTTCCGCCGCTGGGGTGAACGCTTCCTGGACGGCATCGGCGCGCCCCCCACCGACATCGACTGGCTGATCTCGATCGACGCCGACGGTCTGACCGACCGTTGGGACCTCGCCGACGCCATCCGGGACCGCTACGAGCTGCGCATCCCCTCGATCGACCTGGTGGAGGACCTGCACGACGGGGTGGTGGAGCAGACCCGGCTCGACCCGCTGACCGCCTGCGCGCTGCGGATCGCCGACGACGCCGGCTGGGTGCCGGTGGTGGTCTGCAACGGCACGCTACGCGTCGACGACGCCAAGATTCGCCGGACCGGCCTGGACCGCTACGTCGCGGACTGGGTGATCTCCGAGGAGGCCGGGGTCAGCAAGCCCAACCCGCGGATCTTCGCGCTGGCCGCCCAGCGGGTACGGATGCCGTTGCGTGGTGCCTGGGTGGTCGGCGACAGCCCGGAGGCCGACATCGGCGGCGCCGCCGCGGTCGGGCTGCCCAGCGTCTGGCTACACCGGGGGCGCACCTGGTCGGACGTCCGGTTCGCGCCCAGCCGCACAGTGGACGGGCTGATCGCCGCGGTCGCCACCATCCTCGCCCGCTGACGCCCCGCCGTGTGCGCCCCGCGCCAAGATCCACGCAGGATCCCTGATGTTGCTGCCTCGGGACGCTGCGAGGCGGCAACATCGGTGATATTGCTGCCGCTGATCGTGATCGCGGCAGCGCGGGGGCGGGACTCGGTAATTCGGTTGACCCGTTGACGCGCCGCGGCGAGCATTGTCGGCGCATGGTGCACCCCGGGCGTGTGTCCGGTCGAGAGAAGAGGAGGTCAGCCGTGGCTGTCTTCGCCTGTCGCTTCCAGCTGCCTTTCTCAGCCTCGACCAAGGGAACCTCACCACAGTGCGCGATCACGACCTTCCGGCGCTGGAGCGCCGGAGCCGCGGCAAGAGCCGCTTCGACGACGACGAACCGCAGTTTCTGAAGCGCGGGCGGCACACCGAGCCGCCCGCAGACCCGGACAGCGACCCTGACCCGGCCACCGGCGAACGCTGGTCGTCGTGGGACGACGCCGTCCACGGACCCGAGCCGCACCCCGCCTGGCTCGTCACCGAGTTGGCCGCCAAGGACACCGAGTTGGGTGTGCTGAAGACCGGCAAGGAGGCGGACGTCCACCTGGTCCGCCGGGCCGTGCCCGACACCGACCGGTCCTGCCTGCTGGCGGTCAAGCGGTACCGCGACCCCGAGCACCGGCTGTTCCACCGGGACGCCGGCTACCTGGAGGGTCGCCGGGTGCGCCGCTCCCGGGAGAACCGGGCCATGGCCGGCCGGACGGCGTTCGGCCGGCAGATGATCGCCGGGCAGTGGGCGGCCGCCGAGTTCGCCGCCCTGGCCCGGCTCTGGGAGATCAGCGCCGGCAACGACCGGATCGCCGTGCCGTACCCCGTGCAACTGCGGGGCACCGAGCTGATGCTGGAGTTCGTCGGTGACGCCGAGTCGGGGGAGGCGGCACCCCGACTGGCCCAGCTGCGACCCGGCCCGGCCGAGCTGCGCGACCTGTGGGCCCAGTTGGTGGAGGCGCTGCGGGTGCTGGCGCGGGCCGGCTACGCCCACGGCGACCTGTCGCCGTACAACCTGCTCGTACACCAGGGGCGGCTGGTGGTGATCGACCTGCCGCAGGTGGTCGACGTGGTGGCGAACCCGCAGGGGCCGGAGTTCCTGGCCCGTGACGTGCGGGTGGTCGGCGCCTGGTTCGCGGCCCGGGGTCTTTCCGCGGAGCAGGCCGACCCCGCCGCCTTGACCAGTGAGTTGTTGCGCGAGGCGGGCCTGCGCTGATCGGTGTGGGTCGGGCGGCACGGGGCCGCCCGACCCACCACGGTTACTGTAGGTAGCGTTCCACCTCGGGCTTGGGTCGTTCGCCCTGTGCGTCCGGGTCGCCGTGGGTCTCCCGTGCGGCCCGCCTGCGGCGTAGGAGGTCCCAGCACTGGTCGAGGGACTCCTCCAGAGCGCGTAGCCGCTCGCTGGTCTCGCCCTCGGTGCCTGACTCGTGGGCCTGGGCATCCGCCCGCAGCCTGTGTTCCTCGTCGACCAGCTCGGTGATCCGGTTCAGGATGGTCTTGTCGTCCATGAGAAGAGCCTGGCACAGGGTGCCGGGCATCGCCCGGATTCGGTAGTTCCGCCGGGTCGGCGCGCGGGGCCCGGGTCGGGCGGGGCCGAGCCGGTGATTCCTCGGATGCGCCGGATCGATGGAAGTCAAGTGACGTTCATCACTATCGAAGATCATCCTTGCCGGCCAGGGGTCCGGACCGTCGTCACCTGCGACATCCATCGCGTGCGCTCATCTCGGCGCTCCGATTATCCGGAGACGCAATCATTGCGCATGAAAATTTCACGTACTGCGCCTAGAGGAAGGCGGTTGCGCGATGGCATGCTCCACGAATACCTAACTCCGCATAGTCGTTTCGCGACACCGAGTATCCACAAGGGAGTGTCAGTTCCCGTGGTAGCACCTCACGCCGTGCCGGTTCAGCCACGACGAGCGGGCTCGGTCCCGCTGCGCCACGTGGTGCCCAACCTGTTCCGTGATCCGGCCCGCACCCTGGTCGAGATGGGCGAACGGTCACAGGGCGAGGTGGTGAAGCTCAGCCTCGGTGCGTTCCGGCCCTACCTGGTCACCCGGCCGGAGCATCTGCAACGGGTGCTGCGCGAGAAGCCCGACAACTACGTCCGCGCCGGTGACGGGTTGCAGTGGCGTCCGCTGAAGCGGTTGTTCGGCGACGGCATCCTCAGCGACGGCGAATACTGGAAGAACAGCCGTCATGTGCTCCAGCCGCTGTTCACCGCCCGGCGGGTCGACTCACTCGTGGACCGGCTGGCCGAGGCGATCGAGGATGCCGTCGACGAGCTTGACGAGCCTGCCCGCACCGGCCAGCCCGTCGACATGGGCACCGTGCAGGCCCAGATCGTCTGCTCGGCGATCATGCGGGTCTTCTTCGCCGACAAGATCTCGGTGCCGCAGGCCATGCGCATCATGCAGGCGCAGGACGCGATCGCCTGGTCGGTGATGCCGCGGCTGATGGTGCCGTGGGCGCCCTTGGCCATGCCGATGCCCGGCGACCGGGCCTTCCGCAGTGCCGTCCAGGTCATCGACGACACGCTGCTCCCGATCGTGCGCGCGGCCCGGGAGACGGCCGAGACCGATGGCGACGACATCATCTCCACGTTGTGGCGGGGCCGCACGGAGGCCGGCGGACGGCTCGACGAGCGGCAGGTCCGCGACGACACCGTCTCCATGGTCGCCACCACCACCGAGACCACGATCAGCGTCCTGACCTGGCTCTGGCCGCACATCGCCCAGGACGAGCAGATCGCCGAGCGACTGTACGAGGAGATCGATCGGGTGGTCGGTGACGCGCCGGTCCGGCGTGAGCACCTGCGCGAGTTGCGCTACACCCGGCAGGTGCTCGACGAGTTGCTGCGGCTCTACCCGATCGGCTGGCTCTTCCCACGCCGCGCCGTGGAGGCCGACGTGATCGGCGGCGTCCGGATCGAGGCCGGCGCCACGCTCGTGGTCAGCCCGCTGATCACCCACCGGATGTCCGCCTTCTGGGACCGGCCCGACGTGTTCGACCCCGACCGCTTCGACCCCGAACAGGTCCGACACCGGCACCGGTACGCGCACTTCCCCTTCGGCGGCGGCCCGCACCAGTGCATCGGCATGCACCTGTTCTACCTGGAGGCGATGCTGATCGTGGCCACCGTGCTGAGCCGGTTCCGCTTCAGCCTGCAACGGCAGGCCGTGCCCGGCATCAAGGTGGCCGCCGCGCTGCGTCCCCTTGAGCGGGTCGAGGTGACCCTGCGACCGGTGCGGAGCGTCTCGGCATGACCGCGGAGCTCGCGTCGCCGCCGACCGTCGGTGGCGACCAGATGGCGCTGGCCGCGGAGCAGGGCCGGATCTGCGCACTCGCCGCGAAGGGCCAACGTGACCTGGCCGAGCGCGCCGCCGCGTACCCCGATCTCTTTCCGGCGCGACCGTTCGACCCGGCGCTGTTCGGCAACGTCGCGATGGCCATCGCGTTCGGGGCGCCCTGGTGTGACCTCGACCAGTTGCGCGTCACGAACCGGGCCGTGCTGTGGGGCTTCGCTGTCGACTGGCTCGTCGACCACGAGGCGCGCAGCCGGGACGAGATCGACAGGCTGACGGCGAGCTGCCTCGCGGTGGCCGAGGGCGGATCACCGGCCGACGACGACTCCCTCGGCCGCTTCCTCGCCGAGTTGCGCGACGAGCTGGCCGCCGTGCCGGCGTACGCGACCCACGGGGCGGTGTGGCGCACCGAGTTGCGGACGATGTTCGACGCCATGGCGCGCGAGTGGGACTGGAAGCAGGCCGCCGACACCGGCGTGCTGCCCACGCTCGACGAGTATCTGGCCAACGCGGCGAACCTCGCCTGCACCGTGGTCAACGTCGCGCACTGGATCCACTCCGACGATCCCGCGACACTGGCCCACCTCGACGCGCTCGTGGCGGCCAGCGACCAGGTGCAACGGATCATTCGGCTGGTCAACGACCTGGCCAGCTTTGAGCGCGACAAGCGGTGGGGTGACCTCAACGCGTTGATGGTGGTGCCGGAGCGGGCCGACGTCGAGCGCCGGATCACCGAGCTGGTGGCGTACGCCCGTGAACTGCTCGACCCGCTACGGGCCACCTGCCCGGTGCCGGCCGACTACCTCGCCCGGCAGATCGGGTTCAGCACGGGCTTCTACGGGTCGACCGATTTCTGGGGCGTGTCGTGACCACCGCACCAGCCGCCGGTGCCCGGGACGAGTCGGCGGTGGCCGCGTCGGCTCGCGAGTTGCTCGCCGCCCTGGTGCTCGAGCCGGCGGGCCGGGTCAGCCCGTCGGTCTACGAGACCGGCCGGGTCGTCGCCGACGCGCCGTGGCTGACCGGTCACGACCGACGGCTGCGCTATCTGCTGGACGCCCAGCGTGCCGACGGCGGCTGGGGTGGCGCCGGCGGTTACGCCGTGGTGCCGACGGTGAGCGCGGTGGAGGCGCTGCTCAGCACGCTGCGTGGCACCGAGGACTCCGGCCCCGACCCGCTGGCCGCCGCGGCCACCCGCGGGTTGGAGGTGCTCGCCGACTGGCTCGGCAGCGGCACCCCGCTTCCGGACACACCGGCGGCCGACCTCATCGTGCCGGCCCTGGTGGAGCGGATCAACGACCACCTCGCGTTCTTCGCCACCCGCGACGATCGGAGGTTCGCCGACGGGCTCCGTGCCCTGCCCGGCGGGGACCGACGGCGGCTCGACGCCGTACACGCCCTGGCGGGCAGCGGGCGCCCGGTGCCGCAGAAACTGGTGCACGCCTTCGAGGTGCTCGGGCCGCTCGCGCGCCGGCACGTCGGCGTGTCCCCGGTCGCCGGGGCCGTCGGCGCGTCACCGGCGGCGACCGCCGCCTGGATCGGCGACCCGGCGACGCCCGGCGCCGACCCGGCGGCGCTGGCCTACCTGCGCGACGCTGTCGGCCCGCTCGACGGGCCGGTGCCCTGCTGTACGCCGATCACCGTGTTCGAGCGGGCCTGGGCGCTGAGCAACCTGGCCCGAGCGGGAGTGCCGGTCCGGCCGGCCCCGAAGCTGGTCGCCGAGTTGACCGCCGCGCTCGGGCCGCAGGGCACGTCGACCGGGCCGGGGCTACCCGCCGACGCGGACACCACCTCGGTGACGCTCTACGCGCTCGCCCGCCTCGGTCATCCGGTGGACCCGGCGAGCCTGCTGCACTTCGACCTCGGCAGCCACTTCTGCACCTGGCAGGGGGAGGATGGCCGGTCGGTCACCACCAACGCGCACGTGCTGGAGGCACTCGGCTGGCACGCCCGGCACACGTCGGCCGGTGCGAGCCGCTACGCCGAGCGGGTGGTGGCGCTGGCCGGGTGGCTGGGTGACGAGCAACAGCCCGACGGCTCCTGGGCCGACCGCTGGCACGCGTCGCCGTACTACGCCACCTCCTGCGTCGTGGCGGCCCTGGACACCTACGCCCCGGCCGACGTCGCCGGGCCGGCGGTGGACCGGGCCGTGGACTGGTTGGTCGCCTCCCAGCGGGCCGACGGGGCCTGGGGGCGCTGGGCGGGCACCGCGGAGGAGACGGCGTACGCCCTGCACGTGTTGCTCGGGGTGCGTCGACAGGCACGCCCGGGGGTGCCGGAGGCGATCGGCCGTGGGCTGCGTCGTCTGACCGAAGTGGACGATCGCGACGAGTACCCTCCACTGTGGCACGACAAGGATCTCTACGCCCCCGTGCTGATCATCCGCGCGGCAGTCCTCGCCGCCCGGCACGTGGCGACGACCAGATCCGACCTGGTCAACAGCTCGGGGCCGGTCGCCGCCGCGCGTCCGTACGGTGGTCACATGATCGCCAGCGCTTGAGCATTGGCCCCGGACGCTGCTAGCGTGCGCCGGGGTCGATGCGTGCACGACGCACTCCTGACTGAACAATCACACAGGCCGCGCCAGGGACGGTGTAATGGGTTCCCGCAGTACGAATCTGCGTACCAAGGTCGTTGCTCTCCTCGTCTCGCTTGTCGCGCTCTGGGGCTTCACGGCCTGGGTCACCGTCCGGGACGGGGTCAACCTGCTCGGTGTGCAGACGCTGGACACCAAGGTCTTCGATCCCACCGAGCCGCTGCTGTTGCAGTTGCAGTCGGAGCGTCGGGCGTCGCTGACCTACCTGGGCCAGCCCGACGAGGCGCAGCGCGCCGCGCTGGCCCAACTGCGGCAGCGCACCGACGAGTTGGCCGCGACGTTCACCAGGTCCACCGAGGACTGGCAGGTCGGCACGCTGGGCAGTGACGCCCTCGACCAGCGGATCAAGGCTCTCATCACCGGCCTGAACGAGCTGAAAAAGACCCGCACGGCGGTCGACGACCGCAGCATCGACCGGGCCGGGGCCATCGCGACCTTCACCGGTGTGATCGAGTCGATCTACCGGGTGTACGACGTGCTCGGCAACCTCGACGACGACCAGGTCGCCGAGGACACCTCCGCGCTGATCGGCCTCAACCGGTCCCGGGAGCTGCTGTCCCAGGAGGACGCGCTGCTGGCCGGTGTGCTGGCCGCCGGGCGGATCACCGCGGCCGAGCGGGCGGAGTTCACCCGGATCGTCGGTGCCCGGCAGTTCGCCGCCTCCTCGGCGCTGGTCCGGCTCCCCGCCAGCGACCAGGGTCGCTACCAGGCGATGTCGACGGGCACCACCTTCACCCGGCTGACCGTCCTGGAGACCCAGGTCATGCAGGGTGCCGGTGCCGGCCGGCCGCCGCTTACCCCGACCGAGTGGGGCGACACCACCGGCCCGGCGCTGACCGAGATCCGTGCTGTCGTGCTGGCCGGCGGTGACGGCGTCGTCGACCGCGCCACCCCGGTCGCCGTCGGCGTGGTCGTCCGGCTGGCGCTGGCCACCGGCCTCGGTCTGCTCGCCGTCATCGCGTCGATCATCGTGTCCATCACCACCGCCCGCGCGCTGGTGCGGCAACTGGAACGGCTGCGCGAGTCGGCCTTCCGCCTCGCCAACGAGCGCCTGCCCGGCGTGGTCGAGCGGCTCGGTCGCGGCGAAGAGGTCGACGTGGCCACCGAGGCGCCACCCCTGGAGTTCGGCACCGACGAGATCGGCCAGGTCGGCAAGGCGTTCAACGCGGTCCAGGAGACCGCGATCCGCACCGCCGTCGAGCAGGCCGAGCTGCGGCGCAACGTCCGCGAGGTCTTCCTCAGCCTGGCTCGGCGTACGCAGGCGTTGGTGCACCGCCAGCTCACCCTGCTCGACGCCATGGAACGGCGCGAGCACGACGCGGAAGAGCTTGAGGACCTGTTCCGGGTCGACCACCTGGCCACCCGGATGCGACGCAACGCGGAAAACCTGATCGTGCTCTCCGGCTCCACGCCGGGTCGGGCGTGGCGGCGCAGCGTGCCGATGGTCGACGTGGTGCGTGGCGCGGTCGCCGAGGTGGAGGACTACACGCGCGTCAACGTGCTGCCACTCGGGCCGGTCTCCCTGGCCGGCCGCGCGGTCGGCGACATCATCCACCTGCTCGCCGAGCTGATCGAGAACGGCCTGTCGTTCTCGCCGCCGCACACCACAGTGGAGGTGCGCGGCCAGTTGGTGGCCAACGGGTTCGCCCTCGAGATCGAGGACCGGGGCCTCGGCATGAGCGAGGAGGACCTGGCCGCCGCGAACCACCGCATCGTCGACCAGTCCGAGCTGAACCTCGCCAACGCCGCCCGGCTGGGGCTCTACGTGGTGAGCCGACTGACCGAGCGGCACGGCGTACGGGTCCGGCTCAAGGAATCCGCGTACGGCGGCACCACGGCGGTCGTGCTGATCCCGCGGGAGTTGGTCGCCGAGACCGGCGCGGGCGCGGAGGACTCCGGCGAGATGCGCGCCGGTTCCCCGGCCATCGCACTGCCGTCGACGGCGGGCGGCACCGCCGCTCTCGACGCGGACAGCGGCGGCCGACCGGCCATCCTCGCGCCGGTCGCGCTGGCCACCGCACCACACTCATCGGGCTCGGCGGCACAGGGCACGCCGGACCCGGTGGACCAGACCGACCCGCTGGCCGCGGACAGCACCGCGACCCAGCAGGGGGAGGGGAGCGTCGTGGAGGCCGGTCTACCCACCCGACAGCGGACGACGCCGGCGAGCGACACGCCGGAGTTGCCGGTCCGTGCCCGCCGTGGCTCGGGGCAGCCTGCCCTGGAAGCCCCCACGGTGCCTACCGGCCTGCCCGCCGTTGATGCTTCCCGGCGGGCGGACAGTGCCGTCGAACCCGCCGTCAACCGTTCGCAGCGGGCGGACAGCGTCGTCGAGCCCGCGCTCGGCGGCGGGCCGGTGCCCGCCGGGGCCGAGGCGGACCGCACCCACTCGGGCCTGCCGGTCCGGGTTCGGCAGGCGAACATCGTCCCCGAGTTGCGTGACGACCCGACGGCCAGCGAGACCGACGACGACGATGTGGTACGTGCGCCGGAGCAGGTGCGCCGCATGATGAGCTCGTACCAGACCGGCACCCGGCGAGGTCGGACCGACGCGGCGAGACTGCTCGGCGGCGTGTCCGATGGCCCGCCGACGGGAGCGTCCGAGCCTACCGACGAGGACCCCACCGCTACCTGACCCGACCGCCGCAGACGCGGTTTCGCACGAAGTGACGGTCAGCCCGAGACGAGTACGGCGCATGAGCCGGGCGAGAAGAGGACGACGAAGTGGCGCAGAAGACGGCTTCGAGTGCCGACCTGACGTGGTTGCTGGATGACCTGGTGGGCCGGGTGAAGCAGGCCGAGCACGCGGTCGCGCTCTCCACCGACGGTCTGTTGATGGCTTCCTCCCAGGGTTTGAGCCGGGACGACGGCGAGCACCTCGCCGCGATGGCGGCCGGTATCCAGAGTCTGGCCCGGGGCGCTGGCAAGCGCTTCGGTGGCGGGCAGGTGCAGCAGACCATCATCGAGATGCAGTCGTCGTTCCTGTTCGTCACCGCGGCCGGCCGCAACGCCTGCCTGGCGGTGTTGGCCAGCGAGGACGCCGACGTCGGGCTGATCGCCTACGAGATGGCGATGCTGGTGACCCGCGTCGGCAAGTACGTGGCGTCGCCGTCGCGCACCGAGCAGCCGGCCGGCGAGAGGTAGCGGCGATGACGGTCCAGGGAGAGTCAGCAGAGCAGCAGTGGGTGGATGACCATGCGGGGCCGGTGGTGCGCCCATACGCGGTGACCCGCGGGCGGGCCCGCCCGGTCACCGGCACGTTCGACCTGATCTCCCTGGTCACCGCGACCCGAGCCGAGGTAACGCCGGAGGTCGGTCTCGGTCCGGAGCACCTGGCGATCGTCGGGCTGTGCCAACGCATACAGTCCGTCGCCGAGATCGCCGCCCATCTCGATCTGCCGGTGGGCACCATCCGGGTGCTCCTCGGTGACCTGGCGGCTCGCAGCCTCGTGCAGGTCCGCGAGCCGCAGACCACGGCCGGCCTTCCCGACAACAGCATCTTCGAGGCGGTAATCAATGGACTACGGGCACTCTGACCGGCCGGCGGGAGCGACCCCACTGCCCACCGCGATCAAGATCCTGGTCGCCGGCGGCTTCGGTGTGGGCAAGACGACCATGGTCGGCGCGGTCAGCGAAACCCGACCGTTGCGCACCGAGGAGGTGCTGACGGAGTCGGGGGTCGGCATCGACGACCTGTCCGGGGTGGAGGGCAAGACCACCACCACAGTGGCCATGGACTTCGGTCGGATCACCATCAGCGACGACCTGGTGCTGTACCTGTTCGGTACGCCCGGTCAGGACCGGTTCTGGTTCGTCTGGGACGAGCTGGCGTTGGGCGCCATCGGCGCGGTGGTGCTTGCCGACACCCGCCGGCTCGCCGACTGCTTCCCGTCGATCGACTACTTCGAGGGCCGGGGCACGCCCTTCGTGGTGGCGGTGAACTGCTTCGAGGGCTCCCGGCAGTACCGGCTCGACGAGGTGCAGGCCGCCCTCAACCTCGACCCGGGGGTGCCGGTGCTGCTCTGCGACGCCCGGCAGCGCGAGTCCAGCAAGGAGGTGCTCGTCACGCTGATGGAGCACGCCATGAAGACCCGCGAGGCCCGCCGCCGCGCCGCCAACGGAAACTGACCGCCCGGTGAAACGTCAACGGCCCTCGGCGATTCGTCGAGGGCCGTTGAGTCGCGTGGTCAGCCGCGCTTGGTCATCGCCAGGAACCGGGCCCAGGCCGCCGGGTCGAAGGCGAGCGTCGGACCGGCCGGGTCCTTGGAGTCACGTACGCCGATGACGCCCGCGAGGTTGTCGGCCACCTCGACGCAGTTACCGCCGTTGTTGCCACTCCTGGTGCTCTTGCGCCACCGAGCGCCGGTCAGGTCCATGATGCTGCCGCTTCTCTGATGAGGTTGAGGGACTGCGCACGCGACAGGGCTGCGTCGCGAATGCGCTCCCACCGTCGTTCCAGCCTAGCAAGGTCGGCGGTCTTGTCGATGAGCTGCGCCTGCGCCTGGCTGTCGACGTGGGCGACCCGTGCGCCGTCCGGCATCTCCGCGATGGTGAACGGCCCACCGAGGCCCGGATACATGCCGACGTCGGACGGCACGACGAACAGCGACACGTTCGGCAACGCGGCCTGCTCGACCAGCTTCTCGCACTGCTCGCGCATCATGGCCCGGTCGCCGTCGAGGGTGCGCCGGAGCACTCCCTCGTCGATGACCGCGATCAGCAGCGGCGGGCGCTCCCGGCGCAGGATCGCCTGCCGGCTCAGCCGCGCCTCGGCGAGATTGTCGGCCTCGGCCGGCGTGAATGCCTCGCCGACAAGCGTGGCCAGCGCGTACGCCTTCGTCTGCAGAAGGCCCGGTATCCATGTGAGTTCGAACCATCGCAGCGCCAGTGCCTCGCGCTCGATCTCGGCCCAGTGTCGGAACCAGGCCGGCGTCCGGCGCTTCAGCGCGTCCGGCCACAGGTCGTCGGCGTCCCGACCGAGCAACGCGGCGACCCGCGCACGATGACGCGTCTGCGGAATTCGTTCCGTGCTCGCCCACTTGGCGGCCGTCTTCGGATCGACACCAATCTGCGCAGCGAGACTGTCCGCCGTGTGGCCCCTCTCGGCCATCGCCGCCTGTACGGCTCGATTCATCTCCAGACCCTCCAGAACGTTCCAGACGTTGGAAGGAAATACTTCTACGCGGTGTAATCGTTTGGCAACCCTCGGCAGCGTGTCGTGGAGACAGCATTGCGGAGGGAGCGCAGAATGCCCGAGGACAAGCCCTGCAACCGTCCCCATCGGCCGGACAATCGACCGGGCCCGCCGGCCTCGCCCCGTGCGATCAGCGCCGGCCCGACCGGGCCACGCCACCCTCCGTACCGTGGCCCCGGTCGCGCGGCGAACGTCGTACCCGAATCACGCTGGCGGTCCCGGTGCGGCCCGCCGGTCGCGCACACCGCCGACGGCCCTCGGTGGACGTGCGACGCCTGCGGTCAGGACTGGCCCTGCCCGGCGCTGCGAGCGACCCCGACGGACTTCGCCCGCCGGGCGACCCTGATCCCCGAGTTCTCCCGGATCACCCGCCGGGCGATCCGGGACCTGCGCGGCCAGCCGGGCGGACCCGACCCGGTCGCCATCGTTCGCCGATTCCTCTGGTTCCTGCCGCTCACCGACGAGGAGGCCCGCGCCGTCGCGCTGCGGCTGCGCTGAGCTGGGGCGTGCGCTGCTGACCCGCCCCTCGCGCCATCCGGCCCGGCGGTGCAGGGGCTCTCTCGTGTCCTTTGCTCTGCACCCGCCCATGCGCCAGTTACGGAGCGTTCGTGGTGCGCGGGCGGGTGCAGAGCAAAGGACGCAACCTGAACCGGGCGGCGGGCCCGGCTGCCCGCCGAAGGCGGCGACAACCCATGCGGCCCGGCGCCACGACCGGGCCGATGGAGGTTGCTGCCGAGTCGAGGGCGAGGAGAAACGAAAGGGCCGCTCCCCGCAAGCGCGGAAAACGGCCCTTTCGCCGGACGTCGGTACGTCAGTTGGCGATCATGCGGCGCAGCACGTACTGGAGGATGCCGCCGTGCCGGTAGTAGTCCGCCTCACCCGGGGTGTCGATCCGCACCACGGCGTCGAACTCCACGCCGGTGTCGGTGCTGACCCGCACGGTGCGCGGGGTGTCCCCGTCGTTCAGGGCGGTCACCCCGGTGATGGTGAACGTCTCCGTGCCGGTCAGACCGAGCGACTCGGCGGTGACGTCCACTGGGAACTGCAACGGCAGCACACCCATGCCGATCAGGTTGGAGCGGTGGATCCGCTCGTACGACTCGGCGATGACCGCCCGCACACCCAGCAGCATGGTGCCCTTGGCCGCCCAGTCCCGCGACGAACCCGAGCCGTACTCCTTGCCGGCCAGCACGACGAGCGGGATGCCCGCCTCCTGGTAGGCCACCGACGCGTCGTAGATCGAGGTCTGCTCGCCGGTGAGGTGGTTGACGGTGAAGCCACCCTCCACGCCCGGGACCAGCTGGTTGCGCAGCCGGATGTTGGCGAACGTGCCCCGGATCATCACCTCGTGGTTACCCCGCCGGGAGCCGTACGAGTTGAACTCGTGGCGCGGCACGCCGTGCTCGGCCAGGTACGACCCGGCCGGGGAGTCGGCCTTGATCGCGCCGGCCGGCGAGATGTGGTCGGTGGTCACCGAGTCACCCAGCTTGGCCAGCACCCGGGCGCCGGCGATGTCCACGACCGGGCTCGGCTCCTGCTGCATGCCCTCGAAGTACGGGGGCTTGCGCACGTAGGTGGAGTCGCTCTCCCACGCGAAGGTGTCGCCGGTCGGGGTCGGCAGCGACTGCCACCGCTCGTCGCCGGCGAAGACATCGGCGTACGCGGCACTGAACCCGGTCGCGCCGATCGCCTGGGCGATGACGTCCTGGATCTCGGTGCTGTTCGGCCAGATCTCGCGCAGGTAGACCGGGTTGCCCTCGGAGTCCTCACCGATCGGCTCGTTGGCCAGGTCGATGTCCATCGTGCCGGCCAGGGCGTACGCGACCACCAGCGGCGGCGACGCCAGGTAGTTCATCTTGACGTCCGGGTTGATCCGGCCCTCGAAGTTGCGGTTGCCGGACAGCACCGAGACCACCGACAGGTCGTGCTCGTTGACCGCGGCGGACACCTCCTCGGGCAGCGGGCCCGAGTTGCCGATGCAGGTGGTGCAGCCGTAGCCGACCAGGTTGAAGCCGAGCTTGTCCAGGTACGGCGTGAGGCCGGCCCGCTCGTAGTAGTCCATGACGACCTTCGACCCGGGCGCCAGGGTGGTCTTCACCCACGGCTTGCGGGTCAGGCCCTTCTCGACGGCGTTACGGGCCAGCAGCGCGGCACCGATCATCACCTGCGGGTTGGACGTGTTGGTGCACGACGTGATCGCGGCGATCACCACGGCGCCGTGGTCCAACTCGTACTCGACGCCGTCGGCGCCGGTGACCCGGACCGGCTTGCTGGCCCGGCCGCCCGCGCCGACCGCCGCGGTCTCCAGGTCACGCGGCTCGTCGGCCGGGTCGCTGAAGTCGTTGGCCGGCGGGTCGCTGGCCGGGAAGGACTCGGCGCTGGCCTCGTCGGCCGGGCCGTTGGCACCGCGCGGCAACTCCTCGCGCGCCACGCTCGGCTTGAGGTCGCGCTCACCGGCGGAGTCGTCGGCGACGTAGTCGGTCAGCGCCGAGCGGAACAGCGTCTTGGCGCTGCCCAGCGGCACCCGGTCCTGCGGGCGCTTCGGGCCGGCGAGCGACGGCTCGATGGTGCCCAGATCCAGCTCCAGGCGCTCCGAGTAGTCCGGCTCGTGGTCCGGGTCGTGCCAGAGGCCCTGCTCCTTGGCGTACGCCTCGACGAGCGCGACCTGCGCGGCGTCGCGGCCGGTCAGCTCCAGGTAGCGGACCGTCTCCGCGTCGATCGGGAAGATCGCCACGGTGGAGCCGTACTCCGGGGACATGTTGCCGATGGTGGCCCGGTTGGCCAGCGGCACCGCGCTCACGCCGGGGCCGTAGAACTCGACGAACTTGCCGACCACACCGTGCTTGCGCAGCATCTCGGTGATGGTCAGCACCAGGTCGGTGGCGGTGGTGCCGGCCGGCATCTCGCCGGAGAGCTTGAAGCCCACCACCCGGGGGATCAGCATGCTGACCGGCTGACCGAGCATCGCGGCCTCGGCCTCGATGCCGCCGACGCCCCAGCCCAGCACGCCCAGGCCGTTGACCATCGTGGTGTGCGAGTCGGTGCCGACCACGGTGTCCGGGTACGCCTGGCCGTTGCGTTCCATGATCGTGCGGGCCAGGTACTCGATGTTGACCTGGTGCACGATGCCGGTGCCCGGCGGGACGACCTTGAACTCGTTGAACGCGGTCTGGCCCCAGCGCAGGAACTGGTAGCGCTCCTTGTTGCGCTCGTACTCCAGCTCGACGTTGCGGGCGAACGCGTCCTCGCGGCCGAACAGGTCGGCGATGACCGAGTGGTCGATGACCAACTCGGCCGGGGCGAGGGGGTTGACCTTGCTGGCGTCGCCGCCCAGGTCGCGTACGGCCTCGCGCATGGTGGCCAGGTCGACCACGCAGGGCACGCCGGTGAAGTCCTGCATGAGCACCCGCGCCGGGGTGAACTGGATCTCGACGCTCGGGGCGGCGGAGGAGTCCCACCCGCCGAGCTGGCGGATGTGGTCGGCGGTGATGTTCGCGCCGTCCTCGGTCCGCAGCAGGTTCTCCAGCAGGATCTTCAGGCTGTACGGCAGCCGCGCGTGGCCGTCCACCTTGTCGATCTTGAAAATCTCGTAGCTCGCGTCTCCGACGCGTAGCTGGGTCTTCGCACCGAAGGTGTCGAGGCTCGCCACGTCGTACTCCTTCACACCAGCGACCGTGAGTAGTCCTGAGCAGTCTGTCGCACCGGTCGGGGGGCCGCCGAGGTTAGGTGACACTTACCGCCCGATTCCGCTCTCAACAAAACCGTACGTCCGTCTTGCTAGTTGCGCAACCCGACTGCCGCCCCGCCCCCATCCCCACCCCTAGCCTCCTAGGACGCCCTGCGAGGCGTGTAGTGACCAACCTGATCTCGCTGTCGACGGCACATCGGGCCCGCCGGGCGGGCCGGTCGGGGCGGCTGGGCGCGGGTAGGGTTCGAGGCCCGGTCGGAGGAGGGGTCAACAGTGTTCGACGTCCAGCACTGGCTCGTGTCGCTGCCACCGATCGCGGTGTACCTGCTCGTCGGCGGGGTCATCGGCGTGGAGAGCATGGGCATCCCGCTGCCCGGCGAGATCGTCCTGGTCAGCTCCGCGCTGCTCGCCGCCACGGGCGTTGTCGAACCGGAGTGGGTGGCCACCGCCGCGGCGACCGGTGCGATCGTCGGCGACTCCATCGGGTACGCGGTCGGCCGTCGCGGTGGTCGTCCACTGCTGGCACGACTGGGCCGGCGCTTCCCTCGTCATCTCGGTCCCGCCCAACTCGTCCGAGCCGAGCAGAGCTTCGCCCGCTACGGCGTCTGGGCGGTGTTCTTCGGCCGGTTCGTGGCACTGCTGCGGATCTTGGCCGGCCCGCTCGCCGGGGCGCTGCGCGTGCCGTACCGGCGGTTCCTGCTGGCCAACGCCGCGGGCGGGCTGGTCTGGGCGTTCGGCACCACCTACCTGTTGTTCACAGTGGGGCGGGCGGCCGAGCACTGGCTCAAGGACATCTCCTGGGCCGGGCTCGTCCTCGCGGTGCTCGCCGGTCTGGGCAGCACCTGGTGGCTACGCCGACGGGCCCACCGCTTCGAGGCAGCCGACCCGGCGGTGGACGGTGAGCCAGCGGCGGACGCCGGGCCGGTGGCGGACGCCAAGCCGGCGCGCGCGGGTCGGGAACCCTGATTCGAGTATGCCGAAGGGCCGGCCCCTAGAAACCGCCGTGATGGGGTCCGGCCCTTCGGTGTGTGCGGGATGATCGACTCGGGTTCACGGAAAACGCGGTGTCCGGGTGCCGGGCACGCCCCGACATCATGAAAATCGAGTGGATCATGCCGTCGAGGTGGACGGCTCAGGCGTCCCGGCGGCGCAGTTGCCAAGCGGCGAGCCCGAGCACGACCACTGTGTAGAGGCAGAACAAGGCGAACCCGCTCCATGGACCGAGTGCGAGAGGGTCCCGGTGGACGGAGCTGACGGCTGCGCCGGCCGGCGTCGGCAGATACCGGTACGCCGCGTCGGACACTGACTCCGGCAGCAGCCCGAGCACGAGCTGTGGCGCGAACAGCAGCCCGAACAGAGCCGAGATCCCGCCTGCGGTGTTGCGCAGCAGCGCACCCAGGCTGAGGCCGAGCAGGCCCACCGCGGTCAGGAACAGCGCGCTGCCGAGCACGGCCCGTACCACGCCGGGCTCGCCGAGCCCGACATCCAGGTCCTTGGCGGACAGGATCGACTGGCCGACGAGGAACGACGCCAGCACGGCCGGAACGGAGACCACGAGGGTGGTGAGCCCGAACGCGACAGCTTTGCCCCACAACACTGGCAGGCGGCCGGGCACCGCCGCCAGGCTCACCCGGATCAGTGCGGTGGCGTACTCGCCGGTGATGAACAGCACGCCCAGGACGCCGATCGCGAGCTGCGCCAGTTGCACGCCGGCGAGGCTGACCGAGACGGCGTCGAATGTGGCCGGATCCGCGGGCGGACGGGCGACGCGCAGCGTGGTGTACGCCAGCCCGACGCCGACCACGAGCACGACCGTGGCCAGCAGGCACCAGATCGTGGATGGCAGGGAGCGCAGCTTGATCCATTCCGAGCGGATGACGCGTACCTGACTGACCTGCTGTTCGCCGGGGAACGCGGGAAGGCTGACGTTGGTCATGGCGTCGCTCCAAGGGCATTCGCGCGGTGCTCGACCGCGTCGCGGGTCAGATCGATGAAGACCTCCTCCAACGAGGCCTGCTGGGCGGTGAGTTCGAGCAGTGTGATGCCGGCCGCGCCGGCGGCCATGCCGATCTGGTCGGTCGTCAACCCCGACACCGTCAGCGCGTTGTCCCGGTCCAACGAGACCTCGATGTCAGGCCCGGACAAGCGGGCGGCGAGCGCCTCCGGATGGGTGGTGCGTACCCGGACCACGCTGCGTCTGTCTGCCTGGACGAACTCCGCCACACCGGTGTCGGCGATCAGGCGGCCCCTGCCGATGACGATGAGGTGCTGGGCGGTGAGCGCCATCTCGCTCATCAGGTGCGAGGAGACGAAGACGGTTCGGCCTTCGGCGGCGAGGCTCCGCAACAGCGCGCGCACCCATCGGATGCCGTCGGTGTCGAGCCCGTTGAGCGGTTCGTCGAGGATGACAGTGCGCGGGTCGCCCAGCATGGCCGTGGCGATGCCGAGCCGCTGCCCCATCCCGAGCGAGAAATTGCCGGCCCGCCGCCGCGCCACGCCGGACAGGCCGACCGCCTCGATCACCTCGTCGACCCGCGAGCGGTGGATGCCGCTCGTGCGGGCCAACGCCAACAGGTGGTTGTACGCGCTGCGGCCCGGGTGGACCGCGCGGGCCTCCAGCAGCGCGCCGACCTCACGCAACGGCGCGGTGTGCGCCCGGTACGGTTTTCCGTTCACCAGCACCGAACCGCTCGTCGGTGCGTCCAGCCCGAGGATCATCCGCATCGTGGTGGACTTGCCGGCGCCGTTCGGTCCGAGGAAACCGGTCACCATTCCGGGGCTGACGGTGAATGTCAGCCCGTCGACGGCGAGCTTGTCGCCGTACCGTTTTGTCAGTTCCCGCACCTGGATCATCGCCTGTTGCTCCTCACCTCGTCCGACTGACGTTTACGCTGCCAGCGCATGACGGCGCGGTAAGTGGGGCGGCCCGCCGGACGCACTGCGGTTTTCCCCACCCCGGACGGTGGGTTTTCCCGATGGCCGACCGACACCGGGATACCTAGCGTGAGCACATGACCTCAGCGGAAGCAGGAGCGATGACGGATGAGCGGGCCACCGGGCCGCTGGCCGTGCTGCGCCCGCTGTCGTCGCCGCGTACCTGGCAGGCGACCTTCCACGTGGTGGCGGGGATGTTCCTCGCCGCCAGCACGGGCGCGGTGATCTGGCTCGTGGGCGTGCTGTGGTGGGCCGCCGTGGCCAGCCTCGTCGAAGGCCCGACCGGCCACCGGCTGCTCGCAGTGGTGTACGTGGTCGTCGCCGTCCTGAGCCCGCTGGCGCTGCCACAGTTCGCGTGGCTCTTCAGCGCGCTGCAACGAGAGCGGTTCCGGGTGCTACTCGGTGTCGAGATCGCCGCGCCGAAGCACGACAGTGGCACCGGCTGGCACCGGATCTACCAGCCGTGGAGCGTCGGAACCACCTGGCGGCAGCTCGCCTACCACCTGCTTGCCCCACTGCTGGGTGGCCTCGGCGGGGTGATCGTCGTGTTCTGCTGGTCGGCGCTCCCGCTCGCCGCCCTGTGGGCCGAGCGCGTGTCCGGGGTGGGGTACGGCCTGTGGTTCGGCGGCGCCACGGCCCTGCTGCTCGCCGCGCCGTGGGTCGCACGCGGCATTGCCGCGATGGACACGACCGTGGCCCGGCGTCTCCTCGGCCGCAGTCACGCCGAGGAACTTGCCGAGCGGGTCGAGTCCCTGGCGCTCAGTCGAGCCGACCTGGTCGAGGCCGCCGACAGCGAACGGCGCCGGATCGAGCGGGACCTGCACGACGGTGTGCAACAGCGCCTCGTCTCCCTGGCGATGAACCTGGGCATGGCCCGCGCCGCCTTCGCCGACCGGCCGCCGGAGGTTCTGGACGTCGTCGCCGCGGCCCACGACGAGGCCACCACCGCGCTGGCCGAACTGCGCGACTTCGTTCGCGGCCTGCATCCGGCAGTCCTCAACGACCGGGGGCTCGACGCGGCGCTCTCGGGCATTGTCGCGAGGGCGCCGCTGCCGGTGAAACTGCACGTGGACGTCGCGCCGCGCTGCTCGCCGAGCGTCGAAGCGATCGCGTACTTCGCCGTCTCCGAAGCGCTGACGAACGTTGCCAAACACGCGAAGGCGAGTCGTGCCGAGGTCGTGGCGGAGCGCGTCGGCGACCGGCTGATCATCACGGTCACCGACGACGGTCGCGGCGGCGCGGCGGTGACCGGTGCCGGCACCGGCCTGCGCGGTCTGGCGCAGCGAGCAGCGGCAGTCGACGGCAGCCTGACCGTGGTGAGTCCGCTCGGGGGGCCCACAACCGTTACGGTTAATCTCCGATGCGAGTAGTGCTAGCCGAAGACTCGGTCCTGCTGCGGGCCGGTCTCACCAAGTTGCTCACCGACGGTGGCTTCGAGGTCGTCGCCGCGGTGCCCGACGCCGGCCAGTTGCTGACCGCCGTCGACACGCACCGACCCGACGTCGTGGTGGTCGACGTGCGGATGCCTCCGACCCATACCGACGAGGGCATCCGGGCCGCGCTCGTCATCCGACGGCAGCACCCGACGATCGCGGTGTGCGTGCTCTCGCAGTACGTGGAGGAACGGTACGCCACGGACCTTCTCTCGGTCGAGACGAGCGGGGTCGGCTACCTGCTGAAAGACCGGGTGGCGCAGGTGTCGGACTTCCTCGACGCGCTGCGCCGGGTGGCCGCCGGCGGCACCGTGCTGGACCCCGAGGTCGTCGCCCAACTGCTGGTGCGCCGCGACGACCCGATGCGGCGCCTGACACCGCGCGAGCAGCACGTGCTGCGGCTGATGGCGGAGGGCCGCTCGAACACCGGCATCACGGAGGCACTGAAGGTCAGCCACAGCGCGGTCGAGAAGTACGTGAGCAACATCTTCACCAAACTCGACCTGCCGCCCACCGACACGGACCACCGGCGGGTGCTGGCCGTGCTCAAATACCTCCGCACCTAGCCCCGCGCGCTTTCTCCGGAGGACGGTGGGTCAGGTCGGGTCGCCGGGTTTCGCGGCGTCGCCGACCTGGGCGTGCCGCTCCAGGAGCCGCTGCCGGATCTCCTCCGGGGTGTACGCGCGTCGGCGTCGCTCGGCCCGCGCGATGACCACGCCGGAGGCCGCCACGCCGGCGAGGCCGGCCAGCCCGAGAACCTTCCACCACCGCAATCCTTGCCGCATCGGCCTAGGCTAGTCCCTCATGAGCATCAGCCTGGATGAGGCCGTCGAGTTGACCCGTACCGGAGACGTGTGGGTGTTCCGGGGTCGCAGCGTGCCGGACCGGGCGATCCAGTTCACCACCAACAGCCCGGTCAACCACGTCGGGATGGCGGTCGTGCTTGACGACATGCCCCCGTTGATGTGGCACGCGGAGCTGGGTCGGTCGTTGCCGGACCTGTGGTCGGGCACCCACCAACGGGGCGTCCAACTGCACGACCTGCGGGACGCGGTCTGTGTCTGGGCCAACCGGTACGGCCAACGGGCCTGGCTGCGGCAACTCGACCCGCCGGCCGACGCCGAGATGGAGCGGGCGGTGCTGCGGACGATCGCGCGGCTGGACGGCACACCGTTTCCGTCGACCGCGCAGTTGGCGTGGCGGTGGGTGCGCGGTCGGGTGCCGACGCTGCCGCGCCTGGGCCGCCTGTCCGCGCTGCCGCTCCCGGGCCGGCAGGCACCTCGGCCAACCCCGGCCACCGATGCCAGCCCGGCCACCGACGGCAGCCCGGCCATCAACGGCAGCCCGGCCACCCCCGCCAACTCGGCCACCTCCGGCAGGCCGGCCGGCTCGGCGGGGGAACGGGACCGGGCGTTGGAGACGGCGTACTGCGCCGAGGTGGTGGCGGTGACCTACGAGGCCATGGGGTTGCTGCCGGCGGGCCGGCGTCCGAACTGGTATGACCCGGGGCGGTTCTGGAGTGGAGACGACCTCGGTCTGGCCGCCGACGCGCGGTTGGGTGCGGAGATCGAGGTACGGGTGCCGCCGCGCTGAGGTTTGACCCGGGCGGTGACCGGCAACTGCTGTGACCGTGAACGCCTCCACGGATCTTGACACGTTGGCCGACTTCTTCGACCGGTACGGCGTGGCGTTGACCTCCGGCGACCTGCCAGCCATCGCCGGCTGTTACGCCCTGCCCGGGTTGGTGGTGGCCGACACCTACAGCTTCTCGTTCACGTCGGCGGCGGCGGTGGCGCTGTCCTTCGTGGGTGCCGCGCCCGACTACCAGGATCGGGAGTTGGTCGCGGCCCACGCCCGGATCGAGGACGTGCAGCCGGTGTCCGCGTTGCTGACGATGGTGGCCGTCGAGTGGGAGTTCCTGGACAGTCGGGGGCAGGCGGTGCCGGGGGAGCGGTACCGCTACCTGCTGCGGGTCTCGGATGACGGACCACTCATCTGCACTGTCGTCCGGACGGGCTGACCGACCCGGGCCGGTCGGCCCGATCCGTACCCGCCCGGTTCCCGGTCCGTGCGCCGCTGGCTACGCTGTCGCGTCGGTGGGGACGAGGGGAGACCTGATGGCGGTGCGGCCGGATGCTGCGGCAGGGTCGCGAGCGGCTCGGGTGTTGACGTCGGCGCCGTGGATCGTGGTGCTGCTCGGTGTGTGTGCGCTGGTGGTGCTCCTGGTGATCGCGCTGCTGTCGTTCCGGACCCGGGAGCGGGAGGTCGTGCCGCGGGCCGCGCCTCCGGTGTTCCTGCCGACCGTGCCGGCCGCCTCGTCGGCCACCGGTGGGCCGACGCCGGCTGGTGTGGAGCGGCGGTCGGTGTCGCCCCGGCCGTCGCGTAGCAGTCGGGCGCCGTCGCCCCGGGTCACCGTGACCGGTTCGCCGACTTCGCCGCGGACGAGTGCTCCGGCGGAGTCTGTCGCCCCGTTGCTGTCGGGCGCGCCGGCGGAGCGCGCGGTCAGCGCCCGGTACCAGGTCGGCACGAACGGCCGGGACGGCGACGCGGCGGTGCTGTCCATCGCGAACGAGTCGGGTCGGTCGATGGACTGGCTTGTGGAGTTGGCGTTCGACGACGACCTGTGGGCTCTGTGGGTCGCTGACGACTCGGGGGTCTCGGTGCGGGGTCGCGGGCGCGGCGAGTTCGTGTTGCGGGGCACCCGTTCGTTGGACGCGGGTGCCTCTCGGACGCTGCGACTGCGTGTCGGCTGGGGCGAGTCGGCGCAGCGTCCGCTGCGGTGCACGATCAACGGGGTCGACTGTCGGCTCGGCTGAGGGTCGGTGCCACGGCGGGGCCGTGTCGCTGCGCTACCGGCCCCGGCCGCCGATCGCTAGGCTGCCCGGACGGTGCGCTGAAGGAGGTACATGTCCGGCATGCGTCGTGCCCCGCGACTGCCGCACGGTCCGGTTGCGATCGTGTCGTCGCCCTGGGTCGTGGTGGGCGCTGGTGTCCTCGTGATGGTGGTGCTGCTCGTCATGGCCCTGGGTGCGTACCGGGGGCGTAGTCCTGCGCCGGACGGCGCGTCGAGGCCGCCGGCGTTGCCGCTGCCGACGCTGGCGGAGGTGCCGAGCGCTCCCGGCCCGGCGTCGTCGCCCCCGCCGGTACGGCCGGGGTTGTCCGGTCGGGCGAGCGGGCTGCCGCCGGGTGTCACGGCCGGGTCGCGGTCACCGTCGGCCAGCCCGTCTGTCGGTGCGACGGGGGGTGTGCCGGCGGTGCCGCGGTCACCGAGCCGGGCTCCGCAGGGGCAGCCGGCGATGAGTGGGCGCTACCGGGTCGTGCAGAGCTTCGACGGGGGTTTCATCGGTGAGGTGTCGATGGTCAACCGGTCCGCCGAGGATCGTGGGTGGACGGTCCGGTTGGAGTTCTCCGGTGGGCGGTTGGTGACGGCCTGGGTGGAGGGTGTGCCACAGGGGACGCTGCGGCAGGCCGGCAGCGGCTTCACGTACGGCAGTGGGGTGGACGTGCGGCCCGGTGGGTCGGTGTCGTTGCGGTTCCACATGGAGCGGGCCCCCAGCACGCCGGGGGTGTGCACTGTCGACGGGGTGCGCTGTAGCGGATTCTGAACGGCGCTTCCGCAAGGACGCTGCTGTGTTGCGACAGTGTTTGCACGGTATTGCCGAATGTTTCGGCGAGGGTTAGCGTGCGGCCCATCAGCGACCAGAGAGAGGCGTCGATGAAACCCTCGCCGATTCCGCGTCCCGCCGTGCTGGCCCTCGTCCCTCTGCTCACAGTGACCCTCGGCGGCACTCCGGTCGTCGCGCACCAGACCGACGCCTCGGTGGGCCCCCGCCCTTCGGGCGCCGACACGAAGGCCACCACCGGTGCCGCGCAGTGGCCCGCCGAACCCACCGCCGAGGCGTTGCTGACGGCGGGCGGGACCTCGGCGCGGGCCGAACAGTTCTACTTCGTGCTGCCGGACCGGTTCGCCAACGGTGACCCCCGCAACGACCGGGGCGGCCTGGCCGGTGACCGGTTGCGGACCGGGCTCGACCCGACCGACAAGGGCTTCTACCACGGCGGAGACCTCCGGGGTGTCATCGACAAGCTGGACTACATCCGGGGGATGGGCACCACCGCCATCTGGCTCGCCCCGGTCTTCAAGAACCGGCCGGTGCAGGGCGCCGGCACCGACATCTCGGCCGGCTACCACGGCTACTGGATCACCGACTTCACCCAGGTGGACCCGCACTTCGGCACCAACGAGGAGATGAAGCGGCTGGTCACGCTCGCCCACCGGCGCGGCATCAAGATCTACCTCGACGTGATCGTCAACCACACCGCCGACGTCATCAAGTACGCCGAGGACACGTACGCGTACGTGGACAAGGCGACAACGCCGTACACCGACGTGCGGGGGCGGGCGTTCGAGGACCGCCACTACGCCGACGGCAGTCGCGCGTTCCCACGGGCGAACCAGGCGTCCGGGCCGTACACCCCGGTTTTTCCCGACCCGGGTGACGCGAGCGTCAAGGTCCCGGCGTGGCTGAACGACGCGACCATGTACCACAACCGGGGCGACTCGACCTTCGCCGGCGAGAACAGCGAGTACGGCGACTTCTTCGGTCTCGACGACCTGTGGACCGAGCGGCCCGAGGTGGTGCGGGGGCTGACCAAGGCGTACGGGGACTGGATCGGCGCGATCGGCGTCGACGGGTTCCGATTGGACACCGTGAAGCACGTCAACATGGAGTTCTGGCCGCAGTTCAGCCAGGGCATCGAGCGGGCCGCCGAGAAGGCCGGCAAGAAGGACTTCTTCATGTTCGGTGAGGTGTACAGCGCCGACCCGGAGGTCAGTTCCCGCTACGTGCGGCAGGGTGGCCTGCCGGCGACCCTCGACTTCGCCTTCCAGGAGGCCGCGCGCGGTTTCACCGCCGGCGCCGGTTCGGCGAGGGCGCTCGCCGACGTGTACGCCCGCGACGACCTCTACGCGGCCCGGGACACCGACGCCGGCCGGTTGACCACCTTCCTCGGCAACCACGACATGGGTCGGATCGGTTCGTTCGTCGCCGGTGGTGGCACCGACCCGGCCAGCCACCTGCGTCGTGACCAGCTCGCGCACCAGCTGATGTTCCTGACCCGCGGCCAACCGGTGATCTACTCCGGCGACGAGCAGGGTTTCACCGGGCCCGGCGGCGACAAGGACGCGCGGCAGGACATGTTCGCGTCGAAGGTCACCGACTACCTCGACGACGACCTGCTCGGCACCGACCGTACCCACGCCAGCGACCAGTTCGACACCGGCCACCCGCTGTACCGGACCATCGCCGAGCTGGGCCGGCTGCGCCAGGCACATCCGGCGCTGCGCGACGGCGTGCAGGTCACCCGGTACGCGGCCGACGGCCCGGGGGTGTTCGCCGCCTCCCGGGTCGCTGCCGCCGACCGCACCGAGTACGTGGTGGCGGCGAACAACGCCGACACCGCGCAGACTGTCACAGTGGACACCTGGTCGGCCGGCGCCACCTTCACCGGCATCTACGGCGGTGCAGGCGACGAACAGGCCCGCGCCGCAGCGCCCCCGGCCGCGACGGCCGGCGGTGACGGGCGGCTGACCCTGACCGTGCCGCCGCTGTCGGCTGTCGTGTACCGGTCCGGCACCCCCATCGGGCAGGCGGCCGGCGCACCGACGCTCGCCATCACCACCCCGGCTCCGGGCGCGCTGGTCGCCTCCCGGGCCGCGGTCACCGCCCAGGTGACCGGTGACCCCCTCGCCACCGTCACCGTCGCCGCCCGGGTCGGGGGCGGCCGGTGGACGTTGCTCGGCAGCGCCGACCACGCGCCGTACACAGTGCAGCACGACCTGACCGGCCTGGCCGGCGGCGCCCGGATCGAGTACAAGGCGGTGGTCCGCGACGGCCGGGGTCGCACCGCCACCGCCCGGTCCACCGCCGTCGTGGGTACGCCCCCGCAGGGCGGTTCCCGGGAGTGGGCGGTGGTGCACTACCAGCGCCCCGCGGGTGGGTACGACGACTGGGGGCTGTACGCCTGGGGTGACATCGACCCGGCGTACGTCACCGAGTGGCCCACGGGGCAGCCGTTCACCGGGGAGGACTCCTACGGCCGCTTCGCGTGGGTGAAACTCAAGCCGGGCGCGACGTCGGTGAACTTCCTGGTTGTCGACAGGGCCGGTGCGAAGGACGTCGCCCAGGACCGCAGCTTCGACGTCACCCGGACCGGGGAGATCTGGCTGAAACAGGGCGACCCGGCGATCTACCCGAGCCGGCAGGCGGCCACCGGAGAGCCGGACCCGCCGGTCGAGGAGGGCACCGCCGTCATCCACTACCGGCGGGCCGACAACAGCTACGCCGGCTGGGGCCTGCACGTGTGGGACGGCGCGGCCAACCCGACCGAGTGGTCCGCGCCGCTGAAGCCCATCGGGACCGAC
This sequence comes from Micromonospora sp. NPDC049230, assembly GCF_040647875.1. NCBI lineage: Bacteria > Bacillati > Actinomycetota > Actinomycetes > Micromonosporales > Micromonosporaceae > Micromonospora > Micromonospora sp. NPDC049230. The sequence goes on from NZ_JBEZCZ010000031.1 coordinate 42,131, forward strand.
GCGTTCGGGGCGGTGTTCCGGGTGCCGCTGGCGGCCGGCGCGACCGGGCTGAACTACATCATCCACAACGGCGACACCAAGGACCTGCCCGACGATCAGCGACTCGACCTGGCCAGCGCGGGCCGGGAGGTGTGGCTGCTCGCCGCCACGCCGGGCCGCCTGCTGCCGTCGACGGGCAGCACCGCCAGCGGGGACCTCGACATCGGCAAGCAGAAGGCGCACTGGATCGACAGGTCCACGGTGGCGTGGCGGACACCGCCGACCGACGGCAGGACGTACGCGCTCGTCGCCGCGCCGACCGGCGGGGTGAGCGTCGTCGACGGGGAGCTGACCGGGGCGTACACCAGCCTGCCGCTGCGGGCGCAGCGCAACGGGCTCACCGAGGCCCAACGCGACAGGTTCCCGCACCTGTGGTCGTACCGCAGCTTCGCCCTTGATCGGCGCGACCTCGCGAAGGTCCCGGCGGCGCTGCGGGGGCAGCTGCTGGTCACCGAACGCGACGCCGAGGGTGCGCTGCTCGCCGCGACCGGGGTGCAGATCCCCGGCGTGCTCGACGACGTGTACTCCCGGGCCACCGACGCCACCCTCGGCCCGACGTTCGACGGCCGGACACCGAGCCTCGCGCTGTGGGCGCCGACCGCCCAGAGCGTGGCGCTGCACCTGTTCGACTCGCCCACCGCGTCGCCGAAGACGGTGCCGATGCGCCGCGACGACCGCACCGGCGTGTGGTCGGCGCGCGGCGACCACACCTGGACCGGCAGGTTCTACCGGTACGAGGTGCGGGCGTGGCAACCCGCGGCGCAGAAGCTGGTCACCGCCTCGGTGACCGACCCGTACTCGGTGGCCCTGGCCGCGGATTCCACACACAGCCAGCTGGTCGACCTGTTCGACCCGGCACTGGCCCCGCCCGGGTGGCGGACGCTACGCAAGCCGGCCCCGGTGGCGAAGGCGCAGATCAGCGAGCTGTCGGTGCGGGACTTCTCCATCGCCGACGAGACAGTGCCGGCCGAGCGGCGGGGGACGTTCCTCGCCTTCACCGACCCGACGACGGCCGGCATGGCCCACCTGCGGGCGCTCGGCGACGCCGGGGTCACCCACCTGCACCTGCTGCCCGCGTTCGACTTCGCGACCATCCCGGAGCGGCGGACCGACCAGCGGCAGCCGGCCTGCGACCTGGCCGCGCTGCCGCCGGACTCCGCCGAGCAGCAGAGATGCGTGGCGGCGGTCGCCGACACCGACGGCTACAACTGGGGGTACGACCCGCTGCACTACACAGTGCCGGAGGGCGGCTACGCCGTCGACCCGGTCGGCGCGGCGCGGACCACCGAGTTCCGGCGGATGGTCGCCGGGGTGAACGACGCCGGCCTGCGGGTGGTGATGGACGTGGTCTACAACCACACGGCCGCGGCCGGCGCCGACCCGAAGTCGGTGCTCGACCAGGTGGTGCCCGGCTACTACCACCGGCTGCTGGAGGACGGCACGGTGGCCGACTCCACCTGCTGCGCCAACACCGCCCCCGAGCACGCCATGATGGGCAAGCTGGTCGTCGACTCGCTCGTCACCTGGGCGCGGCAGTACCGGGTGGACGGGTTCCGGTTCGACCTGATGGGCCACCACCCGAAGGCGAACATCCTGGCCGTCCGCGCGGCACTGGACCGGCTGACCGTCGCCCGCGACGGCGTGGACGGGCGGTCGATCCTGCTCTACGGCGAGGGCTGGAACTTCGGCGAGGTCGCGAACGACGCCCGGTTCGTGCAGGCCACCCAGGCCAACATGGCGGGCACCGGCATCGGCACCTTCAACGACCGGCTGCGTGACGCGGTGCGCGGCGGTGGGCCGTTCGACGCCAACCCGAGGGTGCAGGGTTTCGCGTCCGGGCTCTACACCGACCCGAACGGCGACGAGGTCAACGGGTCACCGGCAGAGCAGAAGGCCCGCCTGCTGCACGCCCACGACCTGATCAAGGTGGGTCTGACCGGCAACCTGCGCGGGTACCGGTTCACCGACACCGCCGGGCGGCAGGTCACCGGGGCGCAGGTCGACTACAACGGCTCCCCGGCCGGCTACACCACGGCGCCGGGGGAGGCCGTCAGCTACGTCGACGCGCACGACAACGAGATCCTGTACGACGCGCTCGCGTACAAGCTGCCGCAGGCCACCTCGGCGGCGGACCGCTCCCGGATGCAGGTGCTGGCGTTGGGCACCGTGCTGCTGGGCCAGGGCACCGGCTTCGTCACCGCCGGCACCGAACGGCTGCGGTCGAAGTCACTGGACCGCAACTCGTACAACTCCGGTGACTGGTTCAACCAGATCCGCTGGGACTGCGAGCGGGGCAACGGGTTCGGCGTCGGCCTGCCGCCCGCGCCCGACAACGAGGACAAGTGGCAGTACGCGAAGCCCCTGCTGGCGGACCCGGCGCTGGTGCCGGACTGCACGGCCATCTCCACCACCGACGCCCGGTACGCCGAGTTGCTGCGCATCCGGGCGTCGTCGCCGGTGTTCGACCTGGCCACCGCCGAGCAGGTGCAGCGGCGGGTGGCGTTCCCGCTGTCCGGGGCGCAGGAGACGCCGGGCGTGTTGACCATGACCCTGGACGCCCGTGGGCTGGGTGGTGCCTGGGCGTCGGTGACTGTCGTGTTCAACGGCACGCCGTCGGCGGCTGCGCAGACGGTGACCGGACTGCGCGGTGCCGACGTGGCACTGCACCCGGTGCTTGTCGAGTCGGCCGACCCGGTGCTGCGTACCGCCTCGTTTGATCGGGCCGCCGGCACCTTCAGGGTCCCGGCGCGCAGCGTGGCGGTGTTCGTCGGAAGGCAGTGACGTGAACCGGCCCCCTTCCGCGTGGTGCGGAAGGGGGCCGGTCCGTGGTGCTGGTGCTGTGCTTGATCAGGCGAAGCAGTTCTCGATGGTGCCGCCCGGGATGGCCGCGCAGTTCGTCGGACGGTTCGCGGTGATGGCGGACTTGTCGTCCACGCTCACCTCGCCGAAGAAGCTGAAGACACCACCCGGAGCGAGGGTCGAGAAGTTGTGGGCGACCTTCGTCTTCGACAGGTTGACCTCGCCGAAGATGTTGAAGATGCCGCCGCCGACCCCGATCGGGCCCACGGCCCGGTTGCCGACGACCTCGCTGTCGCGCAGCGTGGTGACGCTGTCGGCGGTGAAGAGCCCGCCGCCGAAGAAGCCGGCGGTGTTGTCCTTGATGGTGCTCTTCTCGAAGGTGGCCACGCTGTCGAAGGCGATGGCCGCGCCGCCACCGACACCGGCGGTGCTGTTCTTCTCGATCGTGACGTTGTGCAGGTTGAGCTGGCTGTCCGCCGCCGCGAGGCCACCGCCCGCGAGGACCGCGGTGTTCGAGGCGAAGGTCGTCTCGTACGCCGTGGTGTTGCCCTCGATGTCGAGGTAGCCGCCACCGAAGCCCAGCGTCTCGTTGTCGGTGATCTCGCTCTTCTTGAGCTCGACGGTCCCGCCGTCGACGTCGTCGGTGAAGATCTCCGCGGCGCCGTTGGAGATACCGCCACCACCGATGACGGCCGTGTTGTCCTTGATCTTCGACTCCTCGACCTTGAGCAGGCCGGCGTTGAAGACACCACCACCGAAGAAGAAGGCGGTGTTGCGGGTGACGGTGCTGTGCCAGATCTTCGTGGTGCCGAAGTTGGCCACGCCGCCGCCGTTGCCGCCGGACTGGTTCAGGACGACCTCGGACTCCAGGATCTCGGCGGTGCCGCCCGGCTGGACCAGGATGCCGGCACCGTCGTTCTCCTCCGGCTGCTGCACGAGCGGCGTGACGACGCCCGGCGTGGCCTTCGGGGTGACCTTCGGTGCGGCCTTCAGGCCCGCCTTCGGGTTCGCCTTGCGCGCGGTGAGCGCCTGGGCCAACGGCGTGCCGGCCTTCACCTGGGCCGCGATCGCCTCGGAGTCCGAGTACGCCGCCCAGACCGCTGCCGGCTCGACGCCGTTCTCCAGTTCGAGGGTCTGGCCACCCTTGATGGTCAGGCCCTTGATCGTGAGGTGCCCACCGCTGCCGACGTTGAGGACGCGGAAGTAGTCCGCCGTGGCTTCCCGGGAGATCGTCGTGTGCTCACCCTTGAGGGTGATGTGCTCGGTGATCACCGGGAGGCCGTTGCCCTCGAAGTCGTTGCGGGTCAGGTTGTAGGTGCAGCCCTTGGCCAGCTCCAACACACCGCCGTGCTTGTTGTTGGCGAACACGATCGCCTGGATCAGCTTGTCGGTGTCGCAGGGCACCTCCTTCCCGCGCTCGTGGTCCCGGTCCTTGTCCTTGTCGCGGTCCTTGTCCTTGTCCCAGTCGCGTCCTTCGTCACCCCGCTGGTCGCCGTCCTTGCTGACCTGCGTGGTGTTCCAGTTCAGGCCGACCGCACCGGCGCTGCCCGCGACGCCAACCGCCGCGAGACTGATCACGCCCGTCAAACCGGCCACGCCACTGGCGAGCCAGAGCTTGCGGCGGCGCTTGGCCGTCGCCCGCCCGGAGGCTTCGTTGTTCGTTAGGTAGTTGGACATCGGAGCTCTCTGCCCTCTCCTCGTACCAGACAGGGTCGCCGCCGTCAGACAGACGTCCCCTGCTACAAATCGGTTGTAGCTCCCAAAACCACCGTAAGAGAAGGTTCCTCGCCTCGCGGGCTTATCCGAGAAAGGCCCACATTCGGTTCATGTTCTATCCAGCGGGGCCTGGACCACCCAAGCCGGCCCACGGGCCCGTGACCTGCACAAATGGGTACGCCCCTCCGGACCGCGACCGGCCGGAGGGGCGTGCCCTCTCTATGTGGTTCAGCCCCACCCGGTCAGGCGAAGCAGTCCGAAACGTTGAAACAGTTGGTCGGGCGGTTGGCAGTGACCGCGGACTCGTCGTCCAGCGTCACGGTGCCGCCGACGCTGTTGAAGATGCCCCCCGGCTCAAGGGTGGAGAAGTTGTGCGCCACCGTCGTCCGGTGGAGTCTGACCTCGCTCCCGTCGGCGTTGACGATGCCGCCGCCGCGGGCGGACGGACCGACGGCCCGGTTGCCCGCCACTTCGCTGTCGCGCAGCGTGGTGACGCCGTCGTCGTTGTAGAGGCCGGCGCCCCACAAGACCGAGGTGTTGTCCTTGATCCTGCTGCTCTCGATCGTCGCGACGCTGTCGGAGCTCACGAACAGGCCGCCACCCTCGCGAGCGGTGCTGTTCCTGACCACCGTGGCGTCCTTGAGGGTGAGCTGGCTGTCCGCTACCGCGACACCACCACCCTCGAGCACCGCGGTGTTGTCGCCGACCGTCGTCTGGTGCAGCGTCGTGGTGCCCTCGACATCCAGCACGCCGCCGCCGAAGCCGAGCGTCTCGTTGTCGGTGACCTCGCTCTTGTGGACCCAGACCGAACCGCCCGCAACGCCCTCGCCGCCAATCGCCGGCGCGCCGTTGGAGATGCCGCCGCCACCGATGATTGCGGTGTTGTCCTTGATCTTCGACTCGTCGACCTGGAGTACGCCGGCGTTGAAGATGCCGCCGCCGACGAAGAAGGCGGTGTTGTGCGCGACCGTCGTCTTGCTGAGCCTGGTGCTGCCGAAGTTGGCCAGCCCACCGCCGCTGCCGCCGGACTGGTTGTAGAGCAACTCGCTGTCCAGGATCTCCGCCCGTCCACCGGGCTGCACCAGCACCCCGGCCCCGTCGTTGAACCCCGGCTCGTCCACCAGCGGCACCACCGCCGGCCCGGCCGGCGCTGTCACGGCTACCGGTTTGGCCGCTGCTGCCGTTGCTGCGGCCTTGGCTGCTGCTGCGGGGGCCTTGGCTGCTGTTGCTGCGGCCTTGGCTGCCGTGGGCGTGGCCGGCGTTGCTGCTGCGGCCTTGGCTGCTGCGGCCCTGGGCGCCGTGGGTTTGGCCGGGGTTGCTGCCGTTGGGTTGGCTGCGGTGGGCTTGGCCGCGGTTGCCGCCGTGGGCTTCACCGCTGTTGCTGCTGGGGCCTTGGCTGCGGTGGGCGTGGCCGGGATTGCCGCCGTGGTCTTCGCCCCAGTGGGCCTTGCCGCCGTTGCTGCGGACTTCCCGGACGCCGTGCTCGGCGTGCCGGACGTGGCCGCTGGCGTGGTCGCCGGCGCGGTTGCCGTGCCGGCGACGACCGCCGGTTTGCTGGCGGTGAGCGCCGCCTCGTTCGCCGTGCCGGCAGTGACCGCCGGTTTTGTTGCCGCGCCGGCCGCGACGGACCGGACCAGGGCCGAGTAGGGTGCCCAGACCGTCGCCGGGTCGGCGGTCACCGATGGCTGAAGGGTCTGGCCGCCCTTGATGCTCAGACCCTTGACAGTGAGGTGCCCGCCAGCACCGACGTTGAGGATGCGGAAGTAGTCGGCCGTAGCCTCACGGCCGATGGTGGTGTGCTCACCCTTGAGGGTGATGTTCTCGGTGATCACCGGGAGACCGTTGCCGTCCTGGTTGCGGGTCAGCGTGTAGGTGCACCCCTTGGCCAGTTCCAGCACGCCCCCGTCCTCGTTGTTGGCGAACGTGATCGCCTGGATCAGCTTGTCGGTGTCGCACGGGACCTGCCTGGTGCGGTCCTTCTCGCGCTTGTCGTCCGTGCGCTTGTCGTCCGCGCGTTTGTCGTCCGTGCGTTTGTCGTCCTTGCCGGACCGGTCGTCGAAGCCGCTCCAGTCGCCGCCGCTCCACTCGTCCCGGTCGCCGTCCCCGTTGGCGCCGTCCTTCTTGGCACCGTCGTCGTTCGCGCCGCCGGCGTCGCTGACGTTCTGCCGGTTGGTCGACGGCTGCGCGTCGGACACTCGCTCGGATGTGGGCTTGTCGTCCCGGGCGGCCACACCGCCGAGGGCTGCCAAGCCGACCACGCCGGTCAGCCCGGCCACGCCGGCGACCCAGAGCGCCCGCCGTCGTCGTGTCGGCGGAGCTGTCGAAGCCCCGCCGTCGGTACTCGTTACGTCGTTGGACATCAGAGCCTTCCGCCCTTTCCTGCTGCCAGACGGGGTCGCACCACGCGAAGCGTCACGACCAGCCACAAATAGGTTGTAGCCTCCGATCCCCACCGTATGAGAGCCATCCTCGTGATGAGGACTTATCCGAGATAACCCCGCATTCGGCTCAGTTCGGGGCAGGTGTGGTGAGCACGTCGGGGTTGGCACGAAGAGCGCGAGCAGTTCGAGTCCACGCGAACGGTGCTGCTGGCGAACGGAAGTCCGCAGCAGGCGTCGGGCCTCGCCGTCAGGTGCGCGGTGCATCGTGGCGGTCGCGGCAGACGTGGCGGGTGGCCGGTGGGGTGACGCCGCGTCGTGCGGCCGGTGGGGTGGACGCCGCGTCGGGTGCGGGTTGGGCGCGGGTCCTCGTTGCGCGTTGCCGGGCGGCGGTCGCGGGCGCGGGGGTCGACGTCGCGTCGGATGGCAGGCCGGGCGGATGGCAGGCCTGGAAGTCGGGCCGGGCGGATGGCGGGCTGGGTGGGCGGGCGTGATCCACTCGGGTTTCTTGATGACGCGGTATCGACGTGGTCGGGACACCGCGACTTTAAGAAACCCGAGTGGATCACGCGCCGGCGGGAGCAGCCGGGCTCGGTGGGGTGTCGGTTGGGCTGGTGCCGTCAGCCGGGCAGGCGGGGGCCGGCCTCGCGCTGCTCGGCCAGCCAGGTCTCCACCTCGTCGGAGGTGCGTGGCAGCCCGGCCGACAGGTTCACCGCGCCGGTCGCGGTGACCAGCACGTCGTCCTCGATCCGGATGCCGATGCCGCGCAGCTCGGCGGGGACCAGCTCGTCCTCCGGCTGGAAGTACAGGCCGGGCTCGACGGTGAGCACGTAACCCTCGCCCAGCGCCCCGTCGCGGTAGGTCTCCTTGCGGGCGTTGGAGCAGTCGTGCACGTCGATGCCGAGCATGTGGCCGAAGCCGTGCAGCGTCCACCGCCGGTAGACCGTCGACTTCTCGTCCATCGCCTCGTCCACGCTCACCGGCAGCAGACCCAGCTCGGCCAGGCCCTCGGCGAGCACCCGCATGCAGGTCAGGTGGACGTCCTTGAACTTCACCCCGGGCCGGATGGCGTCGATGCCGGCCTGCTGCGAGGCGTACACGATGTCGTAGACCTGGCGTTGCAGGGCGGTGAACCGCCCGCTCACCGGGAGCACCCGGGTCACGTCCGCGGTGTAGAGGTTGCGGCCCTCGACACCCATGTCCATCAGCAGCAGGTCACCCGGCCGGGTGGCGCCGTGGTTGTGCACCCAGTGCAGGATCGTGGCGTGCTCGCCGGCACCGACGATCGAGCTGTACCCGACGTCGTTGCCGTCGTGTCGGGCCCGCAGCGCGAAGATGCCCTCCAACAGCCGCTCGGAGACCGCCCGGTCGGCCGGCAGGATCCGGGCCACGTCCTCGAAGCCGCGCACTGTGGCGTCGATCGCCTCCTGGAGTTGGCCGATCTCCCACTCGTCCTTGACCAGCTTCATCTCCGAGATGGCGATCGCCAACTCCCGGTCGCGGGCCGGCTGGCCCTCGGCGCGGGGCCCGTCGTAGGGGCGGACGGCCGCGTCCACCCCGGCGTCGAAACCACGCAACACCCGGGTACGCCCCGGCGCCAGGTCGGCGAGCGTCGCCTCCAGGCCGGTCAGGTCGGCGGTGGGCAGGCCCAACTCGGTCGACTTCTCGCCGAGGGTGTGCCGCCGGCCCACCCACAGCTCGCCGTTGCGGCTGCGGAAGAACTCGTCGGTCTCCCGGGACGAGCGGGGCCGCATGTACAGCGTCGCGTCGTGCCCGGAGCCGTTGGGGCGCAGGACCAGCACGCTGTCCGCGTCGTGGTCGCCGGTCAGGTAGGCGAAGTCGCTGCCCGGCCGGAACGGGTAGTCGGTGTCGTTGGCCCGGACCTTCTCGGTGCCGGTGGGGATGACAAGGGTCTCGCCGGGGAAGGCCGCGGAGAGTGCCGCCCGCCGCTTGGCGTAGTTGGGCGTCTCCGGGCGGGGCGTCACGGGGAGCGCGGTGTCGCGCCAACCCTGCCGCATGAACGACAGGAACGCCTCCGGGAAGTCCGGATCGTGCGATTCCGTGCCGTCTGTCGGCGTACCGTCGGTGCGTCCCTCGGTCATTGCGCCGCTCCCTCCGCGTCGTTGCTGCTCCCGACCGTACCGCGAGCCCGGTTTCCGCTGCCGCCCACCGGGAGTGGGGTGGATCGACGGACGGCTGCGACGGGTCGACAGCGCGCGTGGAAAGATGGCCACCATGTGCGGACTTCTGGCCTTCTTCAGCGCGAACGGCAACGCCGCAGCGCATCGCGACCACATCGCCGGAGCGTTGGAATGCCTGCACCACCGCGGCCCCGACGAGACAGGGGTCGAGGTGGTCGGCGACGCCTCCGGCCGGTACGCGGACGGCGTGTTCGCCCACAAGCGGCTGGCCATCATCGACGTCGCGTCGAGTCACGAGCCACTGCCGTACGCGAACGGCCGTTACCTGCTCACCTTCAACGGTGAGATCTACAACTACATCGAGCTGCGCGAGGAGCTGATCAGGAACTTCGGCGCCCAGTTCGCCACCGCCGGTGACGGTGAGGTGATCGTCGCGGGCTACCACTTCTGGGGCGAGCAGGTGCTCACCCGGCTGCGTGGCATGTTCGCCTTCGTCATCTGGGACCGGCAGGAGCGGCGCGCGTTCGGTGGCCGGGACTACTTCGGCATCAAGCCGCTGCACTACCTGGAGACCGCCGACGGGCTCTACCTGGCGTCGGAGAAGAAGGCGCTGCTGCCGTTCGCGCACAGCAACTACCAGGGTGACGCGGGTGTCGACGCGGCCAACCTGAGCCACTACCTGACGCTTCAGTACGTGCCGGAGCCCGGCACCCTGCACAAGGGCATCAGCCGGATCGGCTCGGGGGAGTACCTGACCTGGACGCCGGGCGGGCGGATCGACGTACGTCGGTGGTATCGGCCGGTGTTCCGGCCGGCGCCGGTCGACGACGAGCAGAAGCTGTACGACGAGATCCGGGAGACGCTGCGGGAGAGCGTGCGCATGCACATGCGCTCGGACGTGCCGGTGGGCTCGTTCCTGTCCAGCGGCATCGACTCCACAGCGGTGGTCGCGCTGGCCCGGGAGTTCAACCCGAACATCCTCACCTTCACCGTCGGTTACGACGTACCGGGATATTCGGAGATCGACGTCGCCCAGGAGTCGGCCCGGCACCTGGACGTCACCACCATCCCCACCAAGATCGGTCCGCAGGACATGATCGACGCGCTGCCGAAGATCGTCTGGCACCTGGACGACCCGGTGGCCGACCCGGCCCTGGTGCCGCTCTACTTCGTGGCCAAGAAGGCCGCCGAGCACGTCACTGTGGTGCTCTCCGGCGAGGGTGCGGACGAGTTCTTCGGCGGCTACACGATCTACCGGGAGCCGTTGTCGCTGGGGACCGTCAACGGTCTGCCCGGCGGGGTGCAGAAGGGCCTGCGCGCGGTCTCCAAGGCGATCCCGCAGGGAGTCAAGGGCAAGAGCTTCCTGGAGCGTGGCACCACCCCGATCGAGGAGCGCTACTACGGCAACGCGCGGATGTTCACCGAGGAGGAGAAGCAGCACCTGATGCGGCGCTACGACCCCTCGGTGCGCTACACCGACGTGACCGCCCCGATCTACGCCGAGTGCACCGAGCTGGACGACGTCACCAAGATGCAGTACGTCGACCTCTACACCTGGTTGCGGGGCGACATCCTGGTCAAGGCCGACCGGATCTCGATGTCGCACTCGCTGGAGGTGCGGGTGCCGTTCCTCGACCGTGAGGTCTTCGACGTCGCGGCGAAGATCCCGGTGGACCTGAAGTTGCCGCCGCGCTCCGACGCCACGAAGTACGCGATGCGCCAGGCGTTGCAGGGTGTCGTGCCGCCGGCCATCGTCAACCGCAAGAAGCTGGGCTTCCCGACCCCCACCCGGGTCTGGCTGCGCGGCGAGATGTACGAGTGGGCCCGGCACGTGCTAAGCACCTCGGGTGCGGGCGACCTGCTCGATCTGTCGTACGCGCTGCGGCTGCTCGACGAGCACAAGCGGGAGGAGGCTGACCACTCCCGCAAGGTGTGGACGGTGCTGATCTTCTGCATCTGGCACGCGATCTTCGTGGCCAAGACCCTCGACCCGGGCATCCAGCGCAACCAGTCCGCCCTGCTCACGAAGCCGGTCGTCGGTTCGATGGTCCGCTGACACCCGGTTGACCAAGAGGTTTGCGCCATCCGGAGCAGTTCCGGTGACGCAAACCTCTTGGTCATCTCACTGAGCGGTTACTTGCGGGCGCAGGTGACCGTCGGGAGTCCGTTCGTTCCTGTGCTGCTGGCCAGGAAGCCGAACGTGGTGGTGCCCTCCGGTGCGACTGTGCCGTTGTAGTTGACGTTCGTCGCCGTCACCGACGAGCCGGACGACGTCTGTGTGGCGCCCCAGATCTGGCTGATCGCCTGCCCGTTGGGCCAGGTCCACCTCGCGGTCCAGCCGTTGAACGGCGTACTGCCGTGGTTCATGATCGTGACCTCGCCCTGGAAGCCACCCTGCCAGGTGCTGCTCACCTTGTAGACCGCCATGCAGTCACCGCCCGGCGCTGGCGTGGTCGGGTCCGGCGGCGGGGTCGTCGGGTCCGGCGGCGGCGTGGTCGGGTCCGGCGGCGGCGTGGTCGGGTCGGGTGACGGCGAACCGGTGCCGGGGCCCACCCCGGTCACCTGACCGTTGCCGCCGTCGAAGGTCACGTCGGAGCAGCCGAAGAAGTTCTCCTGCGAGTCCGAGCGGACCCAGCGGGAGTAGATGATGTGCCGGCCACTCTTACCCGACGGCAGGTTGCCGCTGAAGTAGTAGTGCCCGTCGTTGCTGCCGACCGAGCCGCGCTGTGGCGGGTTGGTCACCGTCAGGAACGGCTGCTCCAGGTCGCTCCAGGCCAGGGCCCGGGTCGGGCTCCAGCTGTCCTTGGTCACGTAGAAGTAGAACGTGCCCGGGTGGTGCGCCCAGTTGCTGTACTTGAAGTCCAGCCGAGCCCCGGCGGTCAGGTGGGTCAGCGGCCAGTCGGTGCGCGGCAGGTCGTAGCCGCGGAAACCGGTGGCGCCGCCGCTGCACAGCTGCCCGTCCGGGATGAAGCCGGTGGTGCGGCCGCCAGCGTCGGAACGCAGCACGCTGAACCAGTTGTAGAGCGAGTTGGCCCCGCTCTGCGCCACCGCGGCGGAGCACGCGGGGTTGTTCGGCCTGATCTCACCGGTCTGGCTGCGGCCGTCCTGCCAGCACAGGTAGGTGCGGCTGCCCGGCGTCATCGCCGCGCCGTGCGCGGCGGCCGGCTGGGGACTGGACGCCAGGGCGACAGCGCCCAGCGCGAAGGTCATGGCCGCGGTGAGCACCCCGGCCATACGGGAACGGTTCACGGGTTCTCCTGACTCGCGAGGCGCGCTGCTTGAGCCGCCCCGTCGCGATCGGGTGGGATGTGGCCTGCTCGCCCCGCTGATGAGAGCGGTGCGGTGAGCACAGCGGACGTGTCCCGGCGGAAAATTGGCCGGTGGACGTGCGCCATCAACGGTCCGGTCAGGACCGGCGCCCTCGCGTGTGACGAACCCGGCAACCGGCGGCGCCGCAGCCCTCGCACCGCCCGGTACACCTCATCCCACCACGCCGCGCGGTCGCGCGCAATAGTCGTTCCTCGATGAATGAGTTGACCCACCGGCCGCCCTCGAACGCCATATCCTGCCAACGGGGACGACGCGACGAAGGGGCGACGGCGGTGCCGGACGTGTTCGACGAGGTGCACCGCCGGTGCCGCGCCGGTGAACCTGTCGCGGTGGCCACCGTCGTGGCCACCTGGCGCTCCGCGCCCCAGCCGCCCGGCGCGACAATGGCGGTCGCCGTCGACGGCACTGTCACCGGCAGCGTCTCCGGCGGCTGCGTCGAGGCCGACCTCTACGAACGGTCCCGCCGCGTCCTGGACACCGGCACACCCGAGCTGATCCGCTACGGCATCGGCGACGACGACGCGTACACCGTGGGCCTGACCTGCGGCGGCCTCCTCGACGTGTTCGTGGAACGCGTCGACGGCAGCGCGCTGCCGCAGGTGGAGGCGGTCGCCGCCGCCCGCCGCGGCGGCCGACCGGCAGCAGTGGTCACCTGCGTGGCGGCCGATGCCGGCGACCCGCCGGGCGCGGTGCCGACCGATCCGGCTCGCCGGTTGGGTCGGCGGCTGGTGCTGACCGGCCAGCGGCCGACGACCGCGCCGACGACGACCCCGCGACCACCTGTCGCGATCGGCTCGCTGGGTGACGACCGGCTCGACGACGCCGCCCGCGTCGACGCGCTCGGGCTGCTGGCCGCCGGGCACAGCGGGATGCTCCGGTACGGCTACCACGGGCAGCGCCGGGGCAGCGGCATCAGCCTCTTCGTGACCGCGTACGCCACCCCGCCCCGGATGATCGTCTTCGGGGCGATCGACTTCGCCGCCGCGGTGGCCCGGATCGGCGCGTTCCTCGGCTACCGGGTCACCGTCTGCGACGCCCGGCCGGTCTTCACCACGGCTCGGCGCTTCCCCGAGGCCGACGAGGTGGTGGTGCGGTGGCCGCACCAGTACCTGCGGACGGAGCTGGACGCGGGCCGGGCCGACGGGCGGACTGTGGTGTGCGTCCTCACCCACGACCCGAAGTTCGACGTGCCGTTGTTGGAGGTGGCGTTGCGCCACCGGCTGGCGTACGTCGGTGCGATGGGTTCGCGGCGCACCCACGACGAGCGGCACAAGCTGCTGCGCGAGGCGGGGCTCACCGCGGCGCAACTCGCCCGGCTCGCGTCCCCGATCGGGTTGGACCTCGGTGGTCGTACCCCGGAGGAGACAGCGGTGAGTGTGGCCGCGCAGATCGTCGCGGCCCGCTGGGGCGGCAGCGGTCGCCCCCTCGCCGCGCTCGACGGGCCGGTCCACCCGCCGGAGTAGCGCGCGCCGGTGCGCCGCCTTCGGCGCCCGGCGGACCGTGCGCTGTGCCAGCCTGGTGGCACGGCGATCGGCTCGGTGCGGCGGCCGGTGGTGGGCGACGACGAGAGGAACGGCATGGGGTACGCGGTGGTGCTCGGCGAGGCGCTCGTCGACCTGCTCGACAGCGAGCGCGACGGGGAGCGGGTCTACCGGCAGACGATCGGCGGCGGGCCGCTCAACGTCGCCGTCGGGGTGGCCCGCCTCGGTGGCGCGGCACAGTTCGTCGGCTCGCTCGGCGACGACGCGCTGGGCGGCCGGATCCGCGCCTTCCTGACCTCGGCCGATGTCGGGGTGGCCGGTGCGGTGACGGTGGCGGCGCCGACCACGCTCGCGGTGGTCACCTACGCCGGGCCGGAACCCGACTTCCGCTTCTACGGCGAGCCGCCGTCCTACGGCCTGCTCGGTCCCGACGATCTGGACCTCGCGCTCGTCGAGGGCGCCGACGTGCTCTCCTGCGGCTCCATCGCGCTGCTCCAACCCGCCACGCTGGCCGCCGCCCGACGCGCCTGGTCGCTCGCCACCGGTCTGCGGGTCTTCGACCCGAACGTGCGTCCTCGGCTGCTGGACGGGCCGGCGGCGCTGGAGGGGCTGCGCGAGGTGGTGGCCGAGTTCGCCGCTGGCGCGCACCTGGTCAAGCTGAGCGCCGCGGACGCCGGGCTGCTCTACCCGGGCGAACCGGTCGAGGGGGTGGCCGCGTACCTGCGCGAACTGGGTGCCGCCACGGTGGTGGTGACGCTCGGCGCGGCGGGTGCGGTGCTGGCCGCCGCCGACGCCGACCCGGTCCGGGTGCCGGCCCCGAAGGTCGACGCGATCGACGCCACCGGCGCCGGCGACTCGGTGCTGGCCGCGCTGATCGCCGACCTGCTCACCGACGGTGAACCGGACTTCCCGGCGGGTTGGGTCGAGCGAGTGGCGTTCGCGCTGCGGGTGGCGGGCCTGGTCTGCGAAAGCCCCGGCGCTGCCACCGCCATGCCCACCCGCGCCGATGTGGACCGCCGCTTCCCGGCCTAGCTGTGCTGCCCGGCGTGCCCCCGCGCGGCTCCGGCGTGCCCTCGCGCGCCCCCCGCCGCTTGCGCGCGCGGATCTTGCACTTTCGGTCGCTGCGTTGGCGGCATTTGTGGGTTTTTGTCGCGGCAGAAACTGCAAGATCACGGTGCTGGGGGCGTGGGTGCGGCGGGTTAGGGGGTGCCGTCCAGCTCGTTGTAGCCGCGGCGGGCGGCGATCAGGGCGGCACGGGCGCCGAAGGGCGCCTCGGCGGCCACCCTCTCCGGCGGGGCGCTGCCGGTGTGCGCGGCCCGGATCAGCCAGGCCAGCTTCACCAGGTCGGCGTGTTGGGCGCGGACGAAATCGACGTCCACCGGATCGCCGTGGCCCGGCACCACCACCGTGCGCGCGGTGGTCAGCCGCAGCAGGTCCGCGACCGCGTCCGGCCACCGCAGGGGGTACGAGTCCTCGAAGGCGGGCGGGCCACTCTGCTCCACCAGGTCCCCGGCGATCAACACATCGGCGTCCGGCACGTGCACCACCAGGTCGGCCTCGGTGTGCCCCCGCCCCGGGTGGCGCAGCAGCACCCGTCGACCACCCAGGTCGAGCGACGTCTCGATCCGCACGGTGTGCGTCGGGGCGAGCAGTGGGGTGTCGGCCAGTTCGGCGGCGAGGCCCGGGTGCTCCGCGCGCACCTCCTCGTACGCCTCCCGGCGCAGCCGCTCCGGCTCCGTGCGTAACGCCGTGGCGGCCAGCTCGTGCGCGTACACCGGGCGGGGTGGGTCGCCGGCCAGGACCGCGTTGCCGAAGCAGTGGTCGTAGTGGTGATGGGTGTTGACGAGCGTCAACGGGCGGTCGGTGACCGCCCGGACGGCGGCGGCCAGCCCGGCGGCCTGGGCGGCCGACGAGAGCGTGTCCACCAGGAGCGCCTCGTCGTCGCCGACGACCAGTGTGACGTTGACCCGCAGCAGCGGCTCGCGGAGGACGTGCACCCGGTCGGCGACCTCGACGAAACCGGCCGTCACGACGCCCGCCCGGCCCGTTCGACGAAGCGTTGCCGGTCCACCAGTATCCGGTCCACCCGGCCCCGCGCCACCGTCTGGTCACCGTCGCTGACGGTGACCTCGAACGACAGCCGGCGACCGTCGACCGTCGCCAGCAGGGCCTGCGCCCGGACCGTCCGGCCCACAACTGTCGGTGCCAGGTGCTCCAGCTCGACGCGGGTACCCACCGTCGTCGACCCCGCCGGCATCCGGGTCGCCGTCGCCGCGACGGTGGCGGCCTCGGCCAGCGCGAGCACCCGGGGAGTGCCGAGCACCGGTACGTCCCCCGAACCGACCGCCTGGGCGGTGTCCGTGTCGGTGACGGTCAACTCGACCTGGGCCGTCAGACCCGGCGCGAAGGCCGGCTCGGGCTGCTCCTGCATGCTCGCCAGCCTAGGTGCTCGCCGGACACGTCGGGCACGCGCCCGGCGATCCGGGCGCACCCACCCCGCAACGACCACCGGGGTGGTCCCCGTCGGTCGATGCCGTACCCGTCGTTAACCTTGACCCCGATGGCCGTCGTGACTGACCCCCAGCCCCCCGCCCGGACCGACCCGCCCGCGCCCGGCGACGGGGGTCGTCGGCGCGTCGTCGCCATGAGCGTGTGGGCGGTCGTCTTCGTCGCCGCGTGGCTGGCGATCGGGCTGCCCACCGACCCCACGTACGCCTTCGTCTGGATCTGGGCCGCGACGATCGCCTGGAACAGCGACCGGCCGTGGCGCAGTCACCTGCGCTTCGCCCGGGACTGGGTGCCGGTGGTGCTGCTGTTCGTCGTCTACAACCTGTCGCGTGGGTTCGCCGACAACGGGGCCACCCCGCACGCGATGGAGTTGATCGTCGCCGACCGGTTCATGTTCGGCTGGGCCACCGGCGGCGAGGTGCCCACCGTCTGGTTGCAGCAGCACCTCTACCACCCGCAGGTGCACTGGTGGGACATCGCCGCGAGCTGGGTGTACTTCTCGCACTTCGTCGTCGCGCTGACCGCCGCCGCGGTGCTGTGGCTGCGCGACCGGCACCGGTGGGCCGCGTACATGCGGCGCTGGGGCTTCCTCTGCGCCGCCGGCCTGGTGACCTACTTCATCTACCCGGCCGCCCCGCCCTGGTGGGCTGCACAGAACGGCCTGCTCACCGAGGTCGCCCGAATCTCCACCCGGGGCTGGAAGGCGTTCGGCATGCACGGTGCCGGCAACGTGCTCAACGCCGGCCAGATCGCGTCCAACCCGGTCGCCGCGATGCCGTCGCTGCACACCGCGTGGGCGCTGTTCGTGGTGCTGTTCTTCCTGACCAGCACCCGCCGCCGCTGGTGGCCGCTGCTGCTCGCGTACCCGCTGGCGATGACCTTCACCCTGGTCTACTCGGGTGAGCACTATGTGATCGACGTGCTGGTCGGCTGGGCGTACGTGGGGCTGACCTTCCTGGCGGTCGGCCTGGCCGAGCGTGGTTGGGCCGCGTGGCGCGTCCGCCACCCGCACGCCAAGGCTGCCACGGAACCCCCACCGAAGCCCGCCGACCCTCCCGCATCACGAGAACCAGACACGACCCCCCACCCCGCAGTCCCCGCCGACCACTAACACCCACCCACCCCACCCCTCGGCCCCCAGCCCAGCCCAGCCCGGCACCGGGGGCGGGGCGGGGCGAGCGGGGCGGGCGGGGGTGGAGCAGGGGGTGGGGTCAGGGTTGGGTGTGGGCGCGGTGGGATCGGGCGGTTAGGTCGGCCGCCATCGTCCAGGCCTCCGCCAGGTTCCGGTCCTGGGCTGTGGCACCGGATCCGCCCGCGGTGTCCGCGTGCACGGAGGCCAGGCCCAGGCGGCGCTGGAGGGGCCCCTGCACCACCCGCACGCTCTGAATGCGGGCGTACGGCACGATCACCAACTGCCGCGTGAGCCGCCCGGACCGGGTGACGAACACCTTGTCGAACAGCCCCGCGCCGAACGCCTCGCGGCCCAGCGGATGCAGCCAACGGGTCCGCCGCGGCGGCGGGGTCAGCGGGAGCATGTCGAGGCGTACCCCGGGCAGCACCTCGGCGACGATCATCGTCGCCGTCGGCAGGTCACCGACCGGCAGTAGCCGGTCGGGTCGGTTGCGGTCGTCGGCCTCGGCGACGGAATAACCCGCGACCTCCAGGCGCAGCCGCAGCCAGCCCTTCACCCGCCAGAGCAGCGGCCAGGTGGCCCGCACGGTCTGCACCCGCGCCAGCGGGACGGTCTGCGCCCGCGTCTCCAACAGGCCGTTGTGCACCCGCAGCGTGCCGCCGTCGCGGGCCAGCCGGAAGTTCCAGTCGTCGAGGACCCGGCGGATCGGTTGCAGCAGCACGCCGGCCATCGCGGTCAGCGTGCTCGCCACCGCCACGAACGACCACGACCCCGCCGTGACGAACTGCACCACGACGAAGGCCACACCGAACGGGAGCAGGAACGCCTGCGGAGTGAGCAGTTGGCTGACCAGCAGGTTCTGGTTGCGTACCGCGTGCAGTGGCCGGCCCGGCACGGCCACCGGTGGCGCCGCCGCCCCCGAGACCACCGCGGGCGCCGCGTGGCCCGGCCCGGTCTGCTGCGTCACCCGCCCGGCCAGCGCCAGCAACCGCTCGCGCAGCCGGGCCGCGTCGGCCACCCCGAGGTACGCCAGTGGCGCCTCGGTCTTGCCGCCGCCGACCACTTCCAGGCGCAGCTCGGCCAGGCCGGTGAGCTGGGCGAGCAGTGGCCGGACCACCTCCACGGCCTGTAGCCGCTCCAACGGGATGGCTCGGGTACGCCGCCAGAGCAGCCCCTCGTACACCCGTAGTTCGCGACCCACCACGTGGTAGCCGGTGTTGTACCAGCTGATCACCGACAGCACTGTCGCGCCGAGCGCCAGCACCCCCACCATGGCGGCGAACCAGCCGAAGCCGACCCGGGACAGCGTCGACCACGACAACCCGGCGATGACCACGAACAGGGACTTGGCTCCGTGCAGCAGGGGGCTGAGCGGGTGCAGCCGCTGCCGGGGCTCGCTGTCGCCACCGCCGGGGGACGCCGGCCACGGGGCGTGCTCTGCCGGTGGCACCGGCCCGTGGAGCGCCGCGTCAGCGGGTGGCACCGGAGCGTGCTCCGCCGGTGGCATTGGCCCGTGGAGGGGCGCGTCAGTCGGTGGCACCGACCCGTGCGGCGGTGGGCCCACGGGTGGCGCGGTGCTCGGCTCGGCGGGACCGTCGCTCATCGGGCCGGCCCTCGGCGCGGTCGGTGCTCCACGCCGGACGCGCCCGCTCTGCCGCGGTGCCACCGCGACCAACCCGCCGCAGTGCTCACAGCCCCTCCGCCCGGTCCTCGCCGAGGGCGGTGAGCCGGTCGCGGAGCCGGGCCGCCTCCGCCGGGCGCAGCCCGGGCACCCGGGCGTCGCTCGCCGCCGCGGCCGTGTGCAACTGCACTGTGGCGAGGTCGAAGGCGCGCTCCAACGGGCCGGCGCTGACGTCGACGAACTGCATCCGCGAATAGGGCACGATGGAGAGCCGGCGGACCAGCAGCCCGTGCCGGACCAGCAGGTCGGCATGCCTCTCGGCGTACCCCCAGGCCCGTACCGCGCGGCCGATCGCGACGGCCCGCCACACGCCG
Source organism: Micromonospora sp. NPDC049230 (assembly GCF_040647875.1). Lineage (NCBI taxonomy): Bacteria > Bacillati > Actinomycetota > Actinomycetes > Micromonosporales > Micromonosporaceae > Micromonospora > Micromonospora sp. NPDC049230. Next base: position 61,650 of record NZ_JBEZCZ010000031.1, read on the forward strand.
AGCAGCAGCACGACGGCGAGGGCGAGCCCGAACAGCCAGTGATCGCTCAACACCCAGCCGACCCCTGTCGCCGCCAGTGCGATGGCCACGACGATCGCCAGGCGGATCAGCTCGACCCAGATCAGGTCGGTGGAGATCGGCTGCCAGTGGACCGTGTCCGGCCAGGGCTCCAGCGGCCCCCGGCCAGCCGGTGCAGCCGTCGGGGCGTCGGATCCGGGAGGTGGTGGGGCGCCGGGGGTGCTCACGTGTCGAGCGTAGGCGATCCGGACACCGGAGTGACGGCACGCAGGAAGCCGCGAGCGTCCAGGAAGTCACCGAGGCTGGTCCGGTGTGCGGCGCAGGCCAGCCAGGTCTTGCGTCGGTCGACGTGGTGCAACCGGGGATTGTTCCACTCCAGGGCCCACACCGCCTTTGCTCGGCAGGCGCGGGCCGAGCAGACGAGGGCGTCGTCGGCGCTGGAGGGAGTGCTCATCCCGGCCAGTCTAGGGTGGCCGGACGGAGAGTTAGAGCGCCGGGCGGCCACGGGGGGAGCCGCCCGGCGACGGGGTGAATCGTACACGCGACAGCCCGGTCCTTGTACACCCTCGACGCGCAATTCGGATGCCCGGGGTGGCGCGGCGAAAATCGGCTTCTCCCCACCTCGACACTCAGCAAGGCGTGCGAGTCTTGATACCGCACGAGCCACGACGACCGACAAACGCTGTGGAGGACCGGTGGCCCAGCCGACCATGCCCGACGCTCCGACGCCGAACGGAGCGGCACCCGCGCCGGTTACCACACCGGCGCAGGACGCCACCCTGCTGGAGAAGGGCCTGTTCGAGATCAAGAAGGTGATCGTCGGGCAGGACCGGATGGTGGAGCGGATGTTCGTCGCGCTGCTCGCCCGTGGTCACTGCCTGCTCGAAGGGGTGCCCGGGGTCGCCAAGACCCTGGCGGTGGAGACCCTCGCCAAGGTGGTCGGCGGGTCCTTCGCCCGGGTGCAGTTCACCCCGGACCTGGTGCCGGCGGACATCATGGGCACCCGCATCTATCGGCAGTCCAGCGAGAAGTTCGACGTCGAACTGGGCCCGGTCTTCGTCAACTTCCTGCTCGCCGACGAGATCAACCGGGCTCCGGCGAAGGTGCAGTCCGCGTTGCTGGAGGTGATGAGCGAGCGGCAGGTGTCCATCGGCGGCGAGAGCCACCGGGTGCCCGATCCGTTCCTGGTGATGGCCACCCAGAACCCGATCGAGCAGGAGGGCGTCTACCCCCTGCCGGAGGCGCAGCGGGACCGGTTCCTCATGAAGATCGTGGTGGGCTACCCGACCGACGCGGAGGAACGCGAGATCGTCTACCGGATGGGGGTGGCGGCGCCCGAGCCGACAGCGGTCTTCGACACACCCGAGCTGATCGCCCTGCAACGCAAGGCGGACCAGGTCTTCGTGCACAACGCCCTTGTCGACTACGCGGTGCGGCTGGTGCTGGCGACCCGCGCCCCGGCCGAGCACGGCATGCCCGACGTCGCGCAACTGATCCAGTACGGGGCCAGCCCGCGCGCCTCGCTGGGCCTGGTCCGGGCGACGCGGGCGCTGGCGCTGCTGCGGGGACGCGACTACGCCCTGCCGCAGGACGTGCAGGACATCGCACCGGACATCCTGCGGCACCGGTTGGTGCTCAGCTACGACGCGCTCGCCGACGACGTGCCCGCCGACCACATCGTGCACCGGGTGATGTCGACGATCCCCCTGCCGGCTGTCGCTCCCCGCCAGCAGGCCACCGGATCGCCGGCCGCGCCGCCGCCGGGGGCTGGCTGGCCCGGGCAGCGGCCGTGACCTCACCCACCCCTCGTCCCGCCGCCGACCGCAGCGAGGCCGTGCTGTCCCGGCTGCAACTACTCGTCACCCGCAAACTCGACGGCCTGTTGCAGGGCGACTACGCCGGTCTGCTGCCCGGACCGGGCAGCGAGGCGGGCGAGTCCCGGGAGTACCGCCCCGGCGACGACGTGCGCCGGATGGACTGGCCGGTCACCGCACGGACCACCACACCCCACGTGCGGCGTACGGTCGCCGACCGGGAATTGGAGACCTGGCTCGCGCTGGACCTCTCCGCCAGCCTGGACTTCGGCACCGGGCAGTGGCTCAAACGGGAGGTGGTGGTGGCAGCGGCTGCCGCCATCACCCACCTGACAGTGCGTGGCGGCAACCGGATCGGCGCGGTGATCGGCACCGGCGGCGGCGTGTCCGCACCGGCCCGCCGCTGGCGCGGCCAGCCACCACCGCCGGCCGGTCCCGGGGTGCTCACCCGGCTGCCGGCCCGCTCCGGCCGCAAGGAGGCGCAGGGGCTGCTGCGTACCGTCGCCGGCACCACCATCCAGCCGGGTCGTGGTGACCTCGGTGCCCTTGTCGAGATGCTCAACCGTCCGCCTCGCCGGCGCGGGGTGGTCGTGGTGATCTCGGACTTCCTCGCGCCGGCCGAGCAGTGGGCCCGGCCGATGCGCAAGCTGCGGGTCCGCCACGACGTGCTCGCGATCGAGGTGATCGACCCGCGCGAGCTGGAGCTGCCCGACGTGGGCGTGCTGCCGGTGGTCGACCCGGAGAGCGGTGAGCTGCACGAGGTGCAGACCGCCGATCCACGGCTGCGGCAGCGCTACGCCGAGGCGGCGAGCGCCCAACGGGCCACTGTCGCCGCCGCCCTGCGCGGCGCCGGCGCGGCCCACCTGCGTCTGCGTACGGACCGAGACTGGCTGCTGGACATGGTGCGATTCGTGGCCGCGCAGCGGCACGCGCGTACCAGGGGGACGACACGATGATCCGTTTCATGCAACCGTGGTGGCTGCTGGCCGTCCTGCCGGTGCTCGCCCTCGCGGCGTTCTACGTGTGGCGGCAGCTTCACCGCCGGGCGTTCGCGGTGCGGTTCACCAATGTGGACCTGCTGCGTACCGTGGCGCCGAAGGGGCTCGGCTGGCGTCGGCACGTCCCGGCGACCGCGTTCCTGCTCTGCCTGCTGGTGTTGGCCACGGCACTGGCCCGGCCGGCGGTGGACACCAGGGAGCCGCTGGAGCGGGCCACGGTGATGCTCGCCATCGACGTGTCGCTGTCGATGCAGGCCGACGACGTGGCACCGAACCGGCTGGAGGCGGCCCAGGAGGCGGCCAAGCAGTTCGTCGGTGAGCTGCCGAAGAGCTACAACCTGGGCCTCGTGTCGTTCGCCAAGGCGGCGAACGTGCTGGTGCCGCCGGGCAAGGACCGGGACGCGGTGACGAGCGCGATCGACGGTCTGGTGCTGGCCGAGGCGACCGCGACCGGCGAGGCGGTGTTCACCTGCCTGGAGGCGATCCGGTCGGTGCCGGCCGACGGCGCGGCGGGCGTTCCGCCGGCACGGATCGTGCTGCTCTCCGACGGGTTCCGCACCTCCGGCCGGGCGGTGGAGGAGGCGGCGGCGGCGGCCCAGGCGGCAAACGTCCCGGTCTCCACTATCGCGTTCGGCACCGACACCGGCCAGGTCGACATCGGTGGAACGTTACAGCGGGTGCCGGTGGACCGGTTGGCCCTGGCCGAGCTTGCCGAGACCACCGAGGGCTACTTCTACGAGGCGGCCTCGGTGAGTGAGCTGAAGCAGGTCTACCAGGACATGGGCAGCTCGATCGGCTTCCGGACCGAGCCGCGCGAGGTGACCCAGTGGTACGCCGGGTTGGCGCTGCTGTTGGCGCTCTGCGCCGGCGCGCTCAGCCTGCTGTGGTCGTCGCGGATGATCTGAGCGGTGGACCGGCGGCGGTCACCGACCGCCGCCGGCTCGGTGGCCGCCGGCCAGGACCCGGCTCAGTGGCCCGGCCGGTCGGTGCCCGGCTCAGTGGCCCGGCCGGTCGGCACTCGGCTCAGTGGCCGCCGCCGGCCAGCACGAAGACGATGGCCACCCAGACGGCGGCGAGGGTGAAGCCCAGCGGGGCGGCGTAGCGGCTCATGGACGGCTCCGGGTGGCGGCTGGACGGTCCGCGTGCGGGGGCGGACCGCAGGGGGCAGGGACGCGCACACGAAGTCGTGACCGGGCGGCTCCCGGCGACCGTCCGGAGTCGGACGGCGCGGCACACACCTCGGCGTGTGCCGAGGGGCGGGGGAGCGGAGCGGGGTCAGCTCACCAGACTGAGTCGTGGCTCAGCGGGGCTGACCATCGGCCCGGCCACGACTGGGAGGATCGCTATCTCGCACAGCGATCACCTCCTGCAAGTCGGGCGGGCCGGAACGTCGATGATCGTACACCTGCGGCGCCGGCGAGACGCACTCGGCCGACCGGGCGGCGACCCCTCCACCGCCCGGGTGGCGAGGCGATCTCGACCGGCCGGTCCGCACGACCGTGACCAGCACCGCGGCGAGCAGCGGCAGCCAGCAGAAACGCGCCAGCACCCAGCCCGGGTCGTCCGGCACGGTGTGCAACCCCGGCAGGGCCAGCCCGCCGCGGGCGGTCAGCGCGGTCACCGCCACCAGCACCGGCTGGTGACTCAGGTAGATCCGGAACGCGGAACGGTTCACCTCGGTCACCGCCCGGCCCGGCAGCGGCCGGGACAGCAGCCGCTCCAGCGACGGCCGGGCGAGCAGCCCCAGCCCCACCTGGGCGACCGCCAGCGCCACGGCCAGCAGCGACGGCGGATTCAGGTTGGAGAACCCGGCCCCGGGCACGCCGACCGCGCTCACCGGGTAGCCCAGGGCCAGCAACGCGACGAGCGCGGCGGCCCCGCCGGCCGCGAGCGTGCCCGCCGCCCGTCGGCCGGCCAACCGCCCGTCGGCGTGCGCCACGCCCAGCAGGTACGGCACCGACCAGGCCGCCACCACTGTGACCGGTGGCAGGTGACTGCCGGCCGGCAGCAGACGCACCGCCAGGTCCGCCGCGGCGACCACCGCCACCGCCGGTACGACGCACCGGACCAACCCCCACCGGCGTACGGCGGCGCGCAGCGGCCCGGTCATCGCGATCAGGAACACCAGCGGCAACAGGAACCACAACGGACTGATGGCGAGCCGCAACGCGACGGCGAGCGTGTCGTCCGGGGTGCCGACCACGGTGGCCGCGAGCAGGACGGCGGCACCCACCCCGAGCAGCGCCAGCATCGGCAGCAGCAGCCGACGGAGCCGACGGGCCAGCCACCCGCCCGTGCCCGCCCCGGAACGCGCCAGTGACCGGGTCGAACCGAACCCGGCGGTGAAGAAGAACAGCCCGAGCGTCTGCAACACCCAGGTCACCGGGGCCAACCCGGGCATCGCGGTCAGCGGGCTGGCCTGGCGCAACCCGCCAACGTCGGTCAGCACCAGCCCGGTGACCAGCCAGTGCCCCAGCACCACCCCGCCGATGGCGTACGCCCGCAGCGCGTCGACGGTACGGTCCCGGCTCACCGCGCGTCCCCGACCCGGTCGGCGTCGACACGGCCCGCCACCGCCGCCGTCGCGACAGGCGTGGCGCTGCCCCGCACCACCGCCGCCGTCGCGACGAGCGTGGCGCTGCCCGGGGCGAGGTAGCCGTCGTGCCCGGCCACCCCGCCCACCGGCAGGGGGCGGGCGCCGAACGCCGGGTCACCGGGGCGGCGGCCGAAGCCGAGGCCGGGCAGCCGGGCCGGCGGAACCCGGCGGATCCAGTCGGTGGGCGCCTCCGCCGCCCAGAACCGCCGCCCGCCGGGCAGGTCGTCGGCGCGCTGCACCCCGGCACCGACGCCGCCGAGGCTCACCACGTCGGTGACCTGGGCCGGGGCGTCCGCCGCCGCCAGGGACACCACGAGCGCCCCGTAGCTGTGCCCGACCAGGGTGATCGTCGCCGCCGGACGTCGCGCGGCCAGTTCGCGCAGCAGCACGGCCAGCCCGGCGGCACCGCGTCGGGCGCTGACGCCGCCGGCGGCCGTCAACACCCCGTCGGGCGGGTCGTAGCCGAGCCAGGCCAACACCGCCACCCGCGCCGCCGGGTCGCCGGCCCGCACCTCCCGGTAGAGCTGCCCGGCCTGCACCGCCGGCGCCCGCCGGGCCACCCCGCCCAACCCCCTGTCGAAGTCGGCAAGGGTGCTGCCCACCCCCGGCACCAGCACCGCGACCCGGTCCGCGTCGGCCAGGTCACCCAGCACCTCGACGGCGCGGCCGTCGCCACGCGTGTCGAACGACAGGAACCGACGCCCGTCGGCCGCCCAGTCCGCGTACGGCGGGCCGGCCGCGCGCATCGCCGTCGCCGTGACCGGGTACGCCTCCACGAACCCGGCCGCCGCGACCGGCTCGGGTCGGATCGGCAGGACCAGGTTCACGCCGAGCAGCGCGGCCACCGCCACACGGCTGGCACCTCGTCGTCGCATGTCGTTCTCCCTCCGGAATGTCGTCCGGAGGCAGAGTGCGGGGGTGGACGCCGCGCGGTCGTCATCCCTCGGAGCCGTCCGCGGGCTGGCTCCACGGGGCTACTCGCCGGCGGCCACCAGACCCGTCTCGTACGCCAGCACCACGGCCTGGGCCCGGTCGCGCAGGCCCAGCTTGGCCAGGATCCGTCCGATGTGCGTCTTCACTGTCTGCTCGGCCACCACCAGGTCGCCCGCGATCTCCGCGTTGTTGCGACCCCGGGCGATCAACCGCAGCACCTCGGTCTCCCGGGGGGTGAGCCCGGCCAGGTCGGTCGGGCGGGGCCGGCGGCGCTCCGGGCGGGCCGCGAACTCGGCGATCAGGCGACGGGTGACCGCCGGGGCGAGCAGCGCGTCCCCGGCCGCCACCACCCGCACCGCCTGCACCAGATCGGCCGCCGGGGCGTCCTTGAGCAGGAAGCCGCTGGCCCCGGCGCGCAGCGCCTCGTACACGTAGTCGTCGAGGTCGAAGGTGGTGAGGATGAGCACCCGGGGGCGCTGCGCCGACCGGTCGCCGAGCAGCTTGCGGGTGGCGGCCAGCCCGTCCATGACCGGCATCCGCACGTCCATCAGCACCACGTCCGGGTCGAGCCGACGGGTGGCGGCGACCGCCTGCGCGCCGTCGGCGGCGTCACCCACCACCAGCAGGTCCGGTTGGGCGGCGAGCAGCGCACCGAAGCCCTGCCGGACCATCGCCTGGTCGTCGGCGATCAGCACCTTGATCACGCGTCCCCGCCCTCCACGTCGTACGGCAGTTCGGCCGCCACCGCGTAACCCCCGTCGGGCAGTGGCCCGGCGGTGAACGTACCGCCCAACGAGGTGGCCCGCTCCCGCATACCGGTCAGGCCGTGCCCGGAGCCGCCGTCGGTGGTCGGTCGGACGTCGGCCGGGGAGTTCTCGACGCGTACCCCCAGACCGGACCGACCGGCACGGACGGTGACGCGCACCGCGGCGCCGGCCGCGTGCCGGGCCGCGTTGGCCAGGCCCTCCTGCACGATGCGGTACGCGGCCAGCCCGACCGGCGCGGGCACCTGCCCGTCGTCCACCCCCTCGGTGTCCAGGGTGACCGGCAGGCCGGCCCGGCGTGCCGCGCCGACCATCGTGCCCAGGTCGGCCAGGTCGGGTTGCGGTGCGGTCTGCGGGCCGGCGGAGTCGCTGCGCAGCACCCCCAACAGCCGCCGCATGTCGGTGAGCGCGTCACGGGCCGAGGCGGCGATGGCGACGAACTCGGCGGCTACCGGCGCCGGCACGTCGGTCAGCCGGTACGGGGCGGTCTCCGCCTGCACCGCGATCAGCGACATGTGGTGCGCCACCACGTCGTGCAGCTCGCGCGCGATCCGGGTGCGCTCCTCCAGCACCGCGCGGCGCTCCTGCTCCCGCTCGCTCAGCTCGGCCTGCGCCGCCAGCGCCCGCCGGGACAGCCGGTTACGCCGGATCAGGTCGCCCACGATCGCCAGCGCCCCGAGCAGCGCCAGGACGGCGGCCCGGTTCTCGGGGTGCACCAGGGTGAGCACCGGCACCGCGGTGATCGCCACCACCCAGGCCAGCACCGGCCGGTCGACGCGCGCGAGAACCACAGCGACCACCGCGATCGACCCGAGCGCCAGCGGCGGCGTCCACGGGCCGGGCAGGTCGGCCGGGGCGTTGAACGTGCAGACCAGCAGGGCCAGCACCGTCAGCCGCCAGGCCAGCAGCGGACGCCGGGGCAGCGCCAGCAGCGGCGCCACGGTCATCGCCGCGAACAGCACCGCGATCGGCATCGGCAGGCCCCAGTCGCTGCTCCCCACGGCCAGGGTGATCCAGAAGTCGCCGAGCGCGGCGAGTAACCCGACCGGGGCGGCGTAACGAGCCAGCCTGGGCCACCGGGCGAGCAGCGGTCGGCCCGGCGGGGCGTCCGGGCCCAGCAGGGTCTGGCGAAGGGCCCGGAGGGTCACGACGGTCGGTTGCCGGTTCACCACCGGGAGGCTACGGGCCGACACCCCCGCGGGGCGTGCCACCAGGGGTTGATCCCCGCGTCGTACCCCGGTGTGACACGACTCCCGTTAGCGCTTACCTGCCGGTAACGCCTAGGCTCCGACGCGTCCGTGCTGACCATTCGCAAGGGGGAACCGTGGCCCGTACCGTGCTGGTGACCGGGGGTAACCGGGGGATCGGCCTGGCCATCGCGCAGGCCTTCGCCAAGCAGGGCGACCGGGTGGCGGTCACCCACCGCAGCGGCGAGGCGCCCGAGGGGCTGTTCGGCGTACGCGCCGACGTCACCGACGCGGCCTCGATCGACGCCGCGTTCGACGCCGTGGAAGCCGAGCTGGGGCCGGTCGAGGTGCTCGTCGCCAACGCCGGCATGACCGCCGACACGCTCCTGCTGCGCATGACCGAGGAGCAGTTCACCGGGGTGGTGGACACCAACCTCACCGGCGCGTTCCGGGTCGCCAAGCGGGCCTCCGGCAAGATGCTGCGCGCCAAGTGGGGCCGCATGATCTTCATCTCCTCGGTGGTCGGTCTGGCCGGCGGTGCCGGGCAGGTCAACTACGCCGCCAGCAAGGCCGGCCTGGTCGGCGTGGCCCGCTCGATCACCCGGGAGCTGGGCAGCCGCAACATCACCGCGAACGTGGTGGCACCCGGCTTCATCGACACCGACATGACCGCCGGCCTGCCCGAGGACCGCAAGGCGGAGATCCGCAAGTCGATCCCGGCCGGCCGGATGGCCAGCCCCGACGAGGTCGCCGGGGTGGTCACCTGGCTGGCCTCGGACAGCGCCGGGTACGTCTCCGGCGCCGTCATCCCGGTCGACGGCGGCCTCGGCATGGGCCACTAAACCCTTTTGACTACGGAGGAAATCTGCGATGTCCGGACTGCTCGCCGGTAAGCGGCTGCTCGTCACCGGTGTCATCACCGACGCCTCGATCGCCTTCTCGGTGGCGAAGATCGCTCAGGAGAACGGCGCGCAGGTCGTGCTCACCGGCTACGGCCGGCTCTCCCTGGTCGAGCGGATCGCCAAGCGGCTACCCGAGCCGGCCCCGGTCATCGAGGTGGACGTCACCAACACCGAGCACCTGGCCGGCCTCGCCGACCGGGTACGCGAGCACGTCGACGGCCTCGACGGTGTCGTGCACTCGATCGGCTTCGCCCCGCAGAGCTGCCTGGGCGGCGGCTTCCTCGACGCCCCCTGGGAGGACGTGGCGACAGCCCTGCACGTCTCCACCTACTCGTACAAGTCGCTGGCCATGGCGGCGCTGCCGCTGATGTCGCCCGGCGGCGCGGTGGTCGGCCTGACCTTCGACGCGACGAAGGCGTGGCCGGTCTACGACTGGATGGGCGTGGCCAAGGCCGGCCTGGAGTCCGCGTCCCGCTACCTCGCCATGCACCTGGGCAAGCAGGGCATCCGCAGCAACCTGGTCGCCGCCGGGCCGCTGCGCACCATCGCCGCGAAGTCCATCCCCGGCTTCGACCAGTTCGAGGAGACCTGGGCCGAGCGCGCCCCGCTGGGCTGGAGCCTCACCGACCAGGAGCCCGCCGCCCGCGCCTGCCTGGCGCTGCTGTCGGACTGGTTCCCGGCCACCACCGGCGAGATCGTCCACGTCGACGGCGGCTTCCACGCCATCGGCTCCTGACGCTGCACCGTGACGCCCCCTGGTCACCGTCCGCGTGATCTACACGTCCGGACCAGGGGGCGTCGCCGGGCGGTCCCGGCCGAGGGGCAAGAATGACCCCATGTCGTACGACGCGGTGGTGCTGGTGTCCTTCGGCGGGCCGGAGCGGCCCGAGGACGTGATGCCGTTCCTACAGAACGTGACCCGGGGTCGAGGCGTGCCGCCCGAGCGGCTGGCCGAGGTCGCCGAGCACTACCAGCACTTCGGCGGGGTTTCCCCGATCAACCAGCAGAACCGTGAGTTGCTGGCCGCCGTCCGCGCCGACTTCGCCGCGCACGGTGTCGACCTGCCCCTCTACTGGGGCAACCGCAACTGGGACCCGATGCTCGCCGACACCGTGACCCGGATGCGCGACGACGGGGTCACCCGGGCGCTCGCCTTCGTCACCAGCGCGTACGGCGGCTACTCGTCCTGCCGGCAGTACCAGGAGGACATCGCCGCCGCCCGTGCCGCCGTCGGCCCGGACGCCCCGGTGATCGAGAAACTGCGCCAGTTCTGGGACCATCCCGGCTTCGTCGAGCCGCACGCCGACGCGGTCCGGGCGGCGCTGGGCAAACTCGACCAGGCGAAGCGGGACACCACCAGGCTGGTCTTCACCGCCCACTCCATCCCCAGCTCGATGGCGGCCAACGCCGGCCCGCACGGCGGCCGGTACGAGGCGCAACTGCACGAGACCGCCCGGCTCGTGGCCGCGGCCGCCGCCCCCGACCTGGCGTACGACCTGGTCTGGCAGAGCCGCTCCGGCCCACCACAGATGCCGTGGCTGGAACCGGACGTCAACGACCACCTGGCCACGCTCGCGCAGGGCGGCACCACAGCGGTGGTGGTCAGCCCGATCGGGTTCGTGTCCGACCACCTGGAGGTCGTGTGGGACCTGGACACCGAGGCGCTGGAGACGGCCAGGCAGCTCGGCCTGGACTTCGTCCGGGCCGCCACCCCCGGCACCGACCCGCGCTTCGTGACCATGGTGCGTGAGCTGGTCACCGAGCGGACCGACCCGGACGGCGCGCAGTTGCGTCGCCGCCTCGGCGAACTGCCCATGTGGGACACCTGCGCGACAGTGTGTTGCGTGCCGACCCGTCGCCCGACCTCCGCTGGGAGCACCCATGCATGACCGCAAGCCCGTGCAGAGTTGGCTGACCGACATGGACGGCGTGCTGGTGCACGAGGGCCAGCCGGTGCCCGGGGCACCGGAGTTCATCAACCGGATGCGCTCCTCCGGCAAGCCGTTCCTGGTGTTGACCAACAACTCGATCTACACCCCGCGTGACCTGACCGCCCGGCTGAGCCGGATGGGGCTGGACGTGCCGGAGGAGTCGATCTGGTCGTCCGCGCTGGCCACCGGCCAGTTCCTCGCCGACCAGCGGCCGGGCGGCACCGCGTACGTCATCGGTGAGGCCGGGCTGACCACGGCGCTGCACGCGGTCGGCTACGTGCTGACCGACTTCGCCCCGGACTACGTGGTGCTCGGTGAGACCCGCACCTACAGCTTCGAGGCGATCACCAAGGCCGTCCGCCTGATCAACGACGGGGCGCGGTTCATCTGCACCAACCCCGACGTGACCGGCCCGTCAGTGGAGGGCGCCCTGCCCGCCGCCGGCTCGGTCGCCGCGATGATCTCCAAGGCCACCGGGGTGGAGCCGTACTTCGTCGGCAAGCCCAACCCGATGATGATGCGCTCGGCACTCAACACGATCAACGCGCACTCGGAGAGCACCGCGATGATCGGCGACCGGATGGACACCGACATCCTCTGCGGCCTGGAGGCCGGGTTGGAGACCATCCTGGTGCTCACCGGGATCAGCAGCCGTACCGAGGCGGAGCGCTACCCGTACCGCCCGTCGCGGATCATCAACTCGGTCGCGGACCTGCTCGACGAGATCTGACCGCCCTCGTTCCGCCGCTCGTCCCGGGGTTGGTCGTGGTGCCGTGCCCGGGTTGGTCGTCGTGCTGTCCCGATGATCTTCGCCCGTCGCGTCCGCGCCGTTGATGATCGCCGTGCCGGGCATCGCTGGTGATCGTGCTGCAACCAGGATGTCAACACCGTTGCGTTGGGGCTGTAGCCGGCGGGTCAACCCGGGACAGGAAGTGCGAGATCGGCGAGCGGGTGGGGCCCGGCTTGGCGATCATGGAGTTGTGGTGCCGACTTTGGGGGTTTTACGGGCGTTCTGTTACCCACCACAACTCCATGATCGGCGGGGCAGTGCTGGTCGACGAACAGCTGTGCTCGAAGGAGGATGACCACTGCATCTCGGTCAACACCGTTGCGTTAGGTGGAACGATCATGGCCAGCGTGGGGCGGTGCGGTGGTGGCGTGGCGGTGCTCCGCTGGCGCGTGGGGGTGCGTCAGGGGCGCAGCGGGGCGTTGCAGGCGGCCACCAGCGCCTGGCGGCAGGCCGTGGTGAGGGGGCGCAGAGCCGCGTCGCGCTGCTGGGCCTCATGGTTGTTGATCGCGCCGCCGGGCGCGGCGTGCCCGGCCAACGCGAGCACCCGGTCGAGCACCGCGGCGCGGGCGAAGAGCCGCCGGGCTCGCGGGTCGAAGCCCGGTGGCAGGTCGGTGGTGCCGTCCGGGCGGCGCAACGCGGCAAGCGCACCGGCCAACTCCGGCCGCCACTGGGCCACGTCGAGTCGGGTCAGCGCGGCCGTCGTCTCGGCCAGCGCGGCGGCCAACTCGGCCTCCGCCTCGGCGGCGCCGGGCAGCGCGAGGGAGGCGGCCGGCGCGTTGGCCGGCAGCGGGTAGACCCGCCAGAGCACCGTCTCGAAACAGTCCCCCGAGCCGGAGGTGTGCATCCGCACCTGGGGGATCAGACCGAGACCGCCGGCGACCACCGCCTCGCCGGTCACCAACGCCGCACCGGCGAAGTCGCCGGGGCCGGGCAGCCCCCGCGGGTCGCCCGGCGCGGGCAGCACCAGGCGGATCTCGTCCGGGGAGAGCTTGGCCAGCGTGGGTAGCGCGGCGCTCAGCGGGACATCGGTCCAGGTGCCGGGGGCATCCGCAACGAGGTGCTCCTCGTCGCCGGCGATGGCGTCGGCGACCTCGTCGTACGGCACCAGGCCGGCGCGCCACGCGCGCACCCAGGCGACGAACCGGCTCGACCGGCGCGGCGTGAGTGTGGCCGCGCCCGCTGCGGGGGTGGACATGCCGAAAGGGTACGTGGTCACGACCGGCCCTGTCTCGACTGCCGCTCCGGTCGCCCGGCCTGCCCCGAACTGCCCCGTTAGCCCGGAATTCCTTCCTGCTTGATCGACGCCGCCGGGCCCCCGGGCTGGGGTGCGGGCGGGTGTGTGGCGGGGAGGGGCAGTGCAGGAGCGGGGCGGTGTGTCGGGGGTGGGGGCGGAGGGCGTGGGGGTTAGCGTGATCGACATGGCGGGGCGATACGGCGAGGACGTGTTGGCGGGAGACTGGCGGCGGCGGAAGGTCACCCCCGAGGTGGACGCCGAGCCGGATCTCGTCGTGGAGGATGCCGACTCCGGGTTCTGTGGAGCGGTGGTGGGCTTCGAGGCCGGCGCCGTGGTCCTGGAGGACCGGCATGGCCGACGACGCAACTTCCCGCTGCTGCCGGCGGCGTTCCTGCTCGACGGTCGCCCGGTGACGCTGCGCCGCCCGAGCCGCGCGCCGGTGCCGGCGGCCCGTCGACGGACGGCGTCCGGTTCGGTGGCGGTGGACAACGTTCGCGCCCAGGTGGCCAAGGCCAGTCGGATCTGGGTGGAGGGCATCCACGACGCCGCGCTGGTCGAGCGGATCTGGGGTGACGACCTGCGCATCGAGGGCGTGGTCGTGGAGCCGTTGGACGGCATCGACGCTTTAGACGCCGAGGTACGCGACTTCGGCCCCGGCCCGACCCGACGCCTCGGCGTGCTGGTCGACCACCTGGTGCCGGGCAGCAAGGAGAGTCGGATCGTCGCCCGGGTCAACTCGCCGTACGTGCTGGTCACCGGCCACCCCTACGTGGACGTGTGGCAGGCGGTGAAGCCGAAGGCGCTGGGCATCGCGGCGTGGCCGGTGGTGCCACCGGGGCAGCCCTGGAAGGAGGGGGTCTGCGCGGCCCTCGGGGTGGCCGAGCCGGCGGCGATGTGGCGGCACATCCTGTCCCGGGTGGACAGCTTCGCCGACGTGGAAACGCCCCTGATCAACGCGATGGAACGCCTGATCGACTTCGTCACCGAACAAACCTGACCTGCCTCGACCTGACGCCCGGCCTCGTTGATCGACTCGGATTTCGGGAAGTCGGGGTGTTCGGGACGATCCGACACCCCCGCTTTCAGGAAACCGAGTGGATCATGCCTGGAGTGGTTGGCCTGGGGCGCAGGTAGGGCGGCGCAGGTAGGGCGGCGCCGGGACGGGCGGCGCCGGGCTCAGGGCTCCTGGTCGGGGGTGCGGGTGTAGACGAAGGTGGCGATGTCCAGCGCGACCGCCCGGCCCTGCTCGTCGCGGCGCACAGTGAGGATTTCGCCGTCCTGCACGCCGGCCCGGCCTCGCCAGCGGTCCGGGCCCTCGGCGACGAAGTGGAGGGTGGGTGCGCCGACCGGTCCGGCGCGTAGGTCGCCGGCGGCGTCCGCGTACACCTGGATCATGGTGCCCATCCACCACCAGGGGCCGGTCAGCTCGGCCAGTTCGGCGGGCGGCGGGGCGGTGGCCGGCCGCCACGGGGTGACCGGGGCGGGTTCGGCGTCCAGCACCAGGGTGAGCAGTCGTCGTCCGAGCGCGCCGAGGTGCACGGTGCGCAGGGTGTACGCGTTGACCAGGCCGACCACTGCGGTACGGGTGGGTCGGTGCACGGCCAACGAGGCCCCGTAGCCGGGCATCGAGCCGCCGTGGCCGACGTACACCCGGTTGCCCTCCCGGAAGAGTTCCAGCCCGAGGCCGTGCCCGTGGGTCCAGGCTTCCAGGTCGCTGATCACCACGGGGGAGCACATCTCGGTAAGGGTCTCGGCGGACAGCACCGACGGGTCGGGGTCGGCCAGGAACGCGGCCCACCGGCCCAGGTCCTCGATCGTCGACCAGAGCTGCCCAGCGGGTGCCATCGCACCGGTGTCGGTACGCGGCTCCTCGCGCAGGGTGTCGTGCCAGGGGTGGACGACGTAGCCACGGGCGAACGGCTCGGTGGCCGCGTACGTGGTGCGGCGCATGGCCAGCGGGGTGAGGATCCGTTCGTCGAGCAGGTCTGCCCAGGGCGTCCCGGTGAGCTGTTCGAGGAGGCCGCCGAGCAGCCCGTAGGCCAGGTTGGAGTAGTGGTAGGTGGCGTGCGGCGGGTAGGCGATCTTGTCGGTGGTGACACCGGTGCGCAGGGTGGCCAGGTCGACGCCGGCGGCCCGTTCCCACCAGTCGCCCTCGGGCTCGCGCTGGAGGCCGCTGGCATGCGCGAGGAGTTGGCGCAGGGTGAGGGCGCCGACGCCGGTGCCGGGGAGGTGTTCCTCCAGCGGGTCGTCGACGGAAAGTCGGCCGGCGTCGCGCAGTTGCATGATCAGGGCCGCGGTCATCGTCTTGCTGATCGAGCCCAACCGGTACTGCAGGTCGACGTCCGGACGGGGATGCTCACCGGCGGTGGCCAGGTGCACGAGCGCGCCGTCGCGGACCACGCCCAGCACCAGCGACGGGGCATGACCGTCGAGCTGCGCCTGGGCGACCTGGGCGTCGATCTGTCGGGCGGTCTCGGGGAGCAGGGTCAACGGGATCTCCTCGGGTCGTGCTGCCGAATCAGGGCCGGGCTGCCGAATCAGGGCCGGAGCCGCCGAATCAGGGCCGGAAAGGGATTCGCCGAGCCTACTGATCTTCCTGGGGAGGCCGCGCGTGCGTTCGCGTGTCACGATCGTGGTGTGGACGCCGTGGTGTGGATCGTTTTGGGTGTACTGCTGGCCGTCGCCGAGATCTTCACGACGACGCTATTTCTGATCATGTTCGCGGCCGGTGCGTTCGCCGCCGGCGGTGCCGCCGCCCTGGGTGCGCCGGTGGCGGTGCAGGCGCTGGTCTTCGCTG
This sequence comes from Micromonospora sp. NPDC049230, assembly GCF_040647875.1. Taxonomy (NCBI): domain Bacteria; kingdom Bacillati; phylum Actinomycetota; class Actinomycetes; order Micromonosporales; family Micromonosporaceae; genus Micromonospora; species Micromonospora sp. NPDC049230. The sequence goes on from NZ_JBEZCZ010000031.1 coordinate 77,614, forward strand.
TGGTGTCGGCGCTGAGTCTGTTGGTGGCCCGGCCAGCCCTGAGGCGGCACCAGCGTTCGTCGCTGGAGAGCGGCGAGCAGCCGTTCGGTGTGGAGGCGATCGAGGGTTCCACGGCCCTGGTGCTGGAGCGGGTGGACGCGGACCACGGCCTCGTCAAGATCGACGGTGAGTTGTGGACCGCCCGGCCGTACGACACGACGCAGACGTTCGACCCGGGTCAACGGGTTCGGGTGATAAAGGTCCGGGGTGCGACAGCCCTGGTGTGGCAGGACGACGTTTCTTCCGCCGGCGAGCTGCCGGAAGCGAGAGGGTGAACGGAATGACGATATTGGGTGTGCTGGTGATCGCGGTGGCGTTGATCGCCGTGATAACGCTGGCCAAGGCGGTGCGGATCGTGCCGCAGCAACGCCAGGATGTGGTGGAACGGCTCGGCAAGTACAAGCGCACCCTCAACCCCGGCCTCAACCTGCTGGTGCCGTTCATCGACGCGGTGCGCACCAAGGTCGACATGCGGGAGCAGGTGGTCAGCTTCCCGCCGCAGCCGGTGATCACCTCGGACAACCTCGTGGTCTCCATCGACACGGTGCTCTACTTCAAGGTGGTCGACTCGGTCCGGGCGACCTACGAGATCTCCAGCTTCCTCCAGGCCATCGAGCAGCTGACCGTCACCACGCTGCGTAACGTGATCGGCTCGTTGGACCTGGAGCGCGCGCTGACCAGCCGGGACGAGATCAACAGGCACCTCTCCGGTGTGCTGGACGAGACCACCGGCCGCTGGGGCATCAAGGTGACCCGGGTCGAGATCAAGGCGATCGAGCCGCCGGCCAGCATCCGTGACTCGATGGAGAAGCAGATGCGCGCCGAGCGGGACCGTCGCGCGGCGATCCTCACCGCCGAGGGCCACAAGCAGTCGGTGATCCTCACCGCCGAGGGTGACAAGCAGTCCGCGGTGCTGCGGGCCGACGGTGACCGGCAGGCCCGGATCCTCCAGGCCGAGGGTCAGGCGAAGGCGATCCGGACGGTCTTCGACGCGATCCACCAGGCGAACCCGAGCCAGAAGGTGCTCGCCTACCAATACCTGCAAGCCCTGCCGCAGATCGCGCAGGGCAGCGCCAACAAGGTCTGGATCGTCCCGGCCGAGCTGACCAAGGCACTGGAGGGGATGGGCGGCGCGCTCGGCGGGTTGAGCCAGATGGTGGGGGATCTCCCCGCGCCGGAGGCGGCCGAGCACGCGAGCCAGGTCGAGCGGGAGGCCGCGGCGGCGGCGCAGGCCGCGGCGGACGCCGCCCAGCAGATCCACGACGAGGTACGCGTCGCCGAGGCGCAGGCTGCCGGCGGCAACAAGCCGCAGGGGCTGCCCGCGCCGGAGCCGGTGTCCCCGGCCAGCCTGACCGAGGACCCGGCCGACCAGCGCGAGCGCGGCTGATCCAGGACGCCGGCCGTCCGGCCGGATAAATGCGAGAAAGGCTCATGGGGCGCTCCGACGCCTGCCACGATCGGTCCTAGGACGGGTGGTGACCAGGCAATCGGGGCGCCCCGGCGCGTTCCGCACCACTCGCGGACGAGCGAGGTGACGCATGAAGGATCCGGCGAATCGGATGTGGTCCTCGGCCCCGGTGCCCGGCGCGCACGACCCGGTCGCCCCGCTGGGGTCCCGCAGCACCGGTGGCGGGTTCGGCGTACTGCCGTTCGTCGGTGAGCCGACCCCGGGCGGCCCGGCCACGAACGCCAGCTGGGCCTGGTCGGTGCGTCGGTTCGCGCGGGCGGCCGTGTGGCTGCTTCCCGCGTACGCCATCCTCTACGGCGCGGTGGCGATGGCCAGTGACGGCGGGGTGGGCAACGACCCCTATCCGGCCGACGGCCGGGCGGTGTACCTGATCGGTTGGGTGGCCGCGGTCTGGCTCGGCCTGCTCGCGCTGCTGGCCCTCACCGGGCTGCTCGCCGCGACCCGCAGCCGTCGGGTGGCCGCCGCCGGGCTGCTGGTCAGCATCGCCGGTACCGTGCTGATGCTGCCCTTCGCAGGGCTCGCCGAGCAGACGCCGGTCTTCGGGACCTCCGCGCGGTCGCTGGTCCTGCTCGGCGCGACGTTCTACAGCGTGGGCTGGTTCCTGACCGGGTGGGCGGTGGCTCGCTCGGGCATGTTCAGTCTCGGCGACGGCGTCATGTTGATCATCGCCGCGCCCCTTCTCGGCCTGGGGGGCGCTCTGATCGGTTCGCTCCAGACGTTCGGCGCGATCTTCGTGCTGATCGCCGGCATCGGCATCGGCTACCGTTCCGGTCGCCTGATGCCCCGCGAAACCGCCCGCGACGCGGCCAGCGCCAGTCTCTCCACCCCGGCCCCGCCACCCACCGCCCCGGGGGGCCCTATTTCCGCCGCCTGAGTCTTTTCGACGAAAAGCCGGCACCGGTGTCGACCCGGCCCCGGCGGAAAATGGCCGATCCCGTCGAACTGTGCTCGCGGGAATGGTGGTTCTCCGAACTGTCGGATCCTTGACCTCCGCGCTGGCGGGCGCGGATCGCGGTCTGCCCTTGTCGACGTCGTTACCGCTACCCGTCGACGGCCGTGCGGCGGCCGACGGGTTCGCGACGGACGTCGCCATCGATGTGCGGAGGTGCCGGAGGGTGCTCCGTTGCTGGTGAAGGCATCGGTCGGCGGCCCAGGTCGCGCCGGGGCGACGGCCGGGCGTCGGTCTGGTCGCCGCGATGTCGACTCCCCCGCGCGGGGCTCCACCCCGGGCCCGGGGGTGCGGTGGAGGAAAGCACACAGCCCATGACGCCCCATCCCAACGGCGCGGGACGGGTCCGTTTGGTCATTGTCGAAGGACGCAACGTGGAGTTGACCCGTCGATGGACCGTGCCACCATTGGTGCTCAATTCCCGCCGATGTCGACATTCCTGGAGCAATATCGTGGCTGCGCTTCCCCGATTGACCATACTGCTCTGCGATAGCGATGACGCCGCCGCGGGACGGCTCTACCAGGAACTGACCTCCAGCCCGCTGGTGGAGCGGGTGATGGCTGTCGGAAGTCTCGCTGACGCCGTCCGGGAGGCGGGCGCCGGCACATTCGACGTGATCGTCGTGGACCCGCTCAGCACCGATCTGGTGCAGGCCGGCAGGTTCGCGTTGTCCCAGTCGGGCGAGGGGGCGGCCGTGGTGCTCTACGTCGACCTGGCGCGGGTGGAGGAACATGCGACGTTTTACCACGGTGACCGGAGCCGTCTGCGGGACGCGTTCACGCTCGACAAGCGGACGCCGCCGGAGATGCTGGCGGCGGAGGCCGACGTGGTCCTGACCAACTGCCAGGCGTTCCGGCTGCTCGCCAGCAGCAGGTCCAAGGCGGATCGGCTCCTCGACGAGGTGCGCGACCGGGCGACCACCAGCGGCGACGACGAGTTGGAACGGCTTGTCGACGACGTCGACCAGGCACGGATCCTGGAACACGTGCGGCCCGACTCGGGTCTGGTGCGGCCGAAGGTCGCCAGCAACACCGTCTTCCTGTCGTACCGGTTCAAGGAGGAGGACGGGTTCGTCCGGGGCCTCAGCGGGCTGTTGGAGGACAACGGTTTCACCGTGATCACCGGTCGGGCCGCGGACGGGTACGTGGGAATGGCGGTGCTGAACAGGATTCGCGAGTGCGAGTTCTTCGTCTCGTTAATGACCCGGTCCCGGCAATTTGCCGAGCCCGGAGAGAAGTTCGCGACCAGCGCCTGGTTGATCGAAGAGAAAGGTGCCGCCCTCGCGTTCAGTAAGTACATGGTGCTGCTGGTGGAGGAGGGGGTGGACGACATCGGCGGGCTGCACGGCGACTGGCAACGGCACGAGTTCACCCCGCCCACGTTCACCACGGCGGCTCGGGCCGCTGTGCAGCAGTTGCGCAACCGCAGCGGCCGGCCGGACTGAGCTTCACCCGTGATTTGCGCTCTCCTGGCGCAGGGATGGCCGTTCGGTTCGGATAATGCGGGCTGACGGCCGGTGGCGTCTGGCTTTTTGGTCTGCTAGTCCTGGCAAAAGAGGTGCGGTGCTTACAGATCGTGAAACAACCCGGGCGCAAACAAGCCATTGTCCTGCGTCATTACCCTACTATCGGGTCGACGGTAACTCTGACTTCGTCGGAGGACGTTGTGGCAGAGACGATCGGCGAGGCGGGCAAGGGTGGCATCCTGCGAGCGCAATCAGGTCCGACGGGTGACACGTCTCGGTGCCAGTCCCCGCACTTCGAGTGTGAGCGACACCGCCGTGCCGCGCTGGCGGCCATCCACGCCGGTCAGCTGCCCCTCAAGTTCGCGTACGCCGGAAGTGCCGCCCACACCCACGACGCCTACGCCCGCACCGACGACTACCTGAGCATGCTGACCTCCGCGCGCCACGAAGCCGAAGCCCTGCTGGCCGCTCGGACGCTGACGGCCGGGGCGCTGGCCGTCGCGGAGATCGGCCCGGGCAACGGCAACCGCAGCAGCGCCTTCCTCAACCGGCTGACCAGCCTCGGCCACCCCTGCCGGCGTTACCTCGCGTTGGACTTCAGCGCCACCCTGCTCGCCATCGCCTGTCACCGGCTGGCCCACTTCGCGGCCGGTCAGATGAGCGTTGACTCTCACGTGTGGGACATCGAGGCCGGCTCCTCCGAGGGGGTCGAGCGGTGGCGGCCCGGGCCCGACCCGGTGGTCGCCTGCCTGCTCGGGCACACCCTCGGCAACCTGGAATGCCCGACCGCCGCCCTGGCCAACATCAGGGCCTCACTGCGTCCGCGCGACGTGCTCGTGCTGAGTGTCGTGGTGGGCCGGCCGGACGAGCCGGCGGAGACGGTGCTGGCGCCGTACCGGTGCCCGGAGTTCCGCGGCGCGGCCCTGGAGCCGCTGCTCGCCGCCGGCCTGCCCGAGGCCGACCTGGATTTCGTGCTGCGCTGGCGGGACGGGGCGGTGACCGGCGAGGCGGTGCTGCGCCGACCGGGTGTCCTGGACGGCACACGACTGCCGGCGGGCCATCGCATCCGCTGCTTCCAGTCCCGCAGATTCAGCTATCCCGACGTCATTGCCGCCGTCCGGGACGCGGGTTGGCACATCCGGCACGCGCAGTTGGCGTCCGGAAGCCACCATTTGGTGATCACGGCGTCGCGAGGGTGAGGGAGTGGCGGACATGACCGAGCGAAAGGGGGCGCCTGAGAGGGTCACGCCCGCCGACCTGATCGACAGGGCGCGGCGGGCCAGCCTCTTCTATCGGGCCTCCTACGAGGGGACCGACCCCAACTGCGTGCGGCTACCCGGCGCGGCGATGGACGAGTTGGTGCAGGGGCTTGTCGCCGGGGTGCACGACGAGCTGTGCCAGATCGTCCCGTACACCACTGCCGGTCGTCCCGCCGACCCGTTCTCCCGGGCGTTGTTCCGCCAGTTGGCACGGCGTGCGACGGTACGCCGCATGTACCTCGTGCCGGGCGAGGACGTGGGCTCGGGGGAGATCGACGAGCAGTTGGCGGAGGACCGCGCGCACGATCTGGACGCGGTGATGGTGCCGGTGTTCATCGCCGGCGAACGTCCGTTGGTGCCGATGACCGACATGTGGCTGATCGACGGTCAGGTGGTGGTCCGGCAGGAGGTGGGCGGGGACGGCCTGGCGTCCTGGGTGGTCAGTGGTCACTCCGAGGAGGTGACCCGGGCCCGCCTGCTCTGGGATCGCCTGATGAGCCGGTCGTGCCTGCCCGACCGTGGCCGACCGCGTCGGCCCGGCCCGGAGCTGACTCGCTGGCTGCTCCAGTCGGCCAACATGCTGTACGCGATGGCGCCGATGTCCTGCGGGCCGTCGCACCTGGACCGGCACAGCTGCTCCTGGTACCACCAGTCGTGGCAGTATCTGCGCCTGTTCGACATGGTCAGCAGCCCGCAGTGGCACGCGGAGTTCTACGCCGGGCAGTTGGCCGAGGCGGTCCGTCGGGGCGCGCGTCGGGTGCTGATCAGCGGCACCGCCGACTACACCATCCTCGCCTTCCTCCTGGAGGCGGTGCGGTCGGCGCTCGGTGGCATCCCCGCCGACCTGGACGTGCACGTGCTCGACATGTGTCAGACGCCACTGCTGGCCTGCGACTGGTACGCCAAGCAGATCGGTGCCCGGGTGGAGGTGCACCAGGCCGACGTGACCTGCCCCGACGCGGTCGCGCGGCTCGTCGAGGGTGGCCGGTTCGACCTGGTGTTGGCCGACGCGTTCCTGACCCGGTTCAACCGCGCCTCGGCGGACGCGGTGATCAGCAGCTGGTCCGCCCTGCTGAATCCGGGCGGTTCGGTGATCACCACAGTCCGGTTGCACCCGGGCAACGAGTGGCCCAGGGACGACGAGGAGCAGGACGGCCGCCACCGGGTGTCCGACCTCGTGGACGATTTCGAGCTGCGGTTCCGGGAGCGGGCCGCAGGCTGGCGCGGGCTGCTCTCGGTGGAGCTGGACGAGCTTGCCGACGCCGCCCGCCGGTACGCGACGCGGATGGCCAGCCACGACCTCGGTGACGCCGACGAGGTGCGGGCGGCGTTCGACCGGGGTGGCTTCCAGGTGTCCGATGCGGACGTTGAGTCCGTCCACGGGGAGCTGGTCCGGACCCAGTACCTCCGACTGCGCGTGGACCTGCCCTGCGACAGCGGGAGGACTGGCGGTTAACATTTACCTGTCGTGGTGACGTGGTAGACCCACGGTGATCGCCGAAGGGGGGGTCGGTGCCCGACTATTCACCCTGGCTGGCCGTCAAGGCTCTCGGCCCCAAGCCGGGCGCGTACGAGTTGCTCACCGCGGCCCACAAGGACCTCACCGCCCAGACCGCCATGCTCGACGAGCGGCCCGCCGCGCTGCGGGTCGTCAGCGCGACTGCGGAGTTCCGCGACAGCGTGGGGCACGAGTTGGTCGTCCGGGTGGAGGCGATGGGGCACACCGCCGAGGTGCGGCTCTCCGAGCACGTCGTCCGGACCACGACCGAGGGTGACGGGGCACACGGGGTCACGCCGTTGGTGCTTGTCGCGTACGCCCTGCAAAAGGATCCGTTCGGTCTCCGCTGGCGGCCTCGGCGGGTCGGGCACGCCGAGCTGCCCTCGGCCGACGCGATGGAATACTACGCCCAGCTGGACCGGCTGACCGACAGCCGCACCCAGGTGGAACGGCAGCTTGAGGCTGGCCGGGACGTGCTGGTGATCGGCGAGCACGGCTGCGGCAAGTCGGCGCTGGTGGCCAACATCGCCGACAAGCGCCGCGCCGACGACGGCATCGTGTGGCTCAACCTCGGTGATCCGGCGGACGGTCCAGAGTCGATAGTGCTGGCTCTGCTGGAGCAGGAGCGGAGTCGCTCCGGCCGTTACCTGGTGGTCCTGGAAAACCTGCACGCGAACCCGCTGGTGCTCAACGAGTTGTTCGACTGCGTGACCCGGCTGCGCTCGGACTTCGGGCTCAGGGTGCAGGTGCTCGCGACGAGCTACAAGGTGGCGGGCCCGACCCTCGCTGGTGGCGAGCCGACTCGTGAGCTGCGACAGGTCCTCGCCGAGGGCGGGCCGTTGGTCAGCCAACTGCTCGTCGACAGTGACATCGACGAGGCGCACTGGCAGACGATCCGGCGACTGGCACAGGACGACGTGCACATCGCGTTGACGGCGATCCACCTCTACGGGCTGCACGGCGCCGTGCCCACCGAGGCGGACCTGGAGGCGTATTACACCCGGCAGGTGACAAGCGACGACCAGCGCGAGGTGCTCTACCGGGTGGCCTGCCTGGGTGTGCTGGAGCTACAGATGGCCACCCGGGAGGCGGGTCCGCTGCGGCAGGCGCTTGAGCGGTTGCGCGACGACGGCCTCATCTACCAGATCGACGGCGCCTACCTGATCGGCTCGCGCCGTCGGGCGCAACTGGTGATGAACCACGCCCGTCGGCACTGGGACGCCGACCGCCGGTGGAAGAGCCCGGAGCGCAACGTGTGGCTGCACCTACAGCGCGGCGGGGAGCGCCTGATGAAGGCGACGCTGAGCCGGCTCGACCAGTTGGTCTCGCCGGATGCGGCACGGACCGACACCCTGCACCTGCTCAGCACCTGGGAGACGCTGATCCGGCTTGGCCGTTGGCTCGGGAAGCGCAGCCAGGCGGACCGCTCCTGGAATGACAATTCCGGCGCCGCCGTCTTCGCCGCGAGCGCGTTGAACCAGCTCAACCACGTCGACTCCTGGTGGGAGATCGCCGGCGTGGTACGGCCCCGGTGGAGCTACGAGGCACCCGGCTGCAAGCTGCCCGTGCCGGTGGGCGACGTGACCGCCGACTACGAGGACTTCGAGAAGATCCAGCAGTCGATGGCCACCGAGGACGCCCTCCTCGGCGCGGCACCGCACCTGGCCGGCATGCGCGCCGAGGAGTTGGACACCGACCAGATGTACCGCAACTGGGTGCTCGGTCTCCTGCTCGGCTTCGAGGGTTCCGCGCCCGCCGTCCACCAGGACCAGCAACGGATCGACCTTCTCATCGGGGTGGCTCGCGAGGCCCAGCACGAGGACGGCTACTTCTACCCGGCGCGGGTGCCGTGGGTGACCGCGCGGGTGGTCCTCGGTCTCACTCAGGCCAACCTGCGCATGGACCACCCGGTGGTCCGGGACGCCTGCAACTGGCTCCTGCGGCAGGTGTCCGCGGGCGGGTCGTTCGACAACTGGTGGCGCAGCGGCACCGGCACGTGGAACCGCGACGAGGCCACCACCGCCATGTGCCTCAGCGCGCTCGTACGCGCCGGAGTGTCGCCGACGCGGCCGGAGATGGAGACCGCGCACGCCTGGCTGGTGGGGCGTGAGGGGGAGTGGACCACCCCGGGGCGGGAGATCGACATGGCGCAGGCGCTGGAGGCGACGCTGCTCTGCACCGGAGCCGCCAACGGCACCCAGGAACACCTCAGGGCGCTGTTTCAGCGGATTGCCAGCGAACAGCGGCACCCGACGCTGCTGTCCACAGCCCCCGAGGAGCGGCTGCGCATTCCGTTCGTGGCAGCCCAACTCGCCGACATCGTGTGGCGGATCGTGCAGTTGGAGAGCCTGAAACTGTTCGGTGACGTCATCAACCAGGGTCGGCCCGAGCCGTCCGAGCCTTCGGAGGTGGCAGTGGTGCCGCAGATCGTCACGTCGTCCGCCAACGGGGCGACCCTGTCCCGGCGCAATCTGCGTGCCTGGCAGCGGGGGTGCGAGCAGATCGAGGGGACGATCCGCGAACGGATCGCCAAGCGCGACGGGCCGATGCGGACGCCGGCGGTGGAAAAGGTGATCAATGAACAGTTGTCCTACCGGGCCCAGCTCACGGAGCTGACCAGCCTCCTGGACGAGCATGCCGACCGGGAGCTGTTGGAGCGGATCGACGCGCTCGGGCGCACTGTCTGCGGCGTCGCCTGGCCGGATCTGCCGTGGCCGGACGCGGGATCGGAGGCGGGCTCGTGAGCATCGCGGTGCCCGCGCCGTCGACGCTGAACTTCCTGGCCGGGCTCTTCGCCGGTGCCGGGATCAACATGCTCACGTCCGTCTCCACCGGCCCGGCGGGCACTGACGTCTCCACCGGCAAGATCGCGCTGGATTCGGCGCTCTGGGTGGTCGCCGCCGGCTTCCTGACCTGGGCGGCGCACCTGTTCCAGGCGGCCGAACGGGACGCCGACCTCTACATCGACCGTGACTTCAGCGAGCCCGAGAAGCAGGAGATCCGGCAGGAGTACCTGCGCCGGGCGTTGCGTCGCGCACGGCTGCCGTTGGCGATGACGGTTCTGGCGCTGGTGTGCGCCGTGCTCCTGTTGCCCGGGTTCATCCGCTGGAGCGGCGTACTGAGCGGTTGACGGCCGGGCCGCTGCCGTGGTTGTCGGTGAATTGCCTGACAATTGCCGCCCAGGCTGGCCGATTTCCACACTTCGTGGCAATCCTGGGGAGCATGGCCGCCTCCCGCTCGCCGCTGTCGCGGCTGTTCACCGTGCTGCTCGCCGGCGTGTTGGCCGGGCTCGTCCTGGCAGTCGCCGCGCTGCCGGGCAACCTGCTGCTCGGGCTCACCGCCCGCTCCGCGCTCGGGTCGTACGCCGCGTTGCCGGCCTCGCTGAAGACCCCGGCCACTCCGCAGCGCTCGTACCTCTACGCCAACGACGGCAAGACGCTGATCACCACGTTCTACGACGTGAACCGCACCGACGTGCCGTTGTCGGAGATCGCCCCGGTGATGCGGCAGGCGATCGTGGCGGCCGAGGACCGGCGCTTCTACGACCACGGTGGGGCGGACCTGCGCGGTCTCGCCCGAGCCCTGGTCGCCAACGTCAAGGGCGGCGGCACCGAGCAGGGCGGCTCGACGCTGACCATGCAGTACGTCCGTAACGTCCTCAAGACCGACCCCACCCGCACCGCCGAGGAACGCGCCGCCGCCACCGACCCCACCGTCGGCCGCAAGATCCAGGAGATCCGGTACGCGAGCGCGCTGGACAAGAACCTCGGCAAGGACGAGATCCTCGACCGGTACCTGAACATCGCCTACTTCGGCTCCGGCGCGTACGGGGTCGCGGCGGCCAGCCAGCGTTACTTCGGCAAGCCCCCGGCGCAGTTGACGCTCGCCCAGTCGGCCCTGCTCGCCGGCCTGGTGCAGTCGCCGGACGCGTACAGCCCGATCGACGGCGACAAGAACGACGCGCTGGCCCGCCGGTCGTACGTGCTGGACTCGATGGTCGCCACCGGTGCGATCACCGCCGCGCAGGCCGCCCAGGCCAAGGCGGAGCCGCTGGGCCTGCACCCCACCGCCCAGCCCAACGGCTGCACCGCCGTCTCCCAGGGGCACGACGACTGGGGTTACTTCTGCGACTACCTGCGGCGGTGGTGGGTCGCCCAGCCGGCGTTCGGGGCCACCGTCGCGGAGCGCGAGCAGGCCCTGCGCTCGGGTGGCTACACAGTTGTCACCTCGCTGGACCCGAGGATCCAGGCCAGCGCGCAGCAGCAGGCCACCAAGGTCTACTCCTACGGCAGCAAGCACGCCCTGCCGATCGCGGCGGTCCAGCCGGGCACCGGGCAGGTGTTGGCGATGGCGGTCAACCGGCACTACAGCCTGGCCGACAACCCGGCCGGGCAGGCGAACTACCCGAACACCGTCAACCCGTTGATCTCCGGCGGGGCCAGCGTCGACGGGTACCAGGCCGGTTCCACGTTCAAGCTGTTCACCATGCTCGCCGCGCTGGAGTCGGGCCGTACCCTCTCCACCGGCTTCGACGCGCCCGCCAAGCTACCCACCCGGTACGCCGCCGAGGGGCCGGGCAGCTGCGACGGTCACTGGTGCCCGGCCAACGCCAACCCGGACTGGATGGACGGGTACCGGATGATGTGGGACGGCTTCGGCCGCTCGGTGAACACCTACTTCGTCTGGTTGGCCGAGCAGGTCGGCCAGGACAAGGTGGTCGAGATGGCGCAGCGGCTCGGCATCACGTTCCGCGCCGACTCGGACGCCGCGTTCGCGAAGAACAACTCCGCGAACTGGGGTTCGTTCACGCTCGGCGTGGCCGCCACCACCCCGCTCGACCTGGCCAACGCGTACGCCACGGTGGCCGCCGAGGGCACCTACTGCACGCCGGTGCCGGTGCGTTCGGTGACCGCCGCGAACGGCGAGACGGTGCCGGTCGGGCAGCCGTCCTGCAAGCGGGTCCTCGACCCGGACGTCGCCCGTGCCGCGACCGACGCCGCGCGCTGCCCGGTGGGCCAGCAGTCGGCGTTCGGGCAGTGCAACGGTGGCACCGCCACCGGTGTGAACGACATCCTCGACGGCCGACCGGTGGCCGGTAAGACGGGTAGCTCGGAGCAGAACTCCACCGAGACGTTCGTCGGCTTCACTCCGCAGGTCGCGGTGGCCGGTATCGCCGCCAACCCGGACGACCCGGCCGACTCGGTGGGCTCGGCGGTGCAGGGCAAGGTGATCGACGCGGTTGCCCGGGTGATCGCCACCGCCGTCAAGGGACAGCCGGAGAAGGCGTTCACCGCACCCAGCCACGAGTTGGCCGGCGACGCGCACCGCCCCGTGCAGCGGCCCGCGGTCCCGGACCGCAGACAGCAGCCCACCACCGAGGACCCCCGCTCGGCGCTGCAACGCTGGCTCGACCGCCGCGGCTGACCCTCGCCGCCCCGGTCGGCCCCGGTCAGTCCTTGCGGCGGCGGGGGCGGTAACTGGCCAGGGTGGACGGTAGGCCGCGGCGGATGATGCCGGCCCAGTCGGTGTCGCCACGCAGCACCGCCGCCGCGGTGTTGCGGGCCTGTTCGACGGTGAAGTGCGGCGGCAGCATCAGCTCGGCCGGGTCGACAAGGGCGTTGATGACCACCGGGCGGTCGGCGGCGAGCGCCCGCTCCCAGACGCCGGGCACCTGCTCCGGTGAGTCGACGAACTCACCGTGCAGCCCGAGCACCTCGGCCCACCTGTGGTAGGCGATGTCCGGCAACTGCTGGCTGTCCGGGAACATCGGCGTCCCCTCGCTGGAACGTTGCTCCCAGCTGACGAACGCGAGATCCCGGTTGTTCAGCACCAGCACCACGAATCGTGGGTCGGCCCAACCGCGCCAGTACTTCGCCACGGTGATCAGCTCGTTGACGCCGTTCATCTGCATGGCGCCGTCGCCGATCAGCGCGACGAGCGGTCGGTCCGGGTGGGCGAACTTGGCGCTCAGCGCGTACGGCATGGCACCGCCCATGGACAGCAGGGTGCCGGACAGGCTGGCGAGCATTCCGGGGCGGACCTGGAGGTGGCGGGCGTACCAGGCGGTGGTGGTGCCGCAGTCGACGGCGAGCAGCACGTCGTCGGGCAGCCGTTCGTTGAGGGTGTGGAAGAGCAGTTGTGGGTTGACCGGGTCGGCGGTCTGCTCGGCCAGGTCGCGTTGCACCCGACGCCATGCCGAGGTGGCCTCGGCGATCTCCGCCCGCCAGGCGGTCGGTGCGGGGCCGGGGCCCAGCTCGTTCAGCAACGCCCGCAACGTGGGGCGGGCGTCCCCGGTCAGGTTCACCTCGGTCGGGTACCGCAGCCCGAGCTGCGTGCCGTCCAGGTCGATCTGCACCGCGCGGGCCTGCCCGGGTGGGGGATAGAACTCCGAGTACGGCATGTTGCTGCCCACGATCAGCAGCCTGTCGCAGCCGGTCATCAACTGCCAGCTGGGCCGGGTGCCGAGCAGCCCGATCGCCCCGGTGACCCATGGTTCGCGATGGTCGACGACAGTGAAACCGAGCAGGGCGGTGGCCACCCCGGCGCCGAGCCGATGGGCGATCTCGCGGACCTCCTCCTGCGCGCCCAGCGCACCCTGCCCGACGAGCATGGCCACCCGCTGTCCACCGCCGAGCACCTCGGCGGCCCGACGCACGTCGGCCGCCGGCGGCACGGTGGGGGTGCTGCTCGGCACGTTGCTGGTCTGGTAGTAGCCGTGCGCGTGGGGTGGGTCCGGGATGGCCGGCTCGTCCTGGATGTCCAGGGGAAGGATCAGGGCGGTGACGGTACGCCGGGCCAAGGCGGTGCGGCACGCGCGGTCGACCAGGTGGCGTACCTGCGCCGGGTGGTCGAGCTGGGCGAGGAACGCCGCCGCCACGTCCTTGTAGAGGGCGAGCAGGTCGACCTCCTGGTAGTAGCCGCCGCCCTCGGCGGTGGTCGCCGTGTGCCCGACCAGGGCGACCACCGGCTGGTGGTCGAGCCTGGCGTCGTACAGGCCGTTGAGCAGGTGGATCGCGCCCGGCCCGCTGGTCACCAGCGCGCAGCCCAGCGGCCCGCCGCCGTACTTGACGTGCGCCGACGCGGCGAAGCCCGCGGTCTCCTCGTGGCGTACCTGGATGAACTGGGTGCGCCCGCTTGTGCGTTGCAGCGCGGACGTGAGGCCGTTGATGCCGTCTCCGGGGTAGCCGAAGTAGCGGTGCACGCCCCAGCTGAGCAGTCGCGACACGATGTGGTCCGCGACGGTGGGGTGCCGGGGGAGAGCGCCGACTTCGCCCGCCGCGGTGTGGTCTGCGCTCACCTGGCTGGTCCTTCCCGTCGGGTCTGGTAGTCCACAGTCCTTCCCCTTCTCCTCCGGACAAAACACCCCACGGGTGGGCATCGGTGGGCGAGGTGCGCCGTCCGGCAGAATCGTCGGGTGCCCGTCCACGAGATCACCGACCCCGACGACTACCGCATCGCCGACTACCGCGCGCTCACCGACGTCGAGCTGCGCACCCGCTGGGAGCCGCCGCACGGCCTGTTCATCGCCGAGGGCGAGCTGGTGCTGCGCCGGGCGCTGCGTGCCGGCTACCCGGCCCGGTCGTACCTGGTCGACGCCAAGCGCATCGACCAACTCGCCGACCTGGACACCGGAGACGCGCCGGTGTACGCCGCGACACAGGACGTGCTGCAACGGGCCACCGGTTTCCACGTACACCGGGGGGTGCTGGCGTCGTTCCACCGCCGGCCGCTGCCGACGGCGGCCGAGGTGCTCGCCGCCGCCCGCCGGGTGGTGATCCTGGAGGACATCAACAACCACACCAACCTCGGTGCGATCTTCCGGGGCGCCGCCGCGCTCGGCATCGACGGAGTGCTGCTGTCGCCGACCTGCGCCGACCCGCTCTACCGGCGCAGCGTCCGGGTCAGCATGGGTGAGGTCTTCGCGGTGCCGTACGCGAAGCTCGAGCGCTGGCCCGATGGGCTGGACCAGGTGCGGGAAGCGGGCTTCAGCGTCCTCGCCATGACGTTGGCGCCGGACGCCGTACCCATCCAGCGGTTGACGCCGGCGCGGCGCGAGCGGCCGGCGCTGCTGCTCGGTGCTGAGGGGCCCGGCCTCACCGCGGCGGCCCAGGCCGCCAGCGACGTCCGGGTGGTCGTCCCGATGCGCCGCGGTGTCGATTCGCTCAATGTCGCCGCCGCGGCGGCGGTCGCCTTCTGGGAGTTGAGCCGCGACGACCCGGCGTTCGACGGAGAGTAGACCGCTTCAGCTTGCATGCCCATGCGGCCTGTTGCATAATTTTCCCCGTGTCCAAGGTTCTCACCTCCCTGCCCTCCGGCGAACGTGTCGGCATCGCCTTCTCCGGCGGCCTCGACACCTCGGTCGCTGTCGCGTGGATGCGCGACAAGGGCGCCGTCCCCTGCGCCTACACCGCCGACATCGGCCAGTACGACGAGCCCGACATCGGCTCCGTGCCCGGCCGCGCCCTCAGCTACGGCGCCGAACTCGCCCGAGTCGTCGACTGCCGCGCCGCCCTCGTCGAGGAGGGCCTGGCGGCGTTGACCTGCGGGGCGTTCCACATCCGCTCGGGCGGACGGGCGTACTTCAACACCACTCCGCTCGGCCGGGCGGTCACCGGGACCCTGCTGGTGCGGGCGATGATCTCCGACGACGTCCAGATCTGGGGCGACGGCTCCACCTTCAAGGGCAACGACATCGAGCGGTTCTACCGGTACGGCCTGCTGGCCAACCCGATGCTGCGCATCTACAAGCCGTGGCTCGACACCGACTTCGTCACCGAGCTGGGTGGGCGTAAGGAGATGTCGGAGTGGCTGCTCGAACGCGGGCTGCCCTACCGGGACAGCACCGAGAAGGCGTACTCCACCGACGCCAACATCTGGGGCGCCACGCACGAGGCGAAGACCCTGGAGCACCTCGACACCGGCATCGAGACGGTCAACCCGATCATGGGCGTCCGGTTCTGGGACCCGTCGGTGGAGATCCCGACCGAGGACGTCACCATCGGCTTCGACCAGGGTCGCCCGGTGACGATCAACGGCAAGGAGTTCGGCAGCCCCGTCGACCTGGTGCTGGAGGCCAACGCGATCGGCGGTCGGCACGGCCTCGGCATGTCCGACCAGATCGAGAACCGGATCATCGAGGCCAAGAGCCGGGGCGTCTACGAGGCACCCGGGATGGCGCTGCTGCACGCCGCGTACGAGCGGTTGGTCAACGCCATCCACAACGAGGACACGCTGGCCAACTACCACAACGAGGGCCGCCGACTGGGCCGGCTGATGTACGAGGGCCGCTGGCTGGACCCGCAGGCGCTGATGCTGCGCGAGTCGTTGCAGCGCTGGGTCGGCACGGCGGTCACCGGCGAGGTGACGCTGCGGCTGCGCCGGGGCGAGGACTACTCGATCCTCGACACCACCGGCCCGGCCTTCAGCTACCACCCCGACAAGCTGTCGATGGAACGTACCGAGGACTCGGCGTTCGGCCCGTCGGACCGGATCGGCCAGCTCACCATGCGCAACCTGGACATCGCCGACTCGCGGGCGAAGCTGGAGCAGTACGCCAACCTCGGCATGGTCGGCGGGGCGAGCCCGCAGCGGATGGTCGGCGCCGCGCAGGCGGCCTCCACCGGTCTGATCGGCGCGATGCCGCAGGGCGGCGCGGAGGCGATCGCCTCCCGGGGTGTCTCCTCCGCCGACGACGAGGCGCTCGACCGGGCCGCCATGGAGTTCGGCGTCGACTGAGCGACCCCATGGCCCCTCCGTGACGTCGCCCGGCGAATGTCGAGATCCGGCGTCACGGAGGGTAGCGTGTCGGCCGTGTTCCCTACCGTGCGTGAGGTCCTCGCCCTGGACCCGGTCCGCCACGGCGCACCACGCATGGTCGCCGGGGACGCCGGGCTGGACCGGCCGGTCCGCTGGGTGCACGTCGCCGAGGTGCCGGACATCGCCACCCTGCTCGGTGGCGGCGAGTTGGTGCTCACCACCGGCATCGGCCTACCCGGCGACGACGCCGGGCTCCGCGCGTTCATCGGCGACCTGGCCGACGTCGGAGTCTCCGGGCTCGTCGTCGAGTTGGGCCGCCGCTACGTCAGCGGTGTGCCCCGGGTGATGGCCGCCGCCGCCGAGCGGCGCGGGCTGCCCCTGGTGGAGCTGCGCCGCGCCACCCCGTTCGTGCGGATCACCGAGGCGGTGCACGCGCTGATCGTCGACGCCCAGCTCACCGAGCTGCGCGCCACGGAGGAGATCCACCAGCGGTTCAACGACCTGTCCGTCGAGGGCGGCGACGCCGCCGAGGTGATCCGGCAGGCCGCCGAGCTGTCCGGCTGCCCTGTGGTGTTGGAGAACCTGTCCCGCCAGGTGCTCGGGTACGACCCGGCGGGCGAGAGCGCCGAACTGCTACTCGACGGCTGGGAGCAGCACTCCCGGCAGGTCCGGCCGACCGGGCGCACCGCGTACGACCCGGACAACGGGTGGCTGGTCACCGCCGTGGGCGCGCGCGGGCAGGACTGGGGGCGACTGTTGCTGCGCTGGCCCGCCAGCGGCGACGTGCCCACCGCCCAGCCCAGCGGGCCGACCGCCGGCCCGCCCACCCGGTTGACGATCCTGATCGAGCGGGCCGCGTCCACCCTCGCGTTGGGCCGACTGATCCGCCGCGACGCCGAAGGGTTGGAACGGCAGATCCACCGCACCCTGCTCACCGCACTCCTCGACCACTCCCGCCCGGTGGACGAGGTCGCGCTGCGGGCGAAGGCGCTCGGCGTGCTGCTCGACCGTCGACACCTGGTCGGCGTGATGGTCCGACACCGGGCCGAGGACCCGGCCGGAGAGACTGGCCCGGAGGCCGCTCAGGCCCGGCTGCGGGACCTGTCCGAGGCGGTCGGCCAGGCGCTGCGCGAGGCGAAGCTGACCGCTCTCACCAGCGCGGTCGACGACAATTCGGTGGGCGTGCTGCTGGCCCTGACCGACCCGGCCGCCGAGGACCGCGCGCTGTCCGCGTTCGCCAGCGCTCTTCGTCGGGTACGCCTCGACGCCGGCGCCGGCCGACCCGGGCTCGGTGTCGAACCGGCTCGGGCCACCCCCGGCCCGGACGCGTCCCGCGCGGAGTCCTCCCGCGCGGCTCCCGGTGGCGATCCGTCCCGCCCGGCGGTCGGGGTGGCGGCGGTGCGGGCGGGTGTCGAGAGGGCCCGGGGTGTTGGCCCTGGTGCCGTGATCGTGGCCGCTGGATCGGGGGTGGGCACCCTGCGGGAGGCCCGCCGGTCGCTTGTCGAGGCGCGGCAGATCGCCGAGGCGGCCACCCGGGACCGGCGTGACCTGGCGGTCTTCCGACTGCCGCACGTCGGCCTGGCCGGGCTGCTGCACCTGCTGCGCGACGAGCCCCGGTTGCAGACCTTCGTCGAGCGCGAACTCGGCGCCCTGCTTGAGTACGACGCCCGCCACCCCCGGGAACGGCTGCTCGACACCCTGCGCACGTACCTGGAGCAGGGCCGCAACAAGTCCGCTGGTGCCGCCGCCGCCCACCTGTCCCGACCGGCCTTCTACGAACGCCTGGCCCGCATCGCCCGCATCCTCGACGTGGACCTCGACTCGGTAGAGGCCAGCCTCTCCCTACACGTAGCCCTACTAGCCCTACAAGCAGTCCGAACCCCCTAACCCCACCCCCGCCGACCGCGTTGTCCAATACCGCCAGGTCCAAGACCAGGTTGGGGAAGCTACGGCCGGTGGTTGGATCGCGCTGCACCACGTGTTCCAGCCGTTCGATGACGGCG
>NZ_JBEZCZ010000032.1:0-92529 GCF_040647875.1 Micromonospora sp. NPDC049230
CAGCTCCACTCCACAACCGGAGGCCTTCACCTACCTACGACATCAGATCGTGTCGTCACACAACCTCGACCAACCTCCCTGGACAGCACACCTAGGGCGTGTGTCAAAGCCCCTAGCCGGCGCGGCGGCGGCGCTGGAGTGCCAGCCCGGCGGTGACCGCGCCGACGACCAGCCCGGCCGCGGCGGTGGACGGTACGGCGATCTTGACCGCCCGCCGGCCGGTGCGGAAGTCCCGTACCTCCCAGCCGTGCTGGCGGGCCTGCCGCAGCAGGGTGCCGTCCGGGTTGACCGCCACGGCCCGGCCCACGGCGGAGAGCAGCGGCAGGTCGTTGGCCGAGTCGCTGTAGGCCGCGCAGCGGGCCAGGTCGAGCCCTTCCACCACGGCCAACTGGGTGACCGCCTCGGCCTTCGCCGGCCCGTGCATCAGCTCACCCACCAACCGCCCGGTGTACGCCCCGTCCACGACCTCGGCCACAGTGCCGATGGCACCGGTCAGGCCGAGCCGGGTGGCGATCACCCGGCCGATCTCCACAGGGGCGGCGCTGACCAGCCAGACCCGCTGGCCGACGTCCAGGTGCCGTTGGGCGAGTTGGTGGGTGCCGGCCCAGATCCGGGGAGCCATCATCTCGTCGAAGATCTCCTCCGCGAGGCGCTCCACGTCGTCGACCCGCCACCCCTCCACGAAGGCCAGCGCGGCCTCCTTGGCCACTGACATGTCACCGGCGTGCTCCCGGGCCAACAGCCGGAACCGGAGCTGCTGCCAGGCGAACCGGGCCAGGTCGGCGGTGGTGAAGTAGTTGCGGGAGGCGAGCCCACGGGCGAACCAGTAGATCGACGCGCCCTGCATCATCGTGTTGTCCACGTCGAAGAAGGCGGCCGCGGTCGGGTCCGGGGCGGGGGCGACGGCAGGGGACAGGTCGGTCTCCGCCCAGCCCGTGGTGTGTCCCGCGGCGTCGGTGCTGACCGTCACCTTGCGGCTGCGCGCCACGCGACTCCCTTCCTCACCGGTACGACGGATGCCTCCCGCGAGGGTAGCCGCCGCGCACCGTCGACCGGCCGGGCACAGCGTGAACTGTGGCGCGGCCGGTCGGCGGTGCGGTATAAGGGCGTGCCGTCAGCGAGCCCCGGGGCAGGTGTTCGGGTCGGGGCCGAGGGTGTCGCTGGCGGTCGGGGCCGGCAGGCCGCAGGCGATCGCCGCGCGCAGCGCGTCCGAGCGTTCCCGGATGTTGTCAAGCAGACGCAGGGACCGCTGGGTCCGCTCCCGGTCGACGCGGCTGCTCCCGTCGAGCAGATTGCTCACCGCCCGACGTTGGCTGGTGACGAACGTGTTGAGCGTGTCCAGGCTGCCCGGCTCTGCCCGCTCGGCCGCGGCGGTGGTGAGTAGGCGGACACCCTGCCTGGTGTCGGCGTCCATGTCGTCGAGGACGGCGCTGTAGCCGACCCGGTCACCGCGCAGCTCGGCGGCCTCGCCCAGTCTGGTCCGGGCGAAGTCCAGGAAGAGCTGACCACGGCTGATGTCGGAGCTGGCCAGGGCGAGTTGCGCGCGTTCGGTCTTGCGCTTCATGCCGTACAGCGCGTCGCCGGGCACCGCGTTCTCGCTGGCGGCGGAGATGCCGGAGACGGCGATGGCGCCGGCGGCGATGCCGACCAGGATCGCGCCTCGGGCTCGGGCCCGCCGGGCGGTGACCGCCGGTAGCAGCCGCCCACGGGCGGTCGTGGCCGATTCGGTGGCCGCCGGTGTGGTGCCCAGCCCCTCCCGTTCGGCGGTTGCGAGCAGCATCGCCCGCAGGCCGGTACGGAAGTCCTGGTCCACTTCGACGGTCGGGGGGTCGGTACTGAGTCGTTGGCCCACCGCGACGACGGGCGCGAGTTGCGCGTCCATCCGGGATCGCACGTGGTGTCGCCGAGCGCCGTTGGCCTCGTCGAGAAGCTGCGCGAAGCGCTCGGCGCGCCGGCGGGAGAAGAGGATGTCATCCACCGCAGGCACCTCTCTCTCGCTGGTCACGGCCGGTCGGCCGCCGTCGTTGCCGACGACCGGGCGGCAGTGTGACACCACGGAGGTGAGGTGCCGCCGGCCTGCCGGTCGGACCTCGGTGACCCGGCCCTGCCGGGACAACCACCGGTCGCACCCGGAGAAACGCGGCGGACCTGGCACGGGTTACGGGCCGGGCGGAGCCGAAATTACAGAAAGTGATCGTCATCACCGGGCGGGACCGACTGTGAGCTGCACGGACGTCGATCGACGCCCATCGGTCCCGCCGCCGCGAACTACGGCTGGAAGCCGTCGGGCAGGAGCCGGGCCAGGGCGCGAACGGCCCGGTACTGGAGGGCCTTGATGGCACCCTCGTTCTTGCCCATCGCACGGGCCGTCTCGGCGACCGAGAAGCCCTGGAGGAAGCGGAGCACGATGCACTCCTGCTGCTCCGGGTTGAGCTGCTTCACGGCGGTGAGCAGCGCGACGTTGGTGATGTGCTCCACCACCGCCGCCTCCGGGCTGCCCTCCGGGCCCCGGTCCTCCCGATCGGCGTCGAGCACGTCACCGGTGGTGACCTCCAGCCGGTACCGGCCCGACTTGAAGTGGTCCGCGACCAGGTTGCGGGCGATCGTCACCAGCCAGGCGCCCAGGTCACGGCCCTGCCAGGTGAAACTGCCGATCCGCTTGAGCGCGCGCAGGAAGGTGTCCGAGGTGAGGTCCTCGGCGAGTTGGCGGTTGCCGACCCGGAAGTAGATGAACCGGAACACGGTGTCCACGTACCGGTCGTAGATCAGACCGAACGCCTCGGACTCACCGGCCTGGGCGCGCTCGATCAGCGTCCAGACCTCGGTGGCCGGGTCGGACGGGTCCGGGCGGCTCGGAAAGCCGGTCGGGGTGGTGGCGGTGGCGGCGATGGTGGCCGGCACCGCCGGGATCACCGCCGTCTCGCCCGCCGCCGGATCGGTGGTCACCGTCGGCGTCTCGCTGACCCGGCGACCCTGCGCGGGCATTGTCGGTCGGGCCGGAACGGCGACCCGGCCGCCGGTTGGTCGCGCGTTCCCGCCGGGCACCGCGGGCCGCGGCGGCGGCTCGTTGTGGTGTGGCCGGCTGCGGATCCGTTGCGCCGCGCCGTCGCCGCGCGCCGCGGTGCCGGGTGGTTCGTCCATTGGGGGGCGGGCCGTCGGGCGCTCGTTGACGTGCGAGCGTGCCGGTTGACCGGTCCGGCCGACCGGGCGTTCCGCGTAACCGAAGGTGGTCACCGGGTTGCCCCCGTCCCGTGGGTCGCCGGACGGGCCGGTCTGTGTCGTGTCGGGGCGGACCGACCGGGCAACCGGTCGGGCAGGGCGGTCGCGGGGGTTGCCGATGGGCGGCAAATCCCCTGGAGGTGCTGGTCCAATGCGCTAACAGGCACGGGGGCCTCCTCGGGCTGAGGGGTGTCGACTCACGGCAAATGGGGTGAGCCGACCCGAGTGATGATAGGGCCAACGTCACCCGCGCGTGGCAAGTCCGTTACACAAGGCGGAAGTATTTCCCGCTCCGTCGCACCAGCGGCGGACCGGTTGTCCGTCGTGTGCGTTTGACTTTCCGTTGACCGGCTGTTCCTGGATGGATGCCCAGGTCGGAGCCCTCGCCCGTTCGGTTGACCCTATCGCCTCGGGTGGCCGCGCGGTCGTGGCCGAAACACCTGCGGACGGCGCCGTCCATCCCATCGGTGGGACTCGATCGGCTCGTCGGTGGCACATAGGACCGTCCCGTGGACGGGACTGTCCCGGTGCGACGCCGCAGCACTGGTCCACACCGTCGGTCGTGGCCGGTCGCCGCCCGCCGTGCCAGACTCGATCACCGTGCCGGCCGAGTCGGCGGTACCGGGTGTGCGGCACCCGCGAACCGGCGAGACTGTGCGGGCGTACGCGGCGGCGGCGCCGGTGCGACAGGCGACGCTGCCGGCGCTCGCCGACACCCTGACGGAGGTACCGATGTCCACTGACGCCCGGCTCGCCCTGATCACCCGACCCGGCTGCCACCTGTGCGACGACGCCAAGGCCGCGCTCGACCGGGTGGTGGCGGTCACCGGCGACAAGTGGGTCGAGTGGGACGTCACCGGCGACGAGGGTCTGGAGCGGGAGTACGGGGACCGGCTGCCGGTGGTCATGCTCGACGGCAAGGAGCACGGCTACTGGCGGGTCGAGGAGGACCGGCTGCTGCGGGACCTGACCACGCCGCAGCTCTGACGGGTGCCTAGGGTGCTCTGATGACCTCTGCTCACCCGCACCTCGTCTGGGACTGGAACGGCACCCTGCTCAACGACCTCAGCCTGGTGGTGTCCGCCACCAACGTCGTGTTCGCGAGCCTGGGCGGGCCGACGGTCACCCTCGACGAGCACCGGGTGCGGTTCCGCCGGCCGATCGCCGAGTACTACGCCGAGGTGCTCGGCCAGGCCGTGGACCACGACGAGTTCGGCCGACTGGACCGGATCTTCCACGAGGCGTACCGCACCGGTTTGACGACCTGTGAGCTGGCCGCCGACGCGCGCGACGCGATGGCGGCCTGGCCGGGCAGTCAGAGTCTGCTCTCCATGTGGTTCCACGAGGAGTTGGTGCCGACCGTGCACACGTACGGGCTGACCGGCCGCTTCACCCGCGTCGACGGGCTGCGGGCGGCGGTCGGCGGCGACCGCAAGGCCGAGTCGCTCAAACTGCACATTGCCGAACTGGGTGTGGACGGCACCTCGGTGGTGTTGATCGGCGACTCCATCGACGACGCCGACGCGGCGCTCGCGGTGGGCGGCCGCGCCGTGCTCTACACCGGCGGGTTCACCGACCCGGGCCGGCTGCGCGCCTCCGGTCACCCGGTGGCCGACACCCTCACCGACGCGGTGGCCCTGGCCCGGGAGATCAGTTCCGCAGGTAGGTGAGGACGGCCAGCACCCGCCGGTGCTGCTCGGTGTCCGGTGGAAGGGTGAGCTTGGTGAAGATGTTGCGCACGTGCTTCTCCACAGCGCCGTCGCTGACCACCAGGGCACGGGCGATGGCGGTGTTCGAGCGGCCCTCGGCCATCAGCGCGAGCACCTCTCGCTCGCGCGGGGTCAATTCACGCAGGGGGTCGTCCCGGCGACGCCGGGCGAAGAGCTGACCCACCACCTCCGGGTCGAGCACCGTGCCGCCGGCCGCCACCCGGCGCAGCGCGTCCAGGAATTCGTCGATCGCGGCCACCCGGTCCTTGAGCAGGTAGCCGATGCCGCCGCCGGCACCGCCGGTGGCAAGCAGATCATCGGCGTACGAGACCTCGACGTACTGGGAGAGCACCAGGATCGGGGTACGCGGCACCAGCCGCCGCGCCTCCACCGCCGCCCGCAGCCCCTCGTCGGTGTGCGACGGGGGCATCCGGACGTCGACGATCGACACGTCCGGCTGGTGCTCCACCACTGCCTTGACGAGCGCGTCGCCGTCCCCGACGGCGGCCACCACCTGGTGCCCACTCTCGGTCAGCAGCCGGACCAGCCCCTCCCGGAGCAGGACGGCGTCGTCGGCGATCACGATCCGCATGGCTGTGTTGTCTACCACGTCCGGGCCGCCTCGGGGGCGCGGCGCGGTGCCTGATCGCTCACAGCGGCAGCTCCGCGCGGATCTCGGTGGGACCACCGGCCGGGCTGACCACCAGCAACTCCCCACCGGCGGCCCGCACCCGGTCGGCGATGCCGGCCAGCCCGTGCCCCTTGGCCAGGTGCGCGCCGCCCTGACCGTCGTCGCCCACCCCCACCTGGAGGTGGGTGCCCTGCCGGGCCACCGTCACCACGGCCTCGGTGGCCCGGCTGTGCTTGGCGACGTTCGTCAGCGCTTCGGACACCACGAAGTACGCAGTGTTCTCCACCGCCGGATCGAGCCGCCCCTCCGGGGTGCCGAGCTGCGGGTCCACCTGAAGTTCGATCGGGATCAGCCCGCGCCCGGCGATCGCGGCCAGGGCGCTGGGCAGGCCCCTGTCGACAAGGATCGGCGGGGCGATCCCCCGGGACAGTGCCCGCAGCTCGGCGAGCGTGTCCCGGGTCTGGGTGACCGCCTCGTCGATGGTCTGGCCGGCGGCCTCCGGGTCGGAGGCGAGCTGGATCCGGGCCCGGCTCAGGTCCATCGCCAGGCGAACCAGGCGCTGCTGGGGGCCGTCGTGGATGTCGCGTTCCAGCCGGCGTAGTGCGGACGCCTCGGCGGACACGGCGGCCCGCTTCTGCTCCTCCAGCACCGTGATCCGGTCGCGCATCTCGGCCACCCCGGTCAGCATGGCCTTGGCGAAGCTGGCCTGGAGCAGCGCACAACCCCGGACCACGATCGGCAGCGTGATCAGGAAGAACACCCCGAGCGCGGTGTTCAGACCGATCCGGGCGGTGGTCGAGTCGCCCAGGCCGAGCAGCTGCGCCAGGTCCTGGTCCTCGCCTGTCGGTCGGGGCAGCGCCCAGTCGTACACCCAGTAGAGCGAGCCGGCGATCGCGGCGGCCCACCAGATCACTGTCACCAGGCAGGTGGCTGCCGCCGCGACCAACCGCAGGATGCCGTGCGCCAGATCGAGCCAGGACTGGGCGTCCCGCATCGGCACGAAGATCCGCCGCCAGGTGTTCGCGCCCGGCTCGGGTAAACGGTAGTGCGGTCGGATCCGGGGCTGCCGAAGCACGGCCGGCAGCCGTAGCCGCTCGATGTCGGCCAGCCCACGGGCGGCGTACAGGGTGCCGCTGAGGATCGGCAGGCCGATCACCGTGACCACCAGGCCGAGGCCGACCGCGAAACCGGCCACGAGGACGACGAAGCTGGCCACCGCCAGGGGTAACCCGAGCAGCACGTACCCGGAGTCGACGAAGAGTTGGCGGGGGATGCTCGGTGCCAGCATCTGTTGGTCGCTGGTGGCGGCAACGGCGGTCATGGGGAAAGGCTAGGCAACCGGGCCCGGTGTCCCCATCCCGAAGCCCCGCCTCTCCCCCGTAGTGCTGTCCCTACCACCTGCGGGGCCACTCCCACCAGGCTCGGCGCGGGATTGGTCAGAGAAGTCGGGATTGAGCAATAATCGCCCGGGCGGCGTGCGGAAAACGCCGCTAAATCGATCTTGTGGAATGGAGGTGCCTGTGGAGTCGCGGCGCGCAGCGACAAGATCGCGATTTGTGCACGTCTTCACAAGCGCCTACTCTGTGACTCCGACGCGCCCTGCTAGCACAGCCGCCAACCTCGGTCGCCAGCGGGAGTCCATAAGCGGCCCACCAGCGGAGTTGGCCGAGGATCGCACCGCACGGAGTCTCATGAGTCAGCACCGTCACCCAGGCGCGCCCGGCCGCGCCGGTGCCGTACCAGCGCTCCCGGACCTGCCCGAGGCCACCGTCGCCCGGCTTCCGGAATATCTGCGCGCGCTGCACAACCTCGCCGACACCGGGCACGAGACGGTGTCCAGCGAGGGGCTCTCCGCCGCCGCCGGCGTCAACTCCGCCAAGCTCCGCAAGGACCTGTCCCACCTCGGCTCGTACGGCACCCGGGGCGTCGGCTACGACGTCACGCTGCTGATCGAGCAGATCGAGAATGTGCTCGGGCTCACCCAGCGCCGGGCGGTCGCCCTGGTCGGCGTGGGTAATCTCGGTCACGCTCTGGCCGGCTACAACGGCTTCGCCGGTCGGGGCTTCCGGATCGCCGCACTACTCGACGCCGATCCCTCCCGGGTCGGCGAAGAGATCAACGGCCTGGTGGTCAGGCATGTCGACGACCTCCCCACGGTCGCCGCGGAGGAATCCCTCGCGATCGGCGTGATCGCCACCCCGGCCGCCGCCGCCCAACAGGTCGCCGACCAACTGGTCGCCGTCGGCGTGACGAGCATCCTCAACTTTGCGCCGTGCGTACTCTCGGTGCCGGAGGGGGTCGACGTGCGCAAGGTCGATCTCGCCATCGAGCTGCAGATTCTGTCCTTCCACGAGCACCGCAAGGCGTCGCTGACCGCGCTGCCCGCCACCGGCGGGTCCGCTCTCACCGCCCTGCCCGGCGGGTTCGCGGCCACCGACACCCAGGAGGCGATAGGCACGTGAAACTGCTCGTCGTCGGCGCGTCCTATCGGACCGCCCCGGTCGCCACGCTGGAGCAACTGGCCGTCCCTCCCGCCGACCTGACCCGCACCCTGGACCGCCTCGTCGCCCAGCCGTACGTGGCCGAGGCGGTGATCGTCTCCACCTGCAACCGGGTGGAGGTCTACGCCGCCGTGTCCGGTTTCCACGGCGGGCTCGGTGACGTCTGCGCCGTCCTGGCCGAGCAGGCCGGCAGCTCGCCGGCGGCGCTCGCCAGCCACCTGTACGTGCACTACGACACAGCCGCCGTGGACCACGTGTTCCGGGTCGCCACGGGTCTGGACTCGATGGTGGTCGGCGAGGCGCAGATCCTCGGCCAGCTGCGCGACGCGTACCACTGGGCCACCGGCGCCGACTCGGCCGGCCGGCTGCTGCACGAGCTGATGCAGCAGGCGCTGCGGGTCGGCAAGCGGGCCCACGCCGAGACCGGCATCGACCGGGCCGGCCAGAGCGTCGTCACCGCCGCGCTGGAGCTGGCCGCCGGGCACCTCGACGGCGACCTCGCCGGCCACCCGGCCCTGGTGGTCGGCGCCGGCGCGATGGGCTCGCTCGGGGTGGCCACGCTCTCCCGACTGGGCGCCGGCCCGCTCACCGTCAGCAACCGGGGCGCCGACCGGGCCGTCCGGCTGGCCGAGTCGTACGGGGCGAGTGCCGCGCCAATGACCGAGCTGGCCGCCACCCTCTCCACAGTGGACATCGTAGTGGCCGCCACCGCGTCCACCGAACCGGTCCTCACCCGGGCGGTGGTCGGCGCGGCCCTGGCCGACCGGGACCCGGTCCGGGGCCCGCTGGTCCTGCTCGACCTGGCCGTCCCCCGTGACGTCGAGGATGGCGTCGCCGAGCTTCCCGGCGTCGAGGTGATCGACATCGACCGGATGGCGGCCCTGCTCGCCGACGGTCCGGCCGCCGCGGACGCCGCCGCCGTCGAACGGATCGTGCTGGGCGAGGTGGAGGGCTTCCTCACCTGGCTGCGCGGCGCCGACGTGGCACCCACGGTTGCCGCGCTGCGCGGCCGGGCCGACGACGTGGTCACCGCCGAGCTGCGCCGGTTGGCTCAGCGTCGCCCCGACCTCGGCGACGACCTGCGCGCCGAGGTGGCCCGGACGGTGCACCGGGTCGTGCAGCGGCTGCTGCACCAACCCACCGTCAAGGTCCGCCAGTTGGCCGCGGAGCCGGGCGGCGACCAGTACGCGGCCCTGCTTCGCGAGCTGTTCGACCTCGAGGTGCCGCAGACCTCTCCGGTGGACACCGTCCCGGAGGTGCTGGCCCCCGACCTCGGCGTGGCGCTCCCCGGCATCGACCCGGTGTCCGGAGCCGACACCGTCGAGCCGACCCCACCCTCTCAAGGAGCGCGATGATCGCCCCCCTGCGCCTCGGCACCCGGGGCAGCGCCCTGGCGATGGCCCAGTCCGGTCAGATCGCCGAGGCGTTGACCGCCGCCACCGGCCGCCCTGTCGAGTTGGTCGAGGTGGTCACCGCTGGTGACCGCTCCAACGCGCCGGTGCACCGGCTCGGCGTCGGGGTGTTCGTCTCCGCGCTGCGCGACGCGCTGACCGCCGGGACGATCGACTTCGCTGTGCACTCCTACAAGGATCTGCCCACGGCTGCCGCCGGTGGGCTGCACATCGCGGCGGTGCCGCCCCGGCAGGACCCGCGCGACGCGCTGATCGCCCGAGGCGGCCGGACGCTCGCCGAACTGCCGCCCGGTGCCACTGTGGGCACCGGCGCGCTACGCCGTATCGCCCAACTGCACGCCCTCGGCCTTCAGTTGGAGGTCACCCCGATCCGCGGCAACGTGGACACCCGCCTGGCGCGGGTGCTCGGCCCCGACGCCGACCTCGACGCCGTCGTCGTCGCCCGGGCCGGGCTGGCCCGGCTCGGCCGGCTCGACGTCGTCACCGAGGCACTGGACCCGATGCTGATGCTGCCCGCGCCCGCTCAGGGTGCGCTGGCCGTGGAGTGCCGGGTCGACGACCAGGACCTGGTCGAGCTGCTCACGGCGCTGGACCACGCACCGTCGCGCGCCGCGGTCACCGCGGAACGCGCGTTGCTGGCAACCCTGGAGGCCGGGTGCAGCGCACCCGTCGCCGCCTATGCCGAACTCGCCGAAGGCGACGACGGCGATGAGATCTACCTGCGCGGGGCGGTGATCAGCCCGGACGGCACTCGTGACCTCCGGCTGTCCCGCACCGGAACGCCCGCCGACGCGGCGGAGATCGGTAAGGCACTCGCCACCGAACTCCTCGACCTCGGCGCCGACTCGATCCTCGGCCACGAAGGACACACCGGCCCGGGGACCCAGCAATTTGGGAGCACAGAATGACCCGCACCCGTAAGCCCGTCGGCCGTATCGCGTTCGTCGGGGCTGGCCCCGGTGACCCGGGCCTGCTGACCCGTCGGGCCCACGACGCCCTTGTCGACGCCGACCAGGTGATCTACGACCGGGGAGTCCCGGAGTCGTTGCTCGCCGTCGTTCGCGCCGAGGCCTCCGACGATGCCGAGTTCACCCCCGCCGAAGGCGCACCCGGGGACGTGGCGAAGGTGCTGATCTCCGCGGCCCGGTCCGGGCTGAACGCGGTGCACCTGGTCGCCGGCGACCCGTTCGGCCACGACTCGGTGGTGAAGGAGGTGCAGGCGGTGGCCCGCACCGCCGCGCACTTCGAGGTGGTGCCCGGTGTCGGCCAGGCCGAGGGGGTGGCCACCTACGCGGGTGTTCCGCTGCCGGGTGTGCGTACCGCCGCGGACGTCGAGGACGTCAGCGCCCTGGACTTCGAGGCGTTGGCCGCGGCCGTCGGCCGGGGTTCGCTCGCGCTCGCCGTGGACGCCGGCGACCTCGCCGCCGTCCGGGACGGGCTGCTCGCCGCCGGGGTCGACGGCGCCACAGGCGTCGGTGTGACAGGCGACGGCACCGGCGAGACCCAGTACACGACCACGTCGACAGTGGACAGCTTCGTGGCCGCCGCGCTCGGCTTCACCGGCCGGGTGGTGCTCACCGTCGGTGTCGGGGTGGGTCAGCGCGACAAGTTGAGCTGGTGGGAGAACCGCCCGCTGTACGGCTGGAAGGTGCTCGTACCCCGCACGAAGGAGCAGGCCGGCGCGATGAGTGCCCGGCTGCGCGCGTACGGGGCGATCCCGTGCGAGGTGCCGACGATCGCTGTCGAGCCGCCGCGTACTCCGGCGCAGATGGAGCGGGCGGTCAAGGGCCTGGTCGACGGCCGGTACGCCTGGGTGATCTTCACGTCGGTGAACGCGGTCCGCGCGGTGTGGGAAAAGTTCGCCGAGCACGGCCTCGACGCCCGGCACTTCGGCGGCGTCAAGATCGCCTGCATCGGTGAGGCGACGGCGGACGCGGTCCGCGCGTTCGGCATCCAGCCGGAGCTGATCCCCGCCGGCGAGCAGTCGTCCGAGGGGCTGCTCGCCGAGTTCTCCCCGCACGACGAGATCCTCGACCCGGTGGGCCGGGTGCTGCTGCCGCGTGCCGACATCGCCACCGAGACGCTCGCTGCCGGGCTCACCGAGCGCGGCTGGGAGGTCGACGACGTGACCGCGTACCGGACGGTGCGGGCCGCGCCGCCGCCCGCCGAGATCCGGGACGCGATCAAGTCGGGCGGGTTCGACGCTGTCCTGTTCACGTCATCCTCCACCGTCCGCAACCTGGTCGGTATCGCCGGGAAGCCGCACGCGCGTACCGTTGTTGCCGTCATCGGGCCCAAGACGGCGGAGACCGCTACCGAGTTCGGCCTGCGGGTCGACGTGCAGCCACCGCACGCCTCGGTGCCCGACCTGGTGGAGGCGCTCGCCGCCTACGCCGTCGAGCTGCGCGAGAAGCTGGCCGCCATGCCGGCCAAGCAGCGCCGTGGCTCGAAGGTGCAGGGGCCGACCGCCCTCCGCTTCCGGTAGTCGTCTCCGAGGAGGCCCCTCATGTCGTACCCCGAGATCCGGCCCCGCCGGCTGCGCCGTAACGCGGCCGTGCGGCGGCTGGTCTCCGAGACCCGCGTCGACCCGGCCGAGCTGGTCGTGCCGATGTTCGTCAAGGAGGGGCTGACCGAGCCGCGCGCCATCGCGTCGATGCCCGGGGTGCTCCAGCACTCCCGGGACTCGCTGCGCAAGGCCGCCGCCGAGGCGGTCCAGGCCGGGATCGGCGGGATCATGCTCTTCGGAGTACCGGAACAGCGGGACTCGACCGGCTCCGCCGGCATCGACCCGAACGGCATCCTCAACGTCGCCATCCGCGACGTGGTCGCCGAGGTGGGCGACGCCACTGTGGTGATGAGCGACCTGTGCCTGGACGAGTTCACCTCGCACGGGCACTGCGGGCTGCTCACCGGAGACGGCGAGGTCGACAACGACGCCACCCTGGCCGCGTACGCCGAGATGGCGGTGGCCCAGGCCGCCGCCGGGGTCGGCATGGTCGGGCCGTCCGGGATGATGGACGGCCAGGTCGGCGTGGTACGCCGGGCCCTCGACGCCGCCGGGCACCAGGACGTGGCAGTGCTGGCGTACGCGGTGAAGTACGCCTCGGCGTTCTTCGGCCCGTTCCGCGACGCGGTGGAGTCGGCGCTGGATGGGGACCGGCGCACCTACCAGCAGGATCCGGCCAACCTGCGGGAGTCGCTGCGTGAGGTGGCGCTCGACGTCGCCGAGGGTGCCGACCTGGTGATGGTCAAGCCGGCGCTGCCCTACCTCGACGTGGTGTCGGCGGTCCGGGCCGCGGTGGACGTCCCGGTCGCCGCCTACCAGGTCTCCGGCGAGTACGCGATGGTCGAGGCCGCCGCCGCGAACGGCTGGATCGACCGGGAGCGCGTGATGCTGGAGACGCTGACCTCGATCAAACGGGCCGGCGCGCAGGTCATCCTCACCTACTGGGCGGTCGAGGCCGCTGGGCTGCTGCGCCAGCGTTACTGATCGACTGTCCGGGTTCCGCCGGGGTGGTCCCCTTGTCGGCACCCGCGGCGGCGGCCGGAAGTCGCCGGCTGGTCAGCCAGGCGAGCGCCAACAGCACGACAGATACCGCGAGCGCGAGCCGGGTGGCCTGCGCCAGTTCCGGCGCGAGACCGACCCGGGTCGGCCGGTCGAGCCGGTTGGCGGCCGTGATGCCTCCGCCGCCCAGGCTCGGGGCGAGCCGGTCCGTCAGCCAGGACAGGGCGGCGGCGATCAGCGCGGTGCCGGCCGCGACCGAGGTGTGCGACACAGTGGTGAGCAGCGTGGAGCCGGCGGGCAGGTCGCCGGGCGGTAACGATCGGCTGGCCGCGGTCATCGTCGGCATCAGCGTCGCGCCCATGCCCAGGCCGATGACCGCGCCCAGCGTGGCCACGCGAAAGCGACCACCAGCGTGGCGCCGAGCGCGAGCGGCAGCAGCACGGTCGCGGTGACGACTCCGCCCCGCTCGCCGGTGACGCTGAGCCCGCCGACCGCCAGCGCCAGGCCGGGGCAGAGCAGCAGCAGCCCGACGGCCATCCCGACCGGGTTGAGCAGCCCGCCACCCAGTCCCTGGAGCACCCGGAAGGCGATAAGCGACCCGACGTTCCAGGCGGCCCCGGCCAGCACGGAGCCGGCGGTGAACAGCAGCAGCGCGGTCAGGTAGCTGCGGCGGGCACCGAAGCGGCCGATCCCCAGGCCGCGGTGGGCATCACCGCGACCAGGGCGAGCGCGTAGCCGCTGGTGACCCAGCCGATCGTGGTGAGGTTGGTGTCCAGGTCGTCGACCAGCTTCGGTAGGGCCACCACGGTGACCGTGGTGTCGATCACCGCGAGCAGACCGCCCAGGGTCAGGTACCAGCCGAGCCGTCGTGCGGAGACGTCCATGTCGAGGCTCAGGGCCGGACGCGGCGGGCGACGCGCAGCGCCTCGGCCCACCAGGCCAACTCGCTCAGCGTGGCGTCGGCGGCCTGCCGCAGCGGCTCGTCGTCGACCAGCCGACCGGTGTCGTCCAGCCGCTCCCAGGGTGCCCGGAGCACCACCCCGGAGCGGGTCGTGGCGGCCTGCACCTCGGCGAAGACCAGCCGGAGTTGCTCGACCGCGCGGATGCCGCCGGAACCGGCGCCGTACGACACGAAG
Organism: Micromonospora sp. NPDC049230; assembly: GCF_040647875.1. Lineage (NCBI taxonomy): Bacteria > Bacillati > Actinomycetota > Actinomycetes > Micromonosporales > Micromonosporaceae > Micromonospora > Micromonospora sp. NPDC049230. Next base: position 14,114 of record NZ_JBEZCZ010000032.1, read on the forward strand.
GCCACCGGCTTGCGGGCCCACTCCCGGTAGTGCCAGTCGATGGCATTCTTCAGGGCGGCCGGGAAGCTGTGGTTGTACTCGGGTGTCACCACCACGAACGCGTCGGCGGCGGCCAACCGGGCACTGATCGGGCTTGCCGCATTGCCCCCGGGCGGGGTGTCGGCGAAGGGTAGCGGCACCTCGGCGAGGTCGACGAGGTCCAGGCCGAGGTCCCCGCGACGGCCCGCGTGGGCGACGAACCAGTCGGCGATCGAGCGGCCCACCCGAGGTTGACGGACGCTCCCGACGAGCACGGCGACGGTCGGCGGCACGTTGTTCTCTTGCGGTGTCATGCTGTGGACGCTAGGACTTGAACTAATAGTGAAGTCAATGGCGGCGGGGGAGTGGCGATGGGCGCGTTGACGGTCGGCGAGGTGGCCCGGGAGAGCGGGGTCAGCGGCTCCGCCGTGCGGTTCTACGAACGGCAGGGCCTGATCGCGGCGGCCCGCACCAGCGGCAACCAGCGGCGCTTCGACTCGGACGCGGCCTGCCGGATCAGGGTGGCGCGAGTGGCCCAACGCGTCGGCCTGACCGTCAAGGACATCCGCGACCTGCTCGCGTCCCTGCCGCCCGACCCCGAGCTGACCGACTGGGAGGGTCTGCACGATCGGCTGACCGCCGAGGCCGAGCGGCGCATCCGCGACCTGCACGCGGCACTCGACGACATCCGCTCCGGTCGCCGCCTCTGCGACCTCTGACGCCGCCCGCGCGGGTCCGATTGCTGCCGCGAGCGGTTGGATCGGCCGGGAGCGCGGGTCCCGGCCCCTGACGCCTCCATGCCGGCCATGCAGCGCCGTGGCTCGAAGGTGCCCGCCGCTGCCGCGAGCGGCTGGATCGGTCGGAAGCGCGTGTCCCCGGGCCCTCGACACCTTCATGCCGGCCTTTGCTCTGCACCCGCGGATGCGACGGCTACGGTCCGCGACCGGCGCATATCGGGGTGCAGAGCAAAGGGGAAGGGGAGGGCAGGGCAGGGTGGGGCTGCCGTCCCTGCCCCTTGGCGGCGAGGACGTGCAGTTCACGGTTCACGGGTTCGCAGGCCGGGCGGGAGCCACCTCCGTGCCGCTATGAGCGCGCGGTTATCCACAGGCCCTTTCGTTGTCCACAGGCTCACCGAACGGGGCTGCGAGGAACGGAGCGAGCCGGAACGGTGGCTGCATGGACGACTCACCAATACTTCCGGATGCGGGAGCAGCCAGCGCCGACAGTGGGATTCCCAACGGCACGAGCCCCAGCACCGCGCAGCGGAAAGCCATACTCAGCGAGCCCTCCGACACACCGTGGCCGGTCGTTGGCATCGTCCGGGCGATCCGACGGCCCGCCGACCCCACTCGGGGGCGGCGGGCCATTATCGACCAGACTCCGGGATCAGTCGTCGTCGGTGATCGTGCCGACTGCGAGCGGGTCGGCCAGCCGCAGGCCCGGTACGCCGGCCACCAGCAGCGTCAGCTTCTCGTCGGCCTCCCGCCTGCGGTCACCCCGAACGGTCACCGGGAACGCCACAGACGTCTGCCCGGCGGCCAGCAACCGGCAGCCCGCGTACGTGTCGAAGTCCGAGCCGGCCTGCGCGGTGCGGCCCACGGTGGCGGCACAGAGCAGCACCGGCTGGGACAGCGGCCGCGACACCGTCGCGGTGAAGGTCAGTTGCCGGGTGCCCTGATTGCCCTCGACAACAGTCGTGTCGGCCACGGTCAGCGACGCCCGGGAGCGGAACCTCGCCACCTGCGGGTCGTGGTCGCTGGAACCGCGCGATCCGTCGCCGGCGAACTCCGCCGGCCAGTCGGCGTTGACGTGTGCCGCCCGCACCCGCACCAGATCGCCGTAGAGCGCGTCGTTGACGAACAGGTGGTCGAGGGTCTGCGCCTGCCCCTCGAAGCTGTACGAGTAGGCGGAGGCCGGCACGTCCGCGACGAGGCTGTCCCACAGGTTGTGCAGACCAGCCTCGTAGAGCGGCGCGAGCTGGTCCGACGGCGTGGGCTGGCCAGCCGTCGCGCTGAGTTCCTGGTGCCCAAAGGGCAACGGATCGTCCGGTCGGGGGAACACGTTCAGGTCCCCGCCGTAGACCACCCGGGCGCTCCGGTCGGCCGCCTCGATCGCGGTGACGATGGCGGCACCGTAGCGCGCCTGCTCCCGCCGCTGCCCGACCCGGCCGTCCGGGCCGGAGGAGTAGTGGTTGCTGAGCGCGTACAGGGTGAAGCGCTCGGACGCGCCGGGTGACGCGGCCACGCTGAACTTGCCCAACTGCGGAGCACGGGTGAAGACGTTGGTGCCGTCCCGACCGGTCGAGGTGTCCACATCCGCCGGCAGCACCGCGTTGAGCGCCTTCGGGTTCTGCACGTCGGCGTTGGCCGGCAGCCCAGCAGCCCGGTACTGAACTGTCGGCGCCGAGCCGAGCAGCGGGTCGTTCGCCGTCGCGGCAGCCAGCGACAACCGGTCCGTGCGGTACAGGAACGCCGCGGTGATGCCGCGGGCGTCCGCGCCGGTGCGGTCATAGGCGGCGGCGTACGCGGGCCCGCCGGCCGCCGCCACGCTGAGCGCCAACTCCTGGATGCTGTCCGGAGCGCCGTCGGCATTGTTGGTGTCACCGCAGCTCAGCGCGGCACCGGAGACCGTGCAGATGTCCTGGTCCTCGGCCTCCTGCACCAGGATCAGGTCAGGTGCGTGCAGATCCTTCACGATCTGGTCGGCGAGCGCGGCCAACTGCCCGCGGTAGTCCGCCTCGCTGCTCGGCACGTAGTCGAACGGCGGGTCGACACCCGGGCAACCGGTGTTACCTGTGAAGTCGCAGCCGTCGAACGGGTCGTCGCGGTAGTCGTACAGGTTCTCCACGTTGTAGGTGGCCACGGCCACCTCCTGCGACCGGTCGGCCGGCTTGGGCGGGTTGTTCTTCGACGGGTCGGCACCGGCGTCGAACTCCGCCCGCTCGACCTGGACGCCGTACTTCTCGAACGAGTAGTAGATCCCGCCCACCGCGTCGGCGCGCAGCGTGTCGAAGGTGTGCGCCGGCGGGAGCAGCGCGGCGCTGTCCCCGGCGGTCGCCTTCACGCCCATGCTGCCGAGCAGTGTCCGTTGGCCGTTGCCGTCGTCGAAGCGGCGGGTCGGGTCGTTGTCCAGCGGGTGCGAGTCACGAAAGACCCGCCGGGAGTACGGGTCGGCGCGGTCCAGCAGCGGGTCGTCGCGGTCGACCACCCACAACTCGGCGTCGGCGGTGGAGGAGAAGACGTCCCGGCCGCTCACCGCGCCACTGCCCGCGCGGACCCGCATCCGGGAACCCTCGTGACGTTCCCAGAAGCGCTGCGCGTCGGTCAGCTCGGCCGGTGGCACCGCGTCGGTCACCGCGACAGCGCTGTCCACGGCCAGGCCGCCGGCGATCCGACGGACCAGTGAGGCGCCGGAGAGCTGGGTGAAGCTGTAGTACTCCGACACCCGGGCCCGCAGCACGACCTCGTCGCCGACGGTCGGCACGTAGCCGCCGATCAGCGACGTGAACGCGCCCATGAACACGAAGATGCCGTCGGAGCTGGTCGGATCACCGTCGGTGTCCCCGACACGGCTCTGTAGGAAGAACCCGTGCTGCTCCGCGCCGGCCGAGGTGCGGGCGAGGGTCAACTGGGTGATCACGCCGCGCACGTCGTACAGCGTGCTGCTCGTGCCGTTGCCGCTCGTCGGTGCGAGCGGTGAGCGGTCGGTCGGACCGGGCTCGGCGTCGGTGGTCGGGCCCTGCACCTCGCCGACTGTCAACTCCCGGGTGACCTGCACGGCCAACGCGCAGGTGGCGGTGCCACCGTCCGCGTCGGTCGCGGTCACTGCGACGGTGTACGCCCCGGCGGCGAGGTCGGCGCTCGCGCCGACCGTGGCGCGGGCGGTGCCGCCCAGGCCCTCGGCGGGAGTGAACGCGGTGCGGGTGATCGAACCGGCGGACGGCGTCGGGCTGACCGAGGTCACCGTCAGGTCGACGATCATGTCGTCGGGGTCGGTGGCGGTGACCTCCCGGCTCGCCGCCGTGCCCGCGCTGGTGACCAGCGGGCCACCACAGGTCAGCGTGGCCGGGACGTCGACCGGGCCGCCGCCGTCGACCGTGTGCGTGCCGAGGCCGTCGAAGGTGTCGACCGGGAAACCGGCCCACTGCGCGGCGGGGTCGAACGCGTCGGTCGGATCGGTGTCGCCGGTGGTCACTGTCGACAGGCGGCGCAGGGTGTTGTCCGCGGTGCCTGTGGCACCCGCACCCCACTCGGTGCCCGGGTCGACGCCCACCTGCCCGATCGAGTCGAGCACTGTGCTGCCCCGGCGCAACACGATCGCGTCGTCGCCGTTGAACAGGCTGGCCCCGGTGGTCTGGTCGGCCTGGGCGAGGACGGCGGCCCCGGCCGAGGCGCTGGCGAACACGAACGCGTCTCCGGCAGCCACCGTCCCGGCCAGCGCGATCGTCGTGGCCGTGCCGGAGCCGTTGAAGTAGAGCTGGAGTTGGTAGCCGCCGGCGGTGAGGTCGACCGGAGCGCCGGTGCCGTTGAACAGCTCGATCGCCTTGTTGTTCGACGAGCCCTCGACGTACTCCGAGATGAACAGGTCGGTGGGCGCGGCGCTGGCCGCTGTGGGTGCGACGCCGAGCGCCGCCACCGTCACGGCGGCGGTGGCGGTCGCGAGCGCGGCGATTGAGCGGCGCGGGCGCATAGGGCCTCCACGATGGGTGGATGAGAGTCAACGCACGTTAAGGTGCCCGACTGTCCACCGTCCATCCCCTAGTGGACAGTTGCGTGAATTCCCTCAGCGCGGCGGATCGAGCCGGTGCACCAACTCGGCGACGTCGACGCTGTATTCGCACCAGTCCCGGTCGGGCCGGTAGCCCAGCTCCGCGTTGACCTTGAGCATCGCCTCGTTGGCCTGTGCGTTCCAGGTCTGCACCTCGATCAGCTCCGGCTCGGCGGAGCGCAGCTCCAGCAGCATCCGGGCCTTGATCGCCCGGTCGATGCCGTAACCCCGGTGGTCCTGCGCGACGATCGTGTCGTACTGGTCGGCACGGGTCGGGTGCTGCGCGGGGACCACCACCTCGGTCAGGCCGGCCACCTCGCCGCTCTCCTCGTGCCGAGCGAGCACGATGTACGGTTTCATGCCTCGCCGGTGCAGTGTGTCGATGCTGTCGCGCAGCCGCTCCGGATCGTAGGAGCTGGGGCGCAACTCACCGTCGTCGACGTCGCGGACCTCGGCCTTCGCCCGCGCGTACGCCTCGATCAGGTCGTCCGGTGGCCCGCCGGGGAAGAACTCCAGGTGGTAGCCCGCCGCGACGCCGGTCGCCATCTGGGTCAGCTCGGCCCAGTCGACAGCGGTCAGGTCGAGCACGCTGCGCGTCTCCACGTACTCCCGGGTGAAGCCGAGCGACTCGTAGAACCCGACCGCCGGCGTGTCGCCGACCACCTCGACCCCGATCGACTGGAAACCCTCCTGGTAGACCCGGCGGGCGGCACGCAACACCAGGTCACGACCGAGGCCGCTGCGTCGCACGGACGGGTGCACCAGCACCTCGAGCACACCGATGTCACCGAGGAGCAGCACGTGGACCTGGCCGAGCACCGCGCCCGGGTCACCGGGGCCGGTCGGCTCGGCCTGGGCGATCCACGAGATCCGCCGTTCGCCGGGCATCACCTCGGCGAGGTATTCCCGCAGTGAGGTCTCCCGCCACGGCGGGTCCTGCGGAAGATCGGCCGCCAGCACCGCGTTCAGCGTGACCAGCAGCGACGCGATCTCGGCGGACGACGCGGTCCTGGGGTCCCACTCGCGCACCATCACCTGTCTAGCTTGCCGCTAACAGAGGCCGGGGGGAAGTGTCCAGTTCTCCAACGTATCGAGACGATCACTTCACAGGCGACTGGCCCGTCCGTACCGGTTGGCGGTGTCGTAGACGTCCTGGGCGTACCGCCGTACGTCGTTGTAGGAGAGGATCGCGTTCCACCAGTCGCCGGGGATGCTCAGGTTGCGACCTCCCTTGCAGAGGTAGTTGCCGGCGGCCAGCGCCGCGTCGTCCAGGTCATGCGGATCCTTGACCCCGTCGTTGTCGGCGTCCGCGCCGATCTCCTGCCAGGTGGTCGGGATGAACTGCATCGGCCCGATGGCGCGGTCGAGGGTCAGGTCCCCGTCGAGCACCCCACGGTCGGTGTCGATGATCCGCATTCGGCCGCCGTTACCGTCCAACGGCAGTCCGATGATCTTCGGCAGCGCCTTGCCGTCCTGCCCCAGCCGGGCGCCGTTGGCCGAGCCGTGCCCCGACTCGACCTGACCGATCGCGGCCAGCGTGGTCCAGCTCAGCGCGCAACTGCGGTTGGTCTGGGCGAGCATCAGCTCGGCGTAGCCGTACGCCTGCATGGCGACGGCCGGAATGCCCACCTTGCTGGCGACCTGCTGCGCCCAGCCCGCCAGGGCGTCCGACGGACGAACACCGACCCCCGGCCCGATAGCGGGCCCGCTGGGCAGTCCACCACTGGGCAGTCCACCGCTGGGTAGTCCACCACTGGGTAGCCCGCCGCTGGGTAGTCCGCCGGGAAGTCCGGGGCCGCTCGGTACCTGCCCGGTGGGCAGGCCGGACGGCGCTCCCGGCGGCACTGTGGGCGTGCCGGAAGCGTCGGCCGCGACCGGACGGGGTGCGCGGATCGTGGCCGGCACGAGCAGGGCCCCCGCCGCGGCGGTCGCGCCCACCAGCGCCAGCAGGAAGAGGCCGGGCAGTGTGAGCCGACCGCTCGGCCGGCGAGCCCAGGCTCGGGTCGCACGGGCGGCGGAGGCTGCCGCCTGGCGCGGTGGCAGCCGTACCGCGTGCGCGAACGGCACCCGCCGTCGCCGGGCCCGGCCGGACGCCGCCACGACGGGCAACTCGTCCACACTGGTCTTCGCCGAATCCCCGGTCTTCGCCGGATCCCCGGCGCCAACCACTGTGACAGCCTTCGCGCCGTCGGTCGGCGCCTCGGCCTTCGCGCCGTCGGTCGGCAGCTCGGCCTTCGCACCGTCGGTCTTCGATTCGGTGGCGGACTTCGACGCGGTCGGGTCACCGGTGCCACCGGTCGCCTCTGGGCCTGCGGGTTCCGAGCTGGCGGCCGTTGAGTCGGCGGCCGTCGGGCCTTCGCCTTTCGACCCTTCGGTCTTCGCGCCTTCGGACTTGGGAGCCTCGACCTGCGTGTCGGCCTTGCCGTCGGCGATCGGAAGGGACGCGGCCGACGGCTTCGCGCCCAGAGTGGTGGCGCTCGCGTCCGTGCTGGACCCGGTGGCGCTCGCGTCTGGGCCGGCGGCGTTCGCGGTCGGGCTGGCCGTGGCGGGGTTGGCCTTGGTGGCGGGTGTGGCCGGCGTACCCCCGATCCGGCCGCTCAGCCAGGGCCGGCGGGGGCGGGGCACCGCGCGCACCGGGTCGGGCGCGGCCCCGGAGCCCTCAAGTGGCCCGTCCAACGGCGCGGCCGGTCGTAACGGTTGCACACGCGTGTCGTCCTCGCCGTCCACCACCCGTCGAGTATCACCCATCCTCCGCCGGACGTCAGATCCACGTACCCTGGGCACATGCCCCGGTACGAGTTCCGTTGCCGCGCCTGCGGCGACACTTTCGAGGTCAACCGTTCGATGGCGGCGGCCGCCGACCCGGCCACCTGCCCAGCGGGACACGCCGACACGGTCAAGCTGCTCTCCGCGGTCGCGGTCACCGGCCGGGGTGGGGCCGGCAGCGCTCCGATGCCCGCCGGTGGCGGGTGCTGCGGCGGCGCCTGCGGTTGCTGATCGGCCCCAATCTCCGCCACCTGGTGGGCTGGTCTTGCCGTGAGCGGGTTCGAGTGGCACTTTGAGGCGGCATCTGCCCGGCCGTTCTCACGATGCGTTACCGCTCGGACTCAGGCAGCATGAACCCGACGTTACGGGCGGAGGTTCCACGCATGTCGCCACGGATCCAGCTCCCGAGCGGTTGGGTGACCTTCGTATTCACCGATATCGAGGGCTCGACCCGGCTGGCCCAGTTGCTCGGCCCGGACTACCGCCCGGTGCTCGCCGAGCACCGACGGCTGCTGCGTCGGACACTGGCCAGCACGGGTGGCGCGGAGTTGCTGACCGAGGGCGACTCGTTCTTCCTCGCCTTCGAGGACGCGGCCGCGGCGCTGACCGCCTGCCTGACCGCCCAGCGCGCGTTGTCCAACCACGACTGGCCCACCGCCGAAGCCGCACCCCGGGTACGCATGGGCCTGCACACCGGTTACGCCGAGCCGCGCGACGGTGACTACGCCAGCCCGGAGGTGCACCGGGCCGCCCGGGTGGCCGCCGCCGCGCACGGTGGGCAGGTGCTCTGCTCGGCGTCCACCGCCCGTCGGGCCGAGCCGTTGCCGCCCGGTGCGACACTGCTCGACCTGGGCCTGCACCGGTTGCGTGGCTTCGACGACCGGGAACGGCTCTTCCAACTTGTCGCGCCGGGCCTGGAGCGGCAGTTCCCCCGGCCCCGCACCGCGGACGCGGTGGCGCACAACCTGCCGACCCAGGTGACGTCGTTCGTGGGTCGGCAGACCGAGCGCGTCGAGTTGGGCCTGCTCGTGAAGCAGCATCGCCTGATCACGGTGCTGGGCGCGGGCGGGGCGGGCAAGACCCGGCTCGCTGTGGAGTTGGCCAGCGGGGTCGTCGAGGCGTACCCGGATGGGGTTTGGTTCGTCGACATCGCCGCGGTGACCGACCCGGGTCTGGTGGCGTTCGCGATCGCCGCGGTGCTTGGCCTGCGACCCGAGCCGGGCAGGCCGATGCTGGACACCCTCGTCGAGTACGCGGCGGCCCGCCGCATGCTTGTCGTCCTGGACACCTGTGACACCCAACCGGCGGCCTGCGCGGAGGTGATCGCGCGGTTGTTGTCCGGTGGGAGTGGAGTGCGGGTGCTGGCGACCAGCCGTGAGTCGTTCAGCCTGCCGGGCGAGGTGGTGTGGCGGATCCCGCCGCTCTCGGTCGACCCACTGGCGGACGGCACGGAGAGCGACGCGGTGGCGCTGCTGCTGGACCGTACGGCGGCGGCGCGCGGCGGCCGACGACCGGACCCGGCCGAGTCGGCCGACCTCCGCCGGGTGGTGCAGCGCCTGGACGGGTTGCCGCTCGCCATCGAGTTGGCCGCCGCCCGGCTGCGGGTGCTCTCCGTCGGCCAGCTCGCGGAGCGCCTGGACGACGTTCTCGGCACCTTGGACGCCGGTCGGGAGGACCCGGATCCGCCGCCGGTGGAGCGCGGTTGGTCCGGCAACCAGCAGGACACCGTGGACCTGGTGGCCGCGGCGTCCGGGGCGTCGCCGCCCACTCCGGCGAGCAGGGCGGTGCAGCGTTCGGCCACCGAGCGGCACCTGACCATGCAGGCCACCGTCACCTGGTCGTACCGGACGTTGGGGCCCCGGGCCGCCCGCCTGCTGCGGTGGCTGTCGGTCTTCGCCGGGCCGGTGGACCTGGAGACTGTGGAGTGGCTGCTGGGTGACGACCCGCTGGATCCGCTCTCGGTGCTCGTGGACAAGTCGATGGTGTTGGCCGAGCCACGAGCCACCGGCAGCACCTACCGGATGCTCGACCCCATCCGGGCGTACGCGGCGCGGCGGTTGGCCGAGGCGGGTGAGGCGCAGGCCGCCCGGGACCGGCATGTGGCCTGGTCGGCCCACGCGGTGGACCGGGCGCACCTGGGCCAGGACGGCCGTCCGGTGACCCTGTCGCTGTACGCCCTCGACCCCCTGGCCGGGGAGGTCCGCGCCGCGTTGCGGTGGTGCGCCACCGGCGGCAGCGCCCGTGCCGGTCTCGGTCTGGCTGGCGGCCTGGACCAGTGGTGGCTTGAGCGGGGCCTGGCCCGGGAGGGGCGGCTGTGGCTCTTTCGACTGTACGGGCGGATCGCCGAGACGGGTGAGCGGATCCCGGAGGCGGAGCTGGCGGCGGTCTACCACATGCACTCGCTACACGCCGGCGCGGACGGTGAGTTCGCCGAGGAGCTGCGCTACTCCCAGCGAGCCGAGGCCGCCGCCCGCCAGGCCGGTGATGCCGGGCTGCTGGCCCGGGTCCTCGCCGGCAGGGCTGCCCCGCTCGTGGACATGGGGCAGTTCGTCGAGGCCGAGCGGGTGTGCCGGGAGGTCATCGACTGGGCGCACGGGCAGGACGTGGTCGGCGAGGCGCTGCTGGCGGTGTTCAGCCTGGCCGAGTTGCTCTGGCGGCGGGGTGCCCTGGAAGAGGCGGCGGACCTGCTGGGGGCGGTCCGCCCGGTGGAGGCGGCCCGTCCGGTGGAGCGGGGCCGGCGGTCGGTGGACATGCTGCTCGGGATGGTCGCGCTGGCCCGGGGCGACGTGATCGCGGCACACGAGCACCTGCTGGTGGCGCTGCGTTCGCGGATGGGTCACGGCTACCACGGCCGCGCCTGCGACACGTTGAACGCGATAGCGGTGCGCTGCGCGATCGGCGGGGACCGGCTGACCGCAGCGCGCCTGTTCGGGGCGGCGCAGGCCACCCGGGCGAGCATGCGCGCGACCCCGGGCATCTTCGGCGGCTACTGGGCCGAACAGCAGGCGGAGTTGCGCGCGGTGCTGGGCGACACGGTCTTCGACGACGCGTACGGCGAGGGTGCCGAGTTGGGGTTGGACGAGGCGGCAGCGCTGGCACTGGACGTGGAACATCCGGACCTGGCAGCGGATTCGACACGCTTCAGCACCGGCCTGTCCCAGCCCACCCCCCGCCGCCCGGTAGACCCCGACCGCCACCCAGCAACCCGCACCGAACGCGCCTAACCAAACCCCCAAACCCCCACCCCGCCCCCGCCCCCACTGCGGTTGATCATGAGGTTATAGCTGCGACACGCCGGGCGGACGGGCAATAACCCCATGATCAACGGGCGAGAGGAGGGGTGGGGAGGAGGTGGGGGAGAGGGGGAGGGAGAGGGGGAGGGGGAGGGAGCTGTTAGGGGCGGGCTTGGGCTTCGGCTTTGGCCTTCATTCGGGCGGCGCGGTCGATGTCGGCCTGCTGGACGGCCGCTACCGAACCGAAGATGTGGACGGCCTGGTAGTAGGTCCAGGCCAGGCTGTAGCAGGCCGGCCGGACGACCGAGTTGTACGTGGTGCAGACCCGCTTCAGATCCTCGTAGAAGGCGTTGTCGAGGCGGGGCTTGTTGGCGGTGAACTGGCCGACGGCCTTGTAGTTGCGGTAGCCGAAGTCGTGCCGGTAGCAGCCCAGGTTGAAGGTGAAGCCGAGCGGATTGTCCGGGCTGGACGAGCAGTAGTCGGTGGACCAGGTGAAGTTGTACTCGGCCCAGGGCGCCCGGTTGACTCGGGCGCTGTTCCACGAGGTGTAGCTGGACGCGCTTGTCTGGGTCCAACTCGACAGCACGGAGAGCCGTTGGCTGGGGGTGACGGCGGCGGCGGGGGAGGCGATGACGAGGGTGGCGAGCAGCGCTAACGCGCCCGAGGTGAGCAGGGTGGCGAGACGTCGGGGCACGGGTTACCTCCGCGGGGTAAGCGGGTGGGACGGAAGTTACCGGCGGGTTACCGGATGTCGATAAGTTTCGATCAAGGGGTCGACCAGCGGGAATGCGTCTCGCAAACTATTGGTGACATGCGTCGAAACAGGCGAATGCCCCGGTTGCCAGGGGCACCCGGGGCATTCGACGAGAGCGGGTCAGCGCCTGACGAATGCCGGCGGGCTGGTGGGGCTCTCGTTGGCTGACCGGTCCAGGGCGGTCAGCTGGTAGGTGTAGCGCTGGCCGGGCTCGGCCGAGGTGTCCAGCCAGGACTGGGTGTCGCCGGGCGTCGCCCGGACGGTGTCGACAAGGTGCGCGGCGTCGGCCGTGGCGCACCGGCCGGGCAGCGTGGTGCCGTCGAAGCGGTAGATCGCGTACGAGGTGGCGGTGCCGAGTGGGCCGATGCCGGCGGCGGGCTGGCGCCAGGTGAGCCGTACCCCGTCAGCCTGTCGGGCTGCCCTGGTGACCACCGGGAAGAACAGCGGCCTGGCCGGCAGGTGCGGCATGGTCGGCACCAGCGCCGGGCGCGAGTAGTGCTCGGCCGCGTAGATGTCGGTGGCACCGAGCCGGTTCGCCCGCACCTGGACGGCCGAGAAGTGCACGTTGCCCCGCACCTCCGGGTACGAACGGTTGAGCGTCAGGTGGTCGGACAACTCCCGCGGGTTCTGCCAGTACGGCCCGTACGCCGGATCGCCGCTCTTGTAGTCGGCCTGACCGATGTAGAGCTGCACGCGGGTGCCGCGCACCGTCTCGGCCCACCACGGCACCAGACGCGCGTAGTCCGCGGCCGGGTACTGGCCGATGTACCAGTAGAGCTGCGGCACCACGTAGTCGATCCACTCCTGCTTGATCCACGTGCGGGTGTCCGCGGAGATGATGTCGTACGACTGGCTGCCGGTGGTGTCCGAGCCGAGCGGGTCGGCGGTCCTGTTGCGCCAGATGCCGAACGGGCTGACACCGAACCTCACCCACGGCTTCGCCGCCTTGAGCTTTCCGCTCATCTCCCGGATCAACAGGTTGATGTTGTCCCGCCGCCAGTCGGCCCGGTCGGTGAAGCCCCGGTTGTACGCGGCGAAGGTGGCGTCGTCGGGCACCTGGTGGGTCCCGCTCGGGTACGGGTAGAAGTAGTCGTCGAAGTGCACGCCGTCGATGTCGTACCGCCGGACCGCGTCCATCATCGCGGTCTGCACGAACTCGCGTACCTCGGGAATGCCGGGGTTGTAGTAGAGCCGGCTGCCGGCCACGCCGGCCGGCGGGTAGGCGAAGGTCCAGTCGGGGTGCTGCCGGGCCGGGTGGCCGGGGGCAAGCTGGGTGAGGTCGGCGCCGGCACCGCCGGGCGCCGGCATGGAGACGCGGTACGGGTTGAACCAGGCGTGGAACTCCAGGTTGCGCCTGTGTGACTCGTCGACGAGGAAGGCCAACGGGTCCCAGCCGGGATCTTGGCCACGCACACCGGTCAGATACTCCGACCAGGGCTCGTACGCCGACGGCCAGAGCGCGTCGGCGGTGGGCCGGATCTGCACCACGACGGCGTTGTGGTGCAGCCGCTCGGCGAGGTCGAGCAGCTCCCGATACTCGGCCTGCTGCGTGGCGACCTGGTCCGGACTGCTCTGGGACGCCTTGCTGGGCCAGTCGATGTTGACCACCGACGAGATCCACATGGCCCGAAACTGACGCTTCGGCGTGGCCGGGTCGGTGACGCAGGTGGTGGTGGGCGCGGCGGCATCGGTCGCGGCGCTCGCGGGGGTGGCGGTGACGGACGTGCCGATCAGGGCTGCGACCAGCCCAGCGGCTCCGAGTCGGGTGGCTCTCATGCGGTGTGTCCCTTCGTTGGGGCTCCCGGATGGTTCGCGGCGCGCGGCAAGATTCGCCTTAGATGTCCGCGTTGCTGGAAGGAAATTTTCACAGTCTGGCCGTTGCCGCAAGGGTTCGTGGTTGACCAACCGCTCCGCTGGGTAGCAACGGCGGTCACCGACCGCCACGCAGGTGGTCGCACGGCGGGAGGGGTGACCGGGTGTCCGTGCTGCGCACAAAACCAATCAAGGACGTGATAGCCCAGGGTGAGGCGGACGGCAGTGACGGCTCGCTCGGGCTGAAGAGACGGCTCGGCGCTGTCGACCTCACCGGCTTCGGCATCGGCATCGTGATCGGCACCGGCATCTTCACGCTCACCGGCATCGAGGCGCGGGACAGCGCCGGACCGGGCGTGGTGATCTCCTTCGCCATCGCCGGCGTGGTCGCCCTGCTCGCCGCGCTCTGCTACGCCGAGTTGGCCTCCAGCGTGCCGACGGCCGGCAGCGCCTACACCTACGCGTACGCGACGATGGGCGAGATCGTCGCCTGGATCATCGGCTGGGACCTGCTGCTGGAGTTCGCGCTCGGCGCCGCCGTGGTCGCCCGAGGCTGGTCCGGCTACCTGGCCGAACTGCTCGACCTGCCGACCCGCTGGTTCGGCGAGGAGGGCAGCACCGTCAACATCGGTGCCATCGCCATCGTGCTGATCCTCGGCGTCGTGGCCATCGTCGGTATCCGGGAATCCTCCCGGATCACCAACCTGCTGGTGCTGGTCAAGGTTGCCATCTGCGTGTTCGTGGTGGTGGCCGGCCTGTTCTTCGTCAAGGCCACCAACCTCAGCCCGTTCATCCCACCGGCCGAGCCCGCGGGCGGCGGCGACGACGGCATCAAGCAACCTGTCACGCAGGCGCTCTTCGGGCTGGAACCGTCGGTCTTCGGCTTCGTCGGGGTGCTCAGCGCCGCCGCTGTGGTGTTCTTCGCGTACACCGGCTTCGAGGCCGTCGCGAACCTGGGTGAGGAGACGAAGAAGCCCAAGCGGGACCTCACCCTGGGTCTGCTCGGCACGCTGCTGATCTCCACGCTGCTCTACATCGGCGTCTCGCTGGTGGTGGTGGGGATGGTGCCGTACACCGAGATCGACAGGGGCGCCCCGATCGCGTCGGCGTTCGAGGCGGTTGGCGCGGGCTGGGCGGCCGTGCTGGTCTCCATCGCCGCCGTCGCCGGCCTGACCAGCGTCATCCTGGTCGACCTGGTGGCGATGGGTCGGATCGGCTTCGCCATCGCCCGGGACGGGCTGATCCCACCGTCGATCGCGGCGGTGCACCCGCGCTGGGGCACCCCGTACCGGATCTCGGCGATCATGACGGTGGCTGTCGCGTTGCTGGCCGGCTTCCTGCCGCTGTCCGCGCTGGCCGACCTGGTCAGCATCGGCGCGCTCTGCGCGTTCGTGCTGGTGTCGATCGCGGTGCCGATCCTGCGCCGCAAGCGCCCGGATCTGGAGCGGCCGTTCCGGGTGCCGTTCTCCCCGGTGCTGCCGATCGTCTCGGCGCTGGCCTGCTTCTACCTGATGCTCAACCTGTCGGTGGAGACCTGGCTGCGGTTCCTGGCCTGGATGCTGCTCGGCGCGATCATCTACTTCGGCTACGGCTATCGCCGCAACCGCCTGGCCCAACACGAACCAGCGGTAACCCCAACCCCCCGAGCCCCAACCACCAACAGCTAACCCACCCCCGTCCCTCCCCCACCCCCTCGTTGATCATGAGGTTATTGCCCTGAATGACGGCGTGTCGCCGCTATAACTCCACGATCAACTAGGGGGTGGTGGGGGGGTGGGGGTGGGGTTAGTCGAAGAAGCGGGCTAGGTGGGACTGGGGGGCTGGGTCGGCTTCTGGGGGGAGGGGGGTCAGGTCGGCGAAGATCGAGGCGCCGTCGCAGCCCGCGTGCAGTGGGTACCACCGTGGGGCGCCCGGCGGCCGGAGCTGGCAGATCCCCTTGAACGTCTGCACGTCCATCAGCCGCACGTGCGTCGGGTCGGCCACCGCGTTCACGTGCCCCCACCAGGGGCTCATCACGTGCAGCACACCACCCGGACGGAGTACCCGGTGGCATTCGTCCACCAGCGGCAGGAAGTCGATCAGGTGCTCCAGGATGTGCACCGCGAAGAGGACATCCACCGAGTTGTCGGCCAGCGGCAGCGAGCCGGACAGGTCCGCGACCGCGTCCACCCCGGGTGCCGGGTAGATGTCCAGCCCCAGGTTTCCCGACCACTGCTTGGTCGGGCCACACCCGAGGTCCACGATCACCGGTGCCCGTCCGCCGATGCCGACCCGGCACCAGACGCCGTAGACGCCGGCCAACCGGCCCACCAGCTCACGCACCAGCCGCAGCTCGGCGGGCTCGGCCACGTCTCCGCTGAGATGGGCCACCCCTCGGTCGAACCGCACCTCGACCGCCAAGCCCCGCAGCCGGTCGTCGTGCCGAGCCTGGTCCGCCCATGCCTGGGTGAGGGATTCGTCGATCGCCCGCAGCCGGTCGGCCGAGGGTGGAGTCTGTGCCAAAGCGACCATTCGGGCCACCTCCCGCCGCGCGTTACCCGCAATCGCGCCCGGTATGCCCCGCTCGTCCGCGTCGTCGCCTGCTCCGGCGCGGCGGCCCATGGGCGTGTCGCAGAATGCGGGGCAGGACGGCAATCGTCTTGATGCCACACAGGCATCAAGACGACTCAGGGGCATCACGCGCAAAGGACCCACCGCCGCCAGGAGCCGAACCGCGACCAGCCAGATTCGGCTCCTGCGAACAAGCGGCAGGCCAGGTCGCCTCGCCGCGCCGACGGGCCGCGCCGGCCACCGGGCCGGTCGGATCAGCCCGAGAGGGTACGGCGGCTGCCGCGGATCCGTTGGCGGGGTTGCGGTGCGGCGGGCTTCGGCCGCTTCAGGTGATAGCGGTGCAGCTCGTGGTGGCCGGGCAGGGACGGGTCCTCGCTCATCGCGACCAACTCCCAGCCCTGGTCACCGGCCCGGTTCAGGTGGGCCAGCGAGGTGTCGCCGTACGGCGTCACGTCGACCATCGAGCCGTCCGGGCCGTACCAGACGAAGACGACCTCCCAGCCGAGGTCGTTGGTCGCGGCCTGGCGGCGGCGGACCAGCAGGGCGTACTCCCACTTGAGCATGGCGTCATTCTCACCCCGGGCAGCCAGCCCCGCTGGCACGGATCAATCTTCGGCGATCCGCCCGCCGTCGACCCGCAGTCGCCGATTGGTCTCGATGGCGGCCAGCATCCGCCGGTCGTGGGTGACGAGCAGCAGCGTTCCGGGGTAGCTGGCCAGCGCCGACTCGAGCTGCTCGATGGCGGGTAGGTCGAGGTGGTTGGTGGGTTCGTCGAGCACCAGCAGGTTGACCCCGCGGCCCTGGAGCAGCGCCAGCGCCGCCCGGGTCCGCTCACCGGGGGACACGGTGGCGGCCGGTCGCGGCACGTGCGCCGCCCGGAGCCCGAACTTGGCCAGCAGGGTCCGCGCGTCCGCCGGCGACATGTGGGGTACGGCCGCGTGGAACGCGTCGATCAGCGGCGCGTCGCCGAGGAACAGCCCTCGGGCCTGGTCCACCTCACCGACCACCACCCCGGGCCCGAGCGAGGCGGTGCCGGCGTCCAGCGGGAGCCGCCCGAGCAGCGCGGCCAGGAGGGTGGACTTGCCCGAGCCGTTCGCCCCGGTCACCGCGACCCGGTCCGCCCAGTCGATCTGGAGGTCGATCGGGCCGAGGGTGAACCCGCCTCGGCGTACCACCGCGGAGCGCAGCGTGGCCACGACGGCGCCGGCGCGGGGCGCGGCGGCGATCTCCATCCGCAGCTCCCACTCCTTGCGGGGCTCCTCGACCACGTCGAGCCGTTCGATAAGCCGTTCGGTCTGCTTGGCCTTGGCGGCCTGCTTCTCGCTCGCCTCGCTGCGGAACTTGCGGCCGATCTTGTCGTTGTCGGTGGCCTTGCGGCGGGCGTTCTTCACGCCCTTCTCCATCCACCCGCGCTGGGTGCGGGCGCGTGCCTCCAACCCGGCTCTGGTGTCGGCGTACTCCTCGAAGTCCGCGCGGGCGTGCCGGCGCGCGACCTCGCGCTCCTCCAGGTAGGCCGCGTAGCCGCCGCCGTAGTGGTTGACCTGCTGCTGCGCCAGGTCCAGCTCCAGCACCCGGGTCACCGTGCGGAGGAGGAACTCCCGGTCGTGGCTGACCAACACCGTGCCGGCCCGCAGCCCGGTCACGAACTCCTCCAACCGCTCCAGACCGGCCAGGTCCAGGTCGTTCGTCGGCTCGTCGAGCAGGAACACGTCGTAGCGGCTGAGCAGCAGCGAGGCCAGCCCGGCACGGGCCGCCTGACCGCCGGACAAACCGGTCGTCGGGTGGTCCAGGTCGACCGCGAGCCCCAGGTCCGCGCTCACCTGCTCGGCGCGTTCGTCCAGGTCCGCGCCGCCGAGGGCGAGCCAGCGCTCCAGCGCGTCGGCGTACGCGTCGTCGGCGCCCACCGCCCCGGCGGTCAACGCCTCGGTCGCCGTGTCCAATGCCGCCTGCGCGGCGGTCACCCCGGTCCGGCGGGCCAGGAAGTCCCGCACTGTCTCGCCCGGTCGCCGTTCCGGCTCCTGCGGCAGGTGCCCGACGCTCGCGGTGGGCGGGCTGAGTCGCACGCTGCCGGCCTCGACCGGCAACAACCCGGCGAGGGTACGCAGCAGCGTCGACTTGCCGGCCCCGTTCGGCCCGACCAGGCCGATCACGTCACCGGGGGCGACCACCAGGTCCAGCCCGGAGAAGAGTGGGCGGTCGCCATGCCCGGCGGCCAGGTCCTTGACGATCATCGTGGCACTCATCAGGACGGCAGCCTATCCGGCTGCTGGCATACCAGCCGACGGCAGCGGGCAGACTCAACGGCGTGGTGACCACACTGGCGATCGACTGTGGCGGCGGGGGCATCAAGGCGTCCGTGCTCGACGAGGCGGGGACGATGCGGGCCCGGCCGTTGCGGGTGCCGACCCCGTACCCGTTGCCGCCCGCGCTCTTCGTCCGGACCCTGCTGGATCTGGGCGGGCGCCTGCCGACGGCGGACCGGCTGACCGTCGGCGTACCGGGGATGATCCGGCACGGGGTGGTGGTGGCGACGCCGCACTACGTGACCCGCAGCGGCCCGCGCAGCCGGGTCGACCCGGATCTGCTCGCCGAGTGGTCCGGCTGGGACGCGCGGGGCGCGCTGGCCGACGCGTTCGGGGTGCCGGCGCTGGTGCTCAACGACGCCGAGGTGCACGGCGCCGGAGTGGTCGCCGGCACCGGGTGCGAGCTGGTGTTGACCCTGGGGACGGGGCTGGGCAGCGCGCTCTACGACGGTGGGGTGCTCGCGCCGCACCTGGAGCTGTCGCACGCGCCGGTGCGCTGGGGCACCACCTACGACACGTACGTGGGTGAGCCGGAACGGCGGCGGCTCGGCGACGCGTTCTGGTCCCGGCGGATCCGGCAGGTGGTGGACGGGCTCCGCCCGGTGTTCCGCTGGGACCGGCTCTATCTGGGCGGGGGAAACTCCCGGCTGATCCGGCCCGAGCAGTTGGCCCGGATGGGCGACGACGTGGTGGTGGTGCCGAACACGGCCGGGATTGTCGGCGGTGTCCGCGCCTGGGAGCTTTTCGCCGGACGCCGGGACGCCCGCGCCTGACCCTTTTGTGGCCCGGGAACAGTCGCCAAACGGCCGGTGTTGTGCCAGCGTCGGAACAGGTGACGGTGCGACCCGAGGAGGTGGGCAGATGGATCTTCTGGCGGACTACCGGCGGGCGACCATGTTCTTCGAAACCGGTGACCCGAGCGGAGCGGCCCGACTGTTGGAGCCGATCGTCGCCGCCGAACCCGGCAACGCGGCGGTGCGGCAGTTGCTGGCCCGGGCGTACTTCCAGTCGGCCCAGCTCAACCGGGCCGAGGAGCACCTGCGCGAGCTTGTCGACCGGGACCCGAGCGACCACTACGCGCACCACGTGCTCGGTCGGACGCTGGAACGGCTCAACCGACACACCGACGCGCTGCGGCACCTGCGGATCGCCGCCGCGATGTACGCGACGAACGACGACTACCGGATCGCGCTGGAGCGGGTGGAGACCCGGGTGGGTGGCACGCGCTGAGCGTGGACCGGTGACGGTGCAAGGGGCGGTCCTGCGGGACCGCCCCTTCGTCGTCCGGCGGGTGGGCCGCCGGGCGTGCCTAGGATGGCGGGCATGGGACCTGACCGGGCGGGGGCCGTGGCATGAAGCTCAAGCTGGACCTGCACGAGATCTTCAACAAGGGGCAGGACATCGACCGCGCGTTGCGCGGGATCATGGACGAGGCGGTGGCGAAGAAGGCCACCCTCGTGGAGATCATCCCCGGCAAGGGGTCGGGTCAGCTCAAGAAGCGGGTGCTGCGGTTCCTCGACCAGAAGGACGTCAAGCAGCTCTACCACCGCGTGGAAAAAGACTCCAAGAACTTCGGCCGACTTTTCGTCCACTTCCGCTGGAAGTAGCAGCGCGAGACGTCCCTCAGCGGCGACGCGGGCATCGGCCTTTCATACCCGGTGGCGTGGACCGGACCAGCTCGTCGGCTCCACATGGGGAAGAACCTCGCTGGCCAGCCACTCCAACGCCTCGCCCACCAGGCGGCCGTCAATGGGCATCCACAACGAGCACATCGTCACACCCGCGTCGGCGAGCTGGCGCAGGTCCTCGACGATCGCTTCGGTGGTGGCGTCGGTGCCGCCGAGCAGCCGGCCCGGCACTGGCCGGACCGCCGGTATTCCCCGCGGCACCAGGAACCCGACCGTGTTGATCTCGATCGTCGCCGGGTCGCGCCCCGTACCGTCGGCAAGCTCCTCGATCCGGCGCCGGAAGAAGCGTGCTTCCTCGTGGTTGATGCCGGAGCCGTGCCAGCCGTCGCCGAACCGCAGCGCACGCCGGATCGCCGCGTCGCTGTGCCCGCCCACCCAGATCGGCGGCCCGCCGGGTCGGTGCGGTGGTACGCCGATGATCGCGTCGCGGAGGCCGGCGAACCTGGCGTCCAGGCCCCCGGTGGTGCCGGACCAGAGGGCCTTCATGATTTCGAGGCACTCGTCGGTCCGCTGGCCCCGGAGCCGGATCGGCACCCCGAGTGCGTCGAACTCCTGCGGATTCCATCCGGTGCCGACGGCGACCACCAGGCGACCCGCCGACATGACGTCCAGCGTCGCGATCTGGTTGGCCAGCACCACGGGCCGGTAGTAGGGCAGGACCAGCACACTCGTCGCGATACCGATGTGGGTCGTCGCGCCGGCAATCGCCGCCAGAAGGACCACCGGATCGTGGCCAGCACCGTGCGGGTTCTCCAGCACGTGGTTGGACATGAGGACATAATCCAGACCGATCCGCTCGGCATCACGCGCTGCCCGGAGCATGGCGTCACCCCCGGCACGCGGCCACGCCTGCGGCTCGAGGGAGAGTCCGAATCTCATACCCGTCTCCTGACGATGAAGGCGACATAGGGAGCAGCGGTACCGCGGTCCACCGCCCGGTCAGACCGCTGTGGACTCGGCATCGGCCGAGGCGCCCCGCTCCCAGGACGGGACCAGGCTCACCAGCACGGCACCGAGCACACAGGCGACCGCCGCCACCACGTAGGCGACGTGGTAGCCATGCAGGACACCGGCCTGCCCGTCGGCGCTGACCGTGGTCGTCGCCGCGACGACGACCAGGGCCGCCACACCGACGCTGGCGCCGACCTGCTGGGCGGTGACGTTCACGGCGCCTGCCACGCCGTGCCGCTCCGCCGGCACTCCGGTCAGGGACGCGGCGGTCATGGTGGGGAACACCGAGCCGACGCCGATCCCGATGACGATCAGGCCGGGCAGCATGTGCAGCCAGTAGTTGCCGTCCAGCGGAGTCCACGCCCAGGCCAGGATGCCCAGACCGATCAACACCAGCCCGCCGGCGAGCATGATCTTCTGGCCGAAGCGGGACAGCAGGCGACCGGTGAAGAGGTTGGCCACGAGGAAGACGCTCAGCGAGAACGGCATCACCGCGATACCGGACTGGAACGGCGAGTAGTCCAGCATCTCCTGTAGGTAGAGCGGGGCGAAGAACTGGAGACCCAGCGCTGCGGTGTAGAGCAGGAACGCCGAGAGAGTCGCCAACCGCACGGGAGCGGGACGGAGCACGGACAGCGGCAGCAGCGGGTCGGCCGTACGCCGCTCCCAGACGACGAAGCCGACCAGCAGCAGGACGGCGCAGGCGACCGAGCCGGCCGCCCCGGCGTCGTCCCAGCCAGCCGAGCCGCCCCGGCTGACACCGAGGACCGCCAACAGCAGGCCCACCGTGACCAGGACCGCACCCGGCACGTCGAGGGGATGCGGGTTGCGGGGCGTAGCCGGCAGGGCCGCCCGCAGGGGCAGCAGCACCAGGAGGCCGAGGACCACGGAGAACGCGAACACCGCCCGCCAGCCGAACAGGTCGGTCAGCACGCCGCCGAGCACGAAACCACCGCTGCCGCTGGCGGCACCGATCGCCGCGTACATGCTGAAGGCCCGGTTGCGGGCCGGCCCCACCGGGAAGACATCGGACAGCAGCGCGATGGCGGCGGGGCCGGACAGAGCCGCTCCCAGCCCCTGCGATGCGCGACCGGCGATGAGCACCTCGACGTTGGGGGCCAGAGCGCCAGCCAGCGCCGCCGCCGTGAACAGCGCGACCCCGAGACCGAACACCAGGCGGCGGCCGAACACGTCGGCGAGGCGACCGCCGAGCAGCAGGAACCCGGCGAACGTGACGGCGTACGCGGTCAGGATCCATTGCAGGACGGAGCTGTCGAGCGCGAACTGCCGCTGCATGCCCGGCAACGCGGCGTTGATGACGTTCATGCTGCCGATGTCGAGCGCGAGCGCTCCGGCGAGGACCGTCAGAGCCAGCCAGTGCCGGGACGACAGGCCCGCTTCGTTCTCGGTCTCAACGTCGTGTTCGATGGTCACGGCAAGCTCCTGACGGGGCGTTCCGGGCAGCGTCGAGCGGGCGGTCCGGATCGCCGGTCCGCCCGTAGTGCAGGGATTCAGTGGCTGTTGGAGGTGGCGCTGGCGGGAACCCGCTCGTCGGCCACGAGGGTCCCGTCGCAGGCCATCGCCGTCTCGGTGTCCAGGATCTGCCTGGCGAGCCGCCTGCGCAGGTCCTGCAACGTGGCGATACGCCGGTCGAGGGCTCCGAGCCGGTCGGCGGCGATCCTGATGGCGTCGGGACACACGGGCAGGGTGCTCAATGGCTGGTCGAGGCAGCCCTTCTCGATCGAGAGCCGGATGTCCTCGACGGTCAATCCGGATTCAAGAAGCTCACGAATGTTTCGGACTCTGACCACCGCCAATTCGTCGTACTCCCGATATCCGTTGGAGGCACGACGCGGAGCAATCAGGCCCTGTTGCTCGTAGTACCGCACGGACCTGGTGCTGACGCCGCAACTGTCGGCCAGCTCTCCGATGCGCATCTCGATCACCCCCTCGTGCCCATGGCGATGCTAGAACATTGACACTGGCGTCAAGGTCAATCATTGCGCCGGTTTTCACGATCGTGGGGAGCCCCGTCGGAGACCCACTCCGGTCACCCGTTTCCAACCGGAACTGCCGGACCTCGACGTCGCCCTCGACTAACTTGATCTTTTAACCGGCGATCGATTCAGCAACTGGTGATAACCACTTCGCCGCGGTGGCGGTGCGTCTGAGCGTGGTGCCAGTACTTGGTCGGCGGCCCTGAGACCGGGCCAGACGTGTGCGCCGGACGCGTGCTTATCAGCCAGTTGGTAACGCCCCGCCAGGATCGCGCCTGGCGGGCCGTCTCGCGTCCGACCGGGGAGAGTCCTACCTGAGCGCGTTCAACGCTTCCCGGAAGTCTTGGGTGGCGTGTTCCCGTGGATACCGGCGGTGCAACTCGGCGTCGACCTCGCCAGCGACCAGCAGCAGGGACGGCAGGGATCGTCGAGCCGCAGTGAACGCGGCAAGCCCCGAATCGACAGCGCGTTCCAGGTCGCCGGAACGCACGGCGGTGGCGGCGAGGGTGAGGCGGGCCTCGGCTACCCGCATCGGTGACCGCTCGACGCCGTTGGGGCTGGTGCCGGTGCGGATGACTTCAGTGGCGTAGTGCTCTGCCGGGGCGTCGTCGCTGGCGAGCCGGTAGGCGTCCATGGCGTAGAACAGCCACTTGTCCGGATCGACTTCGAAGTGGTTGTCGGGCCGGTCCGGTGCCGGCAGGGCGTCGAGCAACTGGCGGCCACGGTCCAGCGCCTCGCGTACTGCGGGAGCGTCGCCGAGTCGAGCCAGCGCTTTAGCTTCCTGGGCGATCAGTTGCACCGTCACCCCTTGCCGTCCGGCGGCCAGTTGTCCGGCACGAGAGGCGGCCAGCACCGCGCCGTGACGAGACTGGGTGAGGGCAAACCATGCGGCCATCTCCCACGACCAGCCGGTGATGCCGGTGTGGCCGGCTTCGTCACCGAGCTGACGGGCGGCAATGCGAGTGGCTTCCGCGCCAGCCCGCATCCGGTGCAGTAGCTCGGCGGTTTCCCAAGGTCGGGCATCTAGGGCGGCGGACACGTCCAGGGCGGCGCACGTGATCAGCTCGCCGCGGGTGCCGAGGACTTCGTCGACTCGGCGGGCCAGGTCTTCACCGGGTCGACGGTGGCCATTCTCGATCCGAGATAGGTGACCCTTGTCGGCGGGAAGCAGCTCGGCGAGGCCGGCCAGGCTGAGGCCTCGGGCTTGCCGTGCTGCCCGCATCTGGGCGCCGAACGATGGCATGTCTCGGCCTTCCGCCGGGGATTGCCGGGCTGCTCATGCTCCCCGGCAACCCGCAACACATCGACTCCACTGAGCGTACCGCCGCAGGGTAGATCGCACGGATACGAGCAGTAACGAGGATGCCGTATGGAGGTTGTCGTGATGATCAGACCATTCCGCTGGCGCCGTCGGACAGTGCAAGTCGACCAGGGCGAGCCCGGTGGCACCTATCCCGAACCCGAGTGGGCCGACCCGCCCACGCTGCCGCCGGGCGCGATCCCTCGCACCTGCGGGGACATGCGGTGAGCCAGAGCCAGGCCATCATTCGGTGGGAGACTCCGCCGCCGGTGACCCGTCGACCAGCTACCCGCGACTCGCAGCACACGTTCTGACGGTCAGAGGCCGCAGCGTCGACACAACGGCCCCAGCGTCGAGACGCGTAGCGGCCCCGCTCCCACCGAGAGCGGGGCTGCTTGCTGTTACATCGTGGGTCGACCGGTGCCGGGGCACGTGCCCCGGCTGCCCATCGCCTGATGGGCGGGGGCGGGCTTGCCGGGGGTTACGCCGACACGGGCCCCGGACGTGCCGCACTGGGACTGAGGTGCCATGACTGGACTCCCTGCGGGATTTGGTAGTCCGGGTGAGGGTCGGTCTCGGGTTCGCGCATCGAGCCCGACGCCGCGAGGCCCCGCAGGTAGATCACCGAGCCATCGCGGGCAGCGATCCGGATCGCCGCAGCGACCGGCCCCTTCGTGCCTGGCTCAGAGCAGAGTTCCCAGGAGGCGAAGACCTCGGGGCGAGTGGCGTCCAGCAGGTGGTGCGCGAACACGAGCATTCGAGCTGCCCGGTGCTGCATCGACAGCGGCTCCGTGGGCAGCTGCACCGGCGTGGCGTCACGCGGTGCGGGGAGGGCCGTGAGCAACGCCCGCGTGTCCGATGACTTGTGCAGCACCGAGATTCCGGGAGGGGACTGGCCCCCTACCTGAGCGTCCTGTCCGTACCGCTCGATCGCGGTGATGTCCGGGTGTTCGGATGCCCGCAGTAGGGCCTCCATCACGTCCAGGGCCTGGGATACCTGCACGGTGCTTTCCGATCTGATGGCGGGATCTGGGCAGCTCACGGGCCGGGTCAGTCTAGCCGCGGCGGTGGGCGGCCCTCTGCTCCTGGCCGTGGTGGCGGTCACCGGGTCCAGGACACGAACCGCTCGTGTAGCTCCGCGGCCGGGGTGTCCGGCATCTCGACGAGGGCGGCGTCCAGCAGCGACGCCAGGTACATGGACAGGCTGACCCGGTTCCCGCCGTACGTCTCGGCGAGACGAACGCGCGCCGGGTCGCAGGGCCACGGGGTCTCGCAGGTTCGGCAGTCCCACGTCGGCCGGCTGGGCAGGTGCTCACCCTCCAGGCGCTCGCCGAGCGCTCTGGCCGACCGCTGCGCCAGGTCGGCGCGGGCCGCCCGGAGAGTCGTGGGTTCCTCGCCCATCACCGGGCTGTTCCGACGTAGCGGGCGTAGATGGTGATCCGCCCGTCGACGGTGCGGGCTGCTGCCTCGAACGCGCCGGCCGGTCGCCACGCCAGCACCATGCCCTCACGGATCCGGGTGGTGTGCGCGCGGGCGTTGGCGCCCTCGGCGACGACACCCCACTCACCGGGGCGGGCACGCAGCTCGGCGGCCATCCGCCGGACCCGCTCCACCGGGGTCATCCCGTCGCGGGTGGCCGGTCGACGGGCCACCGGAGGCGGAGTCTCCCACCGGATGATGGCGTCGACTTGGCCCTGACCCTGGCTCACCGGTCGCCGCCGCTGCGGTAGCGCTGGCCACGGGTCATCAAGGGAGACCTGGTGGTGATGATGAGCGTCGGGCCGGCCCACGCCGGCCGGTCGCCGGGATGTGCGCCGGCACGCTGCTCGTAGCAGGTCGCTGGGCCGGTCTGGTCGAGCTGCACGGGTTGCCGGTGCCGCCGGCGGAACGGATTCCTCATCGGTGCCCTCTCGCCTCAGGAGCGGAGGCGGCCGCCCCGTCCGGCACGGCCGCCCCTGCCCTTTCTTTGGGGGACGGCGGGGGCGACCGCGTGCATCGACAACAGGCATAGATGCCACACCCGACGCCGTCCCGGCGAGGGCCCGGTAGCCGGACGTCACGGGCGCAATAGCCGGTTACCGGACCCTCACCACGAGGTTCGCGGGTAGATCGACGACCTTCCAGGCATTGGCCGCACGACGTGCGACGATGAGTGACGCCGGTCGTACTTTCCGTACTAGTTCTTGTATCCGACCAGGTCAGCCAGAGCGGCCAGATCGTCGGTCATCGCTCGCCGCCGACCTTCGTCGATGGTCTGCACGATGTCCCGGGCATAGCGCTGGTGCCGTAGCCACGCCGGCGCCAGGCGCCCCAGATCGATCAGGATCGCCTCCGACTCGACGAACTGGCGGCGTGTGGCGTGCGCCCATGCCACGTCCAGGCGGTGACGCTGCCAACTCGACCCGACGGGCGTCGGCCCCGGCGGCACCGCCTCGGCGAGTGTGAGCACCCGTCCCGGGTCGCCGGCCACTGCCGCCGCCTCGACCCGTGCCATCTGCACCCGGCCGGCGTTGAACCCGCCGACCATCATCAGGTGCTCCCCACCCGGGTCCCGCTCGCCGATCCGGACCGCCGCCGCCGCGGCAGCGTTGACCAGCTCGGCGGCGTCGTCAGGTCGGTTGTCCCGGGCGTGCGCGGCTGCGGCACCCATCAGCAGCCAGCCCCACGCCGCGAGTTCGCCAGGGGTGGCGCGGGAGAAACGGGGCTCAACCTGGTCGGCGGTCGACACACCCAGCTCGGCGGCCTCCGCCAACCGGCCCTGCCGCGTCAGCAGCCAGCACAGTCCTTGGATGACGGTGGCCGCGACCACCTGGTCCCCGGACCGGCGTGCGGCGGTCAGCGCGTCCGTGAGTGCGGTCTGCGCCAGGTCGCCCGCGCGTAGCTGAATGAGCAGGTTCCCGGTCAGGTGAAGGGTGCGGGCGAGCAGAGCGAACGCGGCCGGCTCGTCATCGTCAGCGGCCAGGCTCACGGCGGCGCGTACGTCGAGCAGCAGCGGTGGCAGGGCGGTCAGCGCGGTGGCGTAGTCGTTGGCCTGGTACGCCCGGTCGACGGCACGCAGTCTCGTCCGGAGCGTATCGGCGGGTGGTGGGTCGCCAACGGGCGCGGCCAGCGCGGCACCGGTCAGCCCGTGCACGGGGGCGACCGCTCGGCGGATCTCGGCCAGGGACAGCGGGCGATGGTGAGGCTCGTCCCGGGCGGCGGCTCCGGACGCGTCACCGATCAACGCGGTGGTGGGCACACCGAGCGCGCGGGCGAACGCGTGAAGGGTTTCCAGGCGAGCCGAGCCGGGCTTGTTCTGTTCCAACTTTCGGACTGTCTCGACGCTCAGCGCGGCGCGTTCGGCCAGCTGCTCTTGAGTGAGCTTCGCAGCTCGGCGGAGTCGAGCGAGGTTGTCACCGGTGGTCGGGTTCGTCATCAGGGCTCCCCGGTAGCGGTCTGGGGCGGCCCACCGACCGCTACAACCGGCTGGCCTGCCACCAGCCACGGTACGCCCAAATCCGGGGCGGATGCTGCCTGGCGAACGACTCGCTAGGCGGTCGGCGGCACCGCCACATTGAGGGGTGCCTGCACGTGAGCGGGATATGGGATCGATGTCTGCGCTATCTCGCCGTCGCTCGTCTTCTGCCACGCGGTTTCGATGTGGTCGATGAAGCAGACGATGCTGGGTGCTTCCCTGTCGCGTGTACCCACGGGCTTGGAATGTGGAGGCCGGCCTGCGTGTAGTTCTGGCGCACCGGCTGAAGGGCAAGGGGCTGCGGGTACGCCCTAGCCGGAGAAGAATCGCCAGCCCGGCCAGAACTCGCGGGCTTGGTGGTGGGGGTCTCGGGCCTCGCGGTGGGGGTGGAACTCAGCGATCACCAGCGGGCCGGATGGCAGCGAGGTTCGTTCCATCCGTGGTCGCGGCGATGAGTTCCTTGAACCGGATCGGGTCGGATTCGGCGATAGCGCGGGCCGCAGCCACCCGGCGGTGCAGGTTCGCCGGATAGAAGGACTCGACCAGGATGAAGCCGCGGGCGAGCCATTCGCGTGTGGGGTTGTGGTCGCAGTCGACGAAGGCGGTGAGGCAGGCTGCCCGATACCACGCGCGCAGGTCGACAACCTCGTCATCCTGGGCCTGGCTACCCCTCGTGGGCTGCCCGCTGGTCACGGCCTCAGGTGACTCGTACACGAGCACGGCCTGCGACCAATACCAGGCGCGGACCGCGCAGACGCGTTGCAGCAGTGATCCAGAGGTGACGACCGAGATGAGGTACTCCTGGACCCTGCGGCGGCCCACCGCTGCCAACATCGGCTCGATGAGTTGGCGATTGGCGGCCACGTGTTCGTCGCAGACCACGGCGGCCAGGACTCGGTCGGCCAGGGTGGCCGCCAGGTCAGGGCGTTCTCGAAGGACGCAGGCAAGCTGCCAGCGTTTGCCGCCCCTTCGGTGGTAGCGACGGAAAGCCTCGTTACTCGCGAACCTCGGCGGCAGTTCGGGCTCCACCCAGTCTGAGTTCAGCTCGGCCAGGAGGTCGTCAAGCTGCCGCTCGAACTCGCCATCCAGGTCGCCGTCCGCCCATGCGTCCATATCGGCATCGTCTCCGCCGGCCCGCTCCGTCATCAATCGGCCTAACGGATCTTGTAAAGGGCCGTGGTGGGACGCGAGGGCAGCATGTCCCGTAACCGAACATGTGCGCTAGACATCGCCTAGCAGCTCCGAAGGACGCGCTCTACGTCCGCCCCGGACTGAACGACCACGGCGTCGGCGCGAAGATCCTCGGGTAGGTGGCACCGCTGATTTTCGTGTGCGAGCAGGGCGGGGCAGCCAGGTGGGAGCACAACGGCATCGGCGAGTCCGAGGAACGTGACGAGCATGTCGAGAATGGGGCCGCCAGAGAACCGGCTGATCATCAGACTGCGGAGCGTGTCGTCGGCAAGGGTGGCGTAGACGTCCGCGGTGCTGCCGTCGTCGGCGCTGATGTGCCAGTAGTTGTACTGCGGCTCCCGATGGTCGGCCCTGGGCGCGAAGACGGCCAGAAAGGCATCGCCCGGCATCGGGGCGGCGTCGCCCTGTTCGAACCGCTGAACGAACATGTCGTAGCTCACCGCCGGAAGCTAGCGCCTCGGTGCGACGCCGAATCCAGGTAGACTGCTTCGAAGTAAGATTCAATCTAGCTTCGGGAGCGCCGATGTTCGTCGGGCGTCGCGCGGAACTTGACAGGCTCGGCCGGCAGCTTGATCAAGTGAAGCGCACCGGCGAAGGGCGATCTGTCGCCATCCGTGGACGGCGGCAGGTGGGCAAGTCGCGGCTGGTACAGGAGTTGTGCGACCGGGTCGACCTGCCGTACTGCTTCTACACCGCGGTCAAGGGCGCGTCGAGCACCGAAGCGGTCGGCTACTTTCTCAGCGCTCTGCGCGACTCGTCGCTGCTCACCGCTGGCGGTCGTGATCTTCTGCCGTCCCAGCCGCCGGCCGGTGGCTGGGGAGACATGCTGCGGATCTTGGCGGGTGTCCTGCCCGATACGCCGAGTGTGGTCGTCCTCGACGAACTGCCCTGGATCTCCGAGCAGGACGCGACGTTCGACGGGCACCTTCAGGTCGCCTGGGATCGGCTCATCTCCAGCAAGCCGGTGCTCCTGCTGCTGCTCGGCAGTGATCTGCACATGATGCAGCGATTCACCGAGTACGACAGACCGTTCTACGGAAGGGCCACGAACATGGTCCTCGGCCCGTTCAATCCTGCCGAAACCGCCGCCGTGACCGGGTTGGGCGGCGCGGACGCGATCGATGCGTACCTGATCACCGGTGGACTGCCCGGTATCGCCCTGGAATGGCTGCCGGGAACGCCACCCGCCGATTTCCTGAGTCAGGAGATCGCCAACAAGACGTCAGCGTTGTTCACCGTCCCTGAACAGTCCCTGGCGTCGGAGTTTCCCGCTCCGGACACTGCCCGGCGCATCTTGGAAGCGGTCGGCGGGACAGGTAGCCGCACGTTCAGCAACATCGCCGCCGCCGCCGGGGACCGCAGTGGCCCGGTCAGCTCCGGCACCCTGTCGCCGCTGCTGCATCGGCTCGTCGAGGAGAAACAGATCCTGGCTGTGGACAAGCCGCTCTCCACAAAGCCCAGCAAACTGGCCCAGTATCGAATCGCCGACAGCAACCTGCGTCTGTACCTGGCCATTCTGCGCGATGTGCAGCAACTGGTTCTGCGTGATCGGACAGCTGCCGCTCGCGCCACCCTTGACAGTCGGTGGTCCGCCTGGCGGGGCAACGCCGTCGAGCCGATCATCCGCGACGCGCTGGCCATCTCCGCTGGCGCTGGCGAGTTGCCCTGGACCGACACGTGGGAGGTCGGCGGCTGGTGGAACCGGCAGTCCAACCCGGAGATCGACCTTGTCGGCGCCGACCGCGCCCCGATCGCCTCGCACATCGCGTTCGCCGGCTCGATCAAGTGGCAGGACGGCCCCTTCGACCGGCACCATCTCGACGACCTGCGCCGCCACGCCCCGATGATTCCGGGTTTTCAGCCCGGGACCAGCGGGCTGGTCGTCGTCAGCCGCTCTGGGGTCAACCTTCCGGCTGGGGCTGTGGACCTTGTCTGGGGGCCCGACGACATCGTGCGGGCGTGGTCGGTCTGATGCCGCCCCACTGGCCGCGTGCGGCGTGCCGCCGTTCGACGACCGGAGACTGTTGGTCGACACGGTGACCCACCTGTGGGTGTCAGCCCTCTACGGCTAGTGCGGTGGTCCGGCGGGAAGCAGTCTCCGCCGGACCACCGGATGGCCGGTCAGAAGGGATACGTGCGGGCGACCGCCAGCATCTCGGAGCTGTGCGACCCGACCACGCCGACGCCCGGCGGTCGGGGGCGGAAGCCCGGCAGCGCGTCCAACCCGTCGCTGGCGTCCATGGCCCGCAACGACACCTGCCCGGCGATCGGCCGCACTGTCAGCGTGACCTCGACGCCCTCGGCGGGCGGAGCGTGGAACACCAGCCCGAAGCCCCACCTGCCCGCCCGGGGCTCCACCGGCACCGGCCGCCCGGCCACCTCGGCCCGCAGCACTGTGGCCGTCGACGTGTCGACGTGCAGGGTGGCGAGCCGGGCGACCCGCTGCGGGGTGAGCCGCAGCCGCAGGGTGCGTTCCCCACCGGAGGTGGTGTCGGCCACCACGTCCAGCTTCGGTGCCGGCAGGCTCGCCGACTGTGCCGGGCCGGCCCGCAGCTCACCGTCGCCGAGGCCGGGGAAGTCGTCGCCGACGTCGGCGGTCCCGTCCACGTAACCGTCAGTCCACGACTGCGGGTCGGCCTCGTGGCTGAGCCAGCGGGCCTGGCCGGTGCCGGCGTCCATCGCGTACATCAGGTGGGTGGGCGCGGGATGGGCGGCGTCGAACCTGTCGACGCCCAGCCCGACCCCGGCGAGCACCACCGCCGCCACGGCGGCGGCCACGGCCGGCAGCAGGCCGAGCCGGCGGGCGCGCAACGCCCGCAGGCCGCGCTGGCCGCCGGCCTGCGGGTGCAGCAGGTCGACCACCGGCAGGGCGGTCAGGCCGAGCAGCACCGCGACAAGCGCGGCCACCCCGCCCATCGCCATCCCCAGCGCGGGGAAGAGCAGCACCACGGTGGGTAGCAGGATGACCACGCCAACCGCCGCGGCGGCGGTCACCGCCACCACCGGCCACGGCCCGGTCTGCCGGGTCCGCAGCGCGACAAGCCCGCCGAGGGCGCCGGCCAGCGCCGGCACTGTGGTGAGGTACGCCCCGCCGGGCACCGCCACGGCGAGCAGCACCCCCAGCAGGGCCAGCCAGGCCAGCCCGCCCACGGCCAGCGCGGCCGGGCCGATCCGGCGGCGCAGCAGCGCGTACCAGGCGAACACGATGGCGGCGGCGAGCGCCAGGACAGCCAACCGGTACCAGATCGGCCGGTACGGGTCGAGGAGTTCCGCGTACCCCGGTCGGATCGTGGTGATCGCCAGCCAGAGCAGTTGGGCGGCGGCCGGCGCGGCGATGATCGGCACCAGGGCCAGCGCGAAGCCGGCGACCAGCCGGCCGGTGCTGGCCCGGCCACTGCGGCGGGTCAGCCAGCCCAGCGCGGCCACCGCCGCCACCGCGAGCAGGGCCAGCGGCAGGATGAGCCAGCCCGGGTAGCGGGCCAGCCCACCGGGGACCGGGAAGTAGGTCGCGTCGTGCCCGGAGCGCAGGTCGGTCAGGTCGGTGCGGCCGAACTCCCGGGCCAGGCCCAGCGCGTTGTCCCCGTGCTGTTGGAGGCTGCCCCGGTCCATGGCCGCCGGTGTGTCCAGCGGGGTGTGGTAGATCGCCCCGCCGTCGATGTACGCCGAGTTCAGCCCGACGAACTTCCGGTCCAGGAACGCGGTGAAGTCGGTGTCGTTGGGCAGCGCCCGGTAGATCTCCACAGCGAACGAGGTGCCGACCGGGTGCGGGGCGGCCCGGCCGAAGACGTCAACGAGTTTCGCGTTGTTCCGGGACGTCTCGAACATGATCACCGGTCCGGCGGAGCCGCGCGCCTCCAGGTTGAGCACCACCCCGCCGTCGGCGGCCAGCGGGTGGCTGGCGGCGAACGCGGACGCCCCGCAGAGGCACGCCTCCTCGGCGTCGGTCAACACGAAGACGATGTCGTTGCGGGGTCGCGGGCCGGTGGTCAGCGCGCGGGCCACCTCCAGGATTGTCGAGGTGCCGGCCGCGTCGTCGTTGCCGCCCGGCCCGGTCTGCACCGAGTCGTAGTGGGCGACCAGGAAGACCCGACCTGTCGAGTCGGTGCCGGGCAGCCGGGCCACCACGTTGCGGACCCGGGCCAGTGTCGCCCCGCCCGCCGCCCCGCTGAGTTGACCGGCCTCCGGAGCCACGGTGTCCTGCACCTCGGTCTCCAGGCCCAACCCGCGGAACTGCTGCTCAAGGTGCGCGCGGACCTGGTCGTTGGCCGAGCTGCCGGCGACGTGCGGCCGGGCGGCGATCACCTGGACGTCCTCGAACGCCCGGCCGGCGCTGAACTCGCCCACCGGGGCGTCCGCCGGCTTCGGTGTCGGCGTGCGCAGGTCGAGCAGACTGCCGGCGCCGACGGCGGCCAGCGCCACAAGCGCCGCCGCGGCGGCCACGAGCCGCCGGTGCGGCCGGGTCAGCGCGCGGTCCGCAGGGGGTACGCCCGGAGTCGCGCGGGCCGGCGTGCCCGTCGTGGCCGGGGTGGGAGGTGCGCCCACGGAAACTCCTCGGGGTGGTGGGGCCTGGGGTGGCATCATCCTGCCGTTCCGGGGCCCGGGGCGGGACGGCCGATCGGCTGCCTCTCTCTGGGCGGGCAGTGATGCGCCCCATCCCCGCCCGTGCCGTGGGCATCGTGTTGTGTGCGACCGTTGTCTAATACAGGATCAGCAGGGCACTCGGAAGGAGCCCGACATCACCAGCGATCTCCCGCGTCTCGCGGCGGTGACCCGGCCGCACCGGGGGTCCGGCTCGACCGGGTCCCCAGTTGTGCCGTACCCGCACGGTGGCCTGGCGCGGCACGCCGACCTGCCACCCGGCGAGCGGTTGCGGGTGCTGCTGGTGGAGGACGACGAGGGCGACGCGTTCCTCGTCGGCGAGCTGCTCGCCGAGACCAACTCGATGATCGACCTGTTGGTCGCCACCAGCCTTCGCGCGGCGCGGGAGCGGATCACCGACGTCGACTGCGTCCTGCTCGACCTGGGCCTGCCCGACGCACAGGGGCTGGACGGGCTGCGCCAGGTGCTGGAGATGTCCAGCGGCGCCGCGGTCTGTGTGCTGACCGGCCGCTCGGACGAGCACCTGGGCGTCGTGGCGGTCGCCGAGGGCGCACAGGACTACCTGGTCAAGGGTCAGGTCGACGGGGTGCTGCTGACCCGGGCGCTGCGCTACGCCGTGGAGCGCAAGCGCGCCGACGAGAACGCCCGCCGGCTGCGCGAGGTCGAGTTGCGCCAGGCCGAGTCGGCCCGACTCGAACGCGGCCTGCTGCCCCAGCCGCTGATGACGACCGACCAGGTGGCGGTGCACACCTTCTACCGGCCGGGCCGGCACGCCGCCCTGATCGGCGGGGACTTCTACGACGTGGTGCAGACCCGTCCGGACCGTCTCGACCTGATCGTCGGCGACGTCTGTGGGCACGGGGTGGACGAGGCCGCGCTCGGCGTCGAGCTGCGGGTGGCCTGGCGGGCCCTGGTGCTCGCCGGTGTGCCGGACGACGAGGTGCTGCCCGCGCTGGAGCAGGTGCTGATGAGTGAGCGCCGCCTTCAGGAGATCTTCGCGACGGTGGCCACGACCAGGCTGGACCTGGACGCCAACCGCGCGACAGTCCGACTCGCCGGGCACCCCCCGCCGCTGCTGCTCTCCGGCGGCCGGGTCACCCCGGTGCCCGCGCCCGGCGGCCTGCTGCTGGGCGTACGACCCCGCCGGCCGATCGCCTACGACCTGGAGTTCGACACCGATGACTGGTCCCTGCTGATGTACACCGACGGGCTCATCGAGGGGAGGGTGGGTGCCGGTGACGAGCGACTCGACGTGCCGGGCCTGAGCGGGCTGCTGGACGAGCCGGCCAACCGCGAGGTGTCGCTGCCGGCCCTGCCGGCGTGGCTGGTCGGCCGGGCCGAGCAGATCAACGGCGGCCCGCTCGCCGACGACGTGGCAATGCTGCTGGTGAGCCGGGGTGGTGGCCGGTGAAGCCGGTGGTTGGCGGCTGGAGTCTGCGCCGTCGGGTCATCACGCTGCTCACCGTCGTGGGGGTGCTGCTGATCGCCCTGGCCGCCGCGGAGGCGACCATGGCCGCCCGCAACCGTACCCAGATCGACGCCGTGCTCAACGAGACCGGCCCGCTGCGGGTGCAGTCGCAGGAGCTGCTCAACGCGCTGCTCGACCAGGAGACGGCGATCCGCGGGTACGCGGTCAGCGGTGACCAGGACGACCTGAACCCCTATCGGGAGGGGCTCGCCCAGGAGCAGAGCGTCATCGTCTCGATGCGGGCGCTGCTCGACGACTATCCACAGATCAGCCAGGAGCTGCGGATAGTCGAGGAACGCACCACGCAGTGGCGGCAGTCGGTGGCCGAGCCGGTGATCACCACCACCGAGCGCAGCGGCACCAGCGCGGGCCAGGCACTTGTCACCGAGCAGGCCCGGCAGCAGTTCGACGGCGTGCGCACGGCGGTCAACGACCTTCAGGAGGAGGTCCTGGCTGCCCGGGAGCAGACCGCCGACAACGTACGCACCAGCAGCAACGTGCTTGTCGTCCTGTTGATCGTGGCGGCCCTGGTGGTCGTCGTGGCCGGCGCGGTGCTGCTGCTCTCCCTGGACCGGATGGTGGTCCGGCCACTGACCGGCCTGGCCACGCAGGTCCGCGAGGTCGCCGAGGGCGACTACCAGCACCGCATCGCCACCACCGGCCCGCCGGAGTTCATCCAGCTCGGCGACGACGTGGACGCGATGCGCCAGAAGATCGCCGCCGACCTGGCCGAGGTGCGGGCCGCCCGCGAGCGGATCGAGTGGGTCAACAGCCAGCTTCAGAAGCAGGCCGAGGAGTTGACCCGGTCCAACCGCGACCTGGAACAGTTCGCGTACGTGGCCTCGCACGACCTCCAGGAGCCGCTGCGCAAGGTGGCCAGCTTCTGCCAGTTGCTCCAGCGCCGCTACGCCGGGCAGCTCGACGAGCGCGCCGACCAGTACATCGCCTTCGCGGTGGACGGCGCGCAGCGGATGCAGCGCCTGATCAACGACCTGCTCGCGTTCTCCCGGATCGGTCGGCTCACCACCGGCTTCGTCGAGGTCGACCTCAACAAGGTGATGGGCGACGTGGCAGGCCAGACCGAGGCCGCCCGGCAGTACGCCGACGCCGAGCTGACCTGGACCGACCTGCCGGTGATCTCGGGTGAGGAACCACTGCTCACCAACCTGCTGGCCAACCTGGTCAGCAACGCGATCAAGTTCCGCCGCGCGGACGTCGCGCCCACTGTGCACGTTTCGGCCCGGCTGGTGGGCACCGAGTGGGAGATCAGCTGCCAGGACAACGGCATCGGGATCGAGCCGGAGTTCGCCGACAAGATCTTCGTGATCTTCCAGCGGCTGCACTCGAAGGACGCGTACCCGGGCACGGGCATCGGGTTGGCCATCGTCAAGAAGATCGTTGAATATCACGGCGGTCGGGTCTGGGTGGACACCTCCGTGCCGGAGGGCACCGCGATCCGGTTCACGCTGCCGGCGCTTCCCGAGGACCTGGAGGCGGCTGCCGCCGTCGACTCGCCGGAGCAGCCACCGGCCCTGACTGCGGACGACGCGACGCCCTCGAACGAGACTCCGGCGACGCCGAGTGAGCAGTCCGGGGGGTCGGACCGGCCGGACCGGGCCGACAGGTCGCCGGAAGGCGGTAGAACGGGTGACATGAGGGAGACGGTGGGATGACCGCGCCGGCGGATGGCAAGAGCCCGATCGAGGTCCTGCTCGTCGAGGACGACCCGGGTGACGTGCTGATGACCCAGGAGGCGTTCGAGGAGCACAAGCTGCGTAACCGGCTGACCGTCGTCTCCGACGGCGCCGAGGCGCTCGCCTACCTGCGGCGGGAGGGCCAGTACGCGGACGCTGTCGCACCCGATCTGATCCTGCTCGACCTCAACCTGCCCCGGCGCGACGGCCGGGAGGTGCTGGAAGAGATCAAGAACGACCCGGAACTGCGTCGGATCCCGGTGGTGGTGCTCACCACCTCGCAGGCCGACGAGGACATCCTGCGCAGCTACCAGCTGCACGCCAACGCCTACGTGACCAAGCCGGTGGACTTCGAGCGCTTCATCTCGGTGGTCCGCCAGATCGACGAGTTCTTCGTCAGCGTGGTCAAGCTGCCGCCGCGTGGCTGACACCCTGCTCGACGACGTTGGCGACCTGCTGCGGGAGGCCGCCGACCAGGTCGTCGTGCCACTGTTCCGCAAGCTCGACGACGCCGACGTGTCGGAGAAGGCACCAGGTGAGGTGGTCACCGTCGCCGACCGCCGGGCCGAGGAGTTGCTGTCCGCGGGGTTGCGCCGGCTGCGGCCGGGTTCGACGGTGGTCGGTGAGGAGGGCGTCGCCGACGATCCGGGGTTGCTGCGGCACCTGCGCGACGCCGGTGACGTCTGGCTTGTCGACCCGGTCGACGGCACCGCCAACTTCGCCGCCGGTCGCCGGCCGTTCGCCCTGATGGTGTCGTTGCTGACCGATGGTCGGCCAACCGCCGGCTGGATCCTCGACCCACTCGCCGGCACCCTCGCGGCCGGCTGGGCGGACGACGGCACCCTGCTCAACGGCCAGTCGGTGGACGGCACCATCTCGGTGCCGCCACTCGGCGAGCTGCGTGGCGCGGCGATGACCCAGTTCCTGCCGCCGGAGACCCGCGACCAGGTCCGCGCCGGCGGCCAACGGCTCGGTGAGCTGCTGCCCGGCCAACACTGCGCCGGCCGGGAGTATCTGGACATCCTCACCGGCGAGCAGCAGTTCGTCCTCTTCTGGCGCACCCTGCCGTGGGACCATGCCCCGGGCACCGTGCTGGTCCGTGCGGCCGGTGGCGTCGCCCGCCGGTTCGACGGCGTCGACTACCACCCCGCCGACGACGGCCGCGGTCTGCTCGTCGCCGCCAACGAGCAGGTCTGGGCAGAGGTACGCGACGCCCTCCTCGGCGACTGATCCGCGCACTGCGCGACTGTTGATTCGCGCGCTGCGCGACACTGCCGGAACGCTCCGTCGACATCTGGGTATGCCGACGGTCCGGGGGCTGGTCAGCGGCCCACAGTCCGGTATCGTGACCGGCGGTCTCCGCCAGCAGGACGCCGATCGGCGCCGGTGGGGCCGCCGCCGTGCAGTTGTTCACCGGGGGCCGGCGGTCGACGGAAGGACGCTTTCGTGCCCAGGACCAGGCTCAGCCCGCGGCTCGGTCGCCGCGCTCTGTTCGCTCTGCTCGCCGCCGTCGCGCTGGTGCTCGGCGGTGCCGCCGTGCCGGCGTACGCCGAGCCGGGCGAGGGTGGCAGCAAGAAGCTTCAGGACGCGTTGGAGCTGACCGCCAAGGGGCACATCGAGGCCAAGGCCAAGCTCGACAACTCCAAGCGTCGTCAGACGGCGTTGACCGGCGAGTTGACGGCGATCGAGGGCCGCATGGGTGGGCTCACCGAGCAGGTCGGCGAGGTCGCCGCACAGTCCTACCGGCTCGGTCGGCTGGGCCCGGCGTCGATGCTGCTCAACACCGCCACGCCGCAGGCGTTCCTGGAACGGGCGAGCGACCTCGACCTGATGGCCCAGCGGGACAGCAAGCGGCTGCGTGATCTCGTCGAAGCCCGGGAGCAGGCGCAACAGGCCAAGGTCGCCATCGACGCGGAAGTCCGCGAGCAGCAGAAGCAGCTCGCCGTGATGGCGAAGAAGAAGAAGGAGGCCGAGGAGGCCCTCGCCGAGGTCAGCTCGGGCAGCAGCAACGGTTTCAGCGGCGGCAGCTCCGCCTCGGCGACGCCCGCACCACGCAACTCCGACGGATCCTGGCCGTCGGAGTCGTGCTCGGTGAAGGACCCGACCACGTCCGGCTGCATCACTCCGCGCACCCTCAACGCGCTCAAGCAGACCCAGGCGGCCGGCTACAAGCGGCACGTCTCCTGCAAGCGCAGCGGTGGCGGCGGCGAGCACCCGAAGGGGCGTGCCTGCGACTTCGCAGCCGCCACGAACGGCTTCGAGGACAAGAACGCGACGGGCGGCGACAAGGCGTACGGCGACAGCCTGGCCGCCTGGCACGTGCGCAACGCCGACCGACTGGGCGTGCTCTACGTGATCTGGTACCGGCAGATCTGGCATCCCGGCACCGGCTGGCGGTCGTACAGCGGCAGCGGCAGCCCCGCCGCTTCCCACACGAACCACGTTCATCTATCGCTGTACTGACCCTGAACGCCAGCTTCGCTGCGTACCATCGCGACGATGAGTTCCCCACCGCCCGACGTCGCGGCCCCGCCGGCCGCCGCTGCCCCGTCCGTGCCGGTCACCGGCCGGGCGCTGCCCAACGGCCTGGCCGCCTTCCTGGTCTTCTTCTCCAGCGGTGCCGTGCTGGTGTTGGAGACCGTCGCGCTGCGCCTGGTCGGCCCATACGTCGGGGTGACCCTCCAGGTGACCAGCTCGGTGATCGGCGTCGCGCTGGCCGCGATCGCCTACGGGGCGTGGACCGGCGGCTGGCTGGCCGACCGGCGCAACCCGCGCGGTCTGCTGGCCCCGGCGCTGGTGCTGGCCGGCATCGCCACCGCCGTGACCCTGCCCGTCGTCCGGTACGCCGGTGAGGTGCTGCGCGGTGGCGCGGCCAGCGGCATCCTGCTCCTGGTCTCGCTTGCCGTGTTCGTGCCGGCCGCGCTGTTGGCGGCGGTCACCCCGTTGGTCGTGAAGCTTCAACTGGCCGATCTGCGCCGCACCGGCCAGGTGGTCGGTCGACTCTCCGGGATCGGCACCCTGGGCGGCATCACCGCGACCCTGCTCACCGGCTTCGTGCTGGTCGCCGCCCTGCGCAGCACTGTCATCCTGGTGACCCTGGCGATTGCGCTCGGGCTGGTCGGCATCGGCCTCGGCTGGTATCTGCGCCGGCAGGAGCCCACCGAGTTGCCCGGTCCGGCCCGGACCCGGGCCGCACTGGCCGTGCTCGGCCTGATCGGGGCGGGGCTGAGCACAGTGGCACCGAACCCGTGTGACATCGAGACGGCGTACCACTGCGCCCGGGTCACCACCGACCCGAACCGGCCCACCGGGCGGACGCTGCTGCTCAACTCGGCCCAGCACTCGTACGTGGACCTCGCCGACCCGAAACACCTGGAGTACGCGTACACGAAGTGGATCGGCGCCGTCGCGGACGTCGCCGCGCCGGCCGGTCAGCGGCTGGACGCGCTGCACCTGGGCGGCGGCGGATTCACAGTGCCGCGCTACCTGACCGCCACCCGGCCGGGCACCGACAACGTGGTGTTCGAGATCGACGGCGGGCTGGTCGAGCTGGGCGAGCAGGAGCTGGGCGTACGGGCCGGGCCGGAGCTGCGGGCGGTGGTGGGCGACGCCCGGATGCTCGTCGCCGGCGAGCCGACGGACAGCCGTGACCTGGTGGTCGGTGACGCGTTCGGTCACCTGGTGGTGCCCTGGCACCTGGCGACCCGGGAGATGGCCGCCGAGGTCCGGCGGGTTACCCGCCCCGGCGGCGTGTACGTGCAGAACGTCATCGACTACCCGCCGCTGCGGTTCATCCGCGCCGAGTTGGCCACCGTGGCCACCGAGTTCCGGCACGTCGCGTTGATCGCGCCGCCGGAGGCGCTCGCCGAGGAACGGGGCTCCAACTTCCTCATCGTCGGCTCCGACGCGCCGCTGCCGCTGGAAGCGGTGCGGGCCCGGCTGACCGCTGTGGATCCGAAGGTCAGCCTGCTCTCCGGCACCGCGCTGACGGACTTCGTCGGCGGGGCGCTGGTGTTGACCGACGACTACGCCCCGGTGGACCAACTGCTGGCCACCGCCTAGGGGCGCGTGTCGCAGCCCTCGGCTCGGCCGAGGGCTTCGACACACCCTGAACGGGTGACAATCCTGACCGATTCCGATACTCCAGGTGTAGGTCGGTTGATCCTGGGCAACAACGGTCACCATGGGTGGTGGGGACCGAAACAGCGCGCAGCTCCTCGATGAGCGGTACCGGCTGATCGAGCAGCTCGGTGCGGGCGGCATGTCGGTGGTGTGGCGCGGCTACGACGAGGTGCTCGGCCGCCAGGTCGCGGTGAAGGTGTTGGCCTCCAGACTGGCCAGCGACCGGGCCTTCCGCCACCGGATCCGGATCGAGGCGCAGGCCGCCGCGCGACTCTGCCACCCCAACATCACAAACGTGTACGACTACGGCGAGTCCGAGCAGGTCGGTCTGACCGTGCCGTACGTGGTGATGGAGCTTGTCGACGGCACCTCGCTGGCCAGCCGACTGGGCCGGGAGAGCCAGCTGCCCTGGCGGGAGGCGGTGACGATCGGCGCGGAGGTCAGCTCGGCGTTGACCACCGCGCACGCCCGGGGCGTGGTGCACCGCGACGTCACCCCGGGCAACGTCATGCTCACCTCCACCGGGGTCAAGGTCGTCGACTTCGGCATCTCCGCCCTCGTGGGGGAGAGCGAGAAGGGGCCGGACGGCGCGCTGTTGGGCACACCCGCGTACCTCGCACCGGAACGGCTGGACAACGGCCAGGTGTCCCCGGCCACCGACGTGTACGCCGTCGGGCTGTTGCTCTACCGGATGCTCACCGGCCGGCTGCCGTGGCAGGCCACGACGACCACCCAGATGTTGCGCGCACACATGTACACCGACCCGGAGCCGATGCCCACAGTCGCGGGGCTGCCCGACGAGGTGACCGAGTTGGTGGGGCGCTGCCTCGCGAAGCGGCCCGCCGACCGACCGGCCTCCGCCGAGCTGACCCGGATCCTCTCCGACGCGGTCGGCATGCTGGCGGCGGTGCCGGTCTCCCCGGCCACCGGCCCCCTGGACCCGGCCGTGCTGAGCAGCGCGCGGACCACGATTCTGCCCTGGTCGGCGGCGACCGACGCGATGCCGTTTCCGCGTACCCGCGAACGGAACCGGCGAGCCCGGCAGCGGGTGACCCGGCGTCGGCGGGTGGAGGCCGGGGTGGCAGCCGTCGGGCTGATCGCGGTCACCGGGGTGATGTGGGGGTTCACCTCGCGCAGCCCGGCCAACGGTGAGGGCCGGCCGACGACCGAGGCGCGGATGGGTCTGCCGACCGCGGCGCCCTGCGAGGTGGCGTACGCGCTGCGGACGGACTCCGGCACCGACTTCGCCGCCGACCTGACGCTGACCAACACCGGTGACCGGGAGCTGCGGGACTGGGCGATGAGTTTCAGCTTCCCCGGTCAGCAGACGGTGACGAAGGCGGAACCCGCGCCGGTGCACCAGCAGGGGAGCACCGTGGTGATCCGGCCGGCGGCCCAACGCAACACGCTGGCCCCCGGCGCGGCCGAGAAGCTCACCCTCACCGGGACGTACAGCGGGGCCAACCCGCTGCCTGTGGAGTTCCGACTCGGCGAGGTGACCTGCGGCGTACGCGTCTCCGGGGTCGCCGGCAGCACGCCGTCCACGGCCCCGCCGCCCAAGCCCACCGCGCCGAAGGCCCCGCCGAAGAAGACGACGGTGCGTGCCGGCGCCGGCGGCGGCGGTGGAGCGCCGAAGGCCAAGCCACCGGCGGCACCCAAGGGCCCGGCGAAACCGAAGGCCGTAGGCCAGGGTGGTGGTCCGGGAAAAGCGCCAAACTGACCGGGGGTCGTGGTCACGGCCCCCACCCGCGGTGACGGTCAGCGCTGCCCGGCGAACCGCTGCACCTGGTCGATCCCACCCTCCACGATGAGCACCCCACCCGCAGGGAGCGCGGTGTCGTCCGAGGTGTAGCGGAAGCGTTCACCAGGCAGCTTCGCGCCGACCACCCGGATCCCGTAGTGCTCCTCGGGTCGTAGGTCGCGCAGGGTACGACCGACAAGGGTCTCGGGCACTCGGACGGTGGCGATGGCGAAGTCGTCGTCGAACTCGATGAAGTTCAGCAACCGGCTGACGATCAGGTGCGCAACCCGGTCGCCGGTCTCCGCCTCCGGAAAGATCACGTGGTGTGCGCCCACCGACGACAGGATCTTGGCGTGCTTCTGCGAGGTGGCCCGGGCCCAGATCTGTGGCAGGCCCAACTCGACGAGGGCCAGCACGGTGAGCACACTCGCCTCCACCGAGGCCCCGATGGCGACCACCGCCTGGCCGAAACCGGTGATCCCGAGTTGCCGCAGCGCCCCCTCCTCTGTCGAGTCCGCCTGCACGACCCGGTCGAGCTGCGCCGACCAGCGCTGCACCTGCGCCGGGTCGTGGTCGATGGCCAACACCTCGCGGTTCATCCGGGTCAGCGACCCGGCCAGGTGGCAACCGAAGCGACCCAGCCCGATCACCACGATGCCGCCGCTGTCCGCTCGTCTCGCCGACACTC
Organism: Micromonospora sp. NPDC049230; assembly: GCF_040647875.1. NCBI lineage: Bacteria > Bacillati > Actinomycetota > Actinomycetes > Micromonosporales > Micromonosporaceae > Micromonospora > Micromonospora sp. NPDC049230. Next base: position 57,210 of record NZ_JBEZCZ010000032.1, read on the forward strand.
GCCCTCCTGGTGCTAACCGACAACTGGTTGTTCCTGGGGATAGCGGTAGAGCCGGCGTCGCGTGTTCAGGGCGATCGCCGACCCGAGGGTGAGCGTCCCGACCCGGCCGATGAACATCAGCACGGTCAGGACCAGTTGACCGCCGGCCGGCAACTCGGCGGCCAGACCGATGGTCAGACCTGTGGTGCTGAACGCGGAGGTCACCTCGAACAGGGCCGCCACGAAGCGGACGCCCTCGGTGAGCAGCAGCAACGTCATCGTTCCGGCCGTGACCAGCGCGACGCTGAGCAGCGCCACGGTGATCGCCTGTCGTTGGCTGGCGGTGGCCACCCGGCGGTGCCCGACCGTCACGTCGGGCTCGCCGCGCAGCTCCGCCCAGATGGTGAACGCCAGCAGGAAGAACGTGGCGACCTTGATGCCGCCCGCCGTGCTGGCGCTGCCCCCACCGATGAACATCAGCACGATCAGCAGGGGGTAACTCTCCTCCTGGAGGGCGGCGATGTTCAGGACGCTGAAGCCACCCGTGCGGCTCAACGCGATCTGGGTGAACGACGCGAGCATCTTGCCGGGTACGTCGTACTGGCCGATCGTGCCCGCGTTCGTCCACTCGGCGGTGAGCAGGCCGACGAAGCCGATCACCAGCAGCACTGTGGTGCCCCAGACGGTCAGTTTGGTCGCGACCGCCCAGTGCGCCGGTTGGCGCCACTCGCGGACCGCCTCGAACAGGGCGGGAAACCCGAGCCCGCCGACGATCGCGCCGCCCGCCAGGGGCAGCGAGACCCACGGGTCACGGCTGAAGGCCAGGAGGCCGTCCGAATAGAGCGCGAATCCGGCGTTGTTGAACCCCTGCACGGCGTGGAAGACACCCGACCAGAGGGCCCGCCCGGGCGGGTAGTCGTAGGCAAGCCAGAGCCGGCCGGAGATCAGCGCTGTCATCACCGCCTCGCAGACGAAGACGGTCACCGCGATCCGACGCAACAACCGGCCCACCTCACCGATGCCGAACTCCGCGGTCTCGGCCTGCACGAGCAGCCGGTTGCGCAGCCCGAGCTGACTGGAGACGACCAGGATGACGAGCGCCGCGACGGTGAGGATGCCGAGACCGCCGAGCTGGGTGAGCAGGGTGATCACCACCAGTCCCCAGCCGGACCAGTAGTTCGGCGTGTCGGTGATCGCCATGCCGGTGACCGAGACGGCCGAGGTGGCGGTGAAGAGCGCCGTGACAAGGGGCGGACCCTGGTGATCGGCGGTCGCCCAGCGCGCCATCAGCAGCCCGGTGCCCAGCAGGATCGGCACCAGGAACGCGAACGGCACCAGCCGCACGGGGTTGCGGAAGAACCGGCGCACCAGACAATCTTCCTTTTTCGCTCACCCTCTGGCACGGGAACGCGCATACCCGGAGATTCACCTCCCGGCCAGCCATCGACCAACTGCCGGTCAATCCGGGGCGGTCTGCTGTAGCGGCTTCCCCCACGACAGGAGACGGCGATGCGACGTACCCTTCCGACCCTCGGCCTGGCCGGCGTGCTGCTCGCCGCCGCCGTGGCCGTGCCGACCATGGCCGAAGCCGGCCCCGCGACCGACGCGGACCGCTCCCGGGCGAACGACCGACCGATTGTGATCGGTCACCGGGGCGCCAGCGGCTACCGGCCGGAGCACACGTTGGAGGCGTACCGGTTGGCGATCCGGATGGGTGCCGACTACATCGAGCCGGACCTGGTCTCCACCCGCGACGGCGTGTTGGTCGCTCGGCACGAGAACGAGATCTCCGGCACCACCGACGTGTCCGCGCACCCGGAGTACGCGGCCCGCAAGGCGACGAAGACCATCGACGGCGTCGCGGTGACCGGATGGTTCACCGAGGACTTCACCCTCGCCGAGCTGAAGACGCTGCGGGCCAAGGAGCGGCTGCCGCAGGTCCGGGTGGCGAACACCGCCTTCGACGGCCGCTTCGAGGTGCCCACCCTCCAGGAGGTCATCGACCTGGCCCGAACCGAGGGGCGGGCACGGGGCCGCACCATCGGCATCTACCCGGAGACCAAGCACCCGAGCTACTTCACCTCGATCGGGCTGCCGCTGGAGGAGCCGCTGCTGAAGGTGCTGCGGCAGAACAAACTGGACCGGAAGAACTCGCCGGTTTTCATCCAGTCGTTCGAGACGGCCAACCTGCGCCGGTTGAGCCGGCTGACCGAGGTCAAGCTGGTCCAACTGCTCGACGCCATCGGCCGCCCGTACGACTTCACCGTCACCGGCGACGCCCGCGGCTACCAGGACCTGGCCACGCCGGCCGGGCTGAAGTGGATCGCCGGATACGCCGACGGCATCGGGGCGAACAAGAACCTGATCGTGCCCCGGAACGCCGCCGGTGCCCTGCTGACCCCGACCAACGTGGTACGCGACGCACACCGGGAGCACCTGCTCGTGCACTCCTGGACATTCCGCGCCGAGAACCAGTTCCTCCCCGTCGACTTCCGGATCGGGACCGACCCGAACGCACGCGGCGACATCACCGCCGAGTACGAACTCTTCCTCGGCCTGGGCCTCGACGGCGTCTTCAGCGACCACCCGGACACCGCCGTCGCCGCCCGCGCCGGCCGCTGACCCGGTCTCGCCGACAACTGACCCCTACCGAACCCCGGCCCGGAGCTGACCCGCTCCGAGCCGACCACCGGGCCGACACGCCCGGCCCAGACGCTGGCCCGTCGTCCGCCACCCGGACGGCGGGCCAGCGACACGTCCAGGCCAACGCACGCAAGACCGCGGTATGTCGAGGGGCCGGTCCAGGGGCGCCGCCCGCCCCTGACGGGGGCACTCGCAAGATCGTGCTCGATCCAGGATCGAGTGGTATCGCCGCGACGACGAGGCCACCAGATCCTGGATCAAGCACGATCATGACGGGCGGGCCGGGCTTGAGGCGGCAACTTCACCGATGTTGCTGTCTCGTCGCCGGTTGAGGCAGCAACATCGGGGAAGTTGCGCGGATCTTGCCCGCTGGGCGCGGCGGTGGGCCGGGTAGGCCGACGGCAGGCCGCGAGCGGTTGACGGATCGAGGGTGGTGGTCGTGGGCGCGGCGCGGGAATGGAATCGTGGTGCGTCTGCCGGTGGTCGCGGAGGATCTGTCGGGAGCGCTGCGGTTCGCTCGGGCGATCACGACGGGCCCTGCGGCTGGCCCAGCGGGCGAATGGCGCGAGGCGACACATCCGCCGGGCGGCCGGTGGGGGTTCGGGCCATCGGGGAAACCGGCCGCGAGGTGGCGGTGCGGCCCGTTGTAACCCTCGGCTACCTCGTTCCCGTTACTTGTGTGTTTCCGCCACATAGCCCGTGGGTGACGTCACTTCTAGCGTGAGCCGACAACACAGCATCCTGTCCTCACCTGGAGTCGCGATGACGGTCCGGCACACGCGGCGGGCGTTCCTCTCTGCCGCCACGATGATGGCCGCGGCGCTGGCCGCCACGGCCTGCGGTAGCCCGCAGGACACCGCCACCGGCGGCGGCGACAACGCCGCACCGGTCAAGGTTGGCCTGGTGTACTCCCAGTCGGGAGCCCTGGCCAGCTACGGAAAGCAGTACATCGAGGGGTTCAAGGCGGGGTTGGACTTCGCCACCCAGGGCACCGGCAAGGTCGGCGACCGGAAGATCGAGCTGACCGAGGTCGACGACGCGGGCGACCCGGCCAAGGCGGTCTCCGCCGCGAAGGATCTGATCGGCAAGGGTACGAAGATCATTGCCGGCTCCACCGCCTCCGGGGTGGCGTTGCAGGTCGCTCCGATCGCGGCGCAGAACAAGGTGCTGTTCATCTCCGGCCCGGCCGCCACCGACGCGGTGACCGGCGCGAACAAGTACACGTTCCGCTCGGGCCGGCAGTCCTACCAGGACGTTGTCACCGCCAAGTCGTTCATCGGCGACCCGACCGGCAAGAAGGTGGTGGTCTTCGCCCAGGACGGCGCGTTCGGTGACGCCAACGAGGCTGCCGTCAAGGCCGTCATCGGTGCCGCGGGTGCCACAGTGAGCAGCGTCCGGGCGCCGGCCAGCGCCACCGAGTTCACCCCGTTCGCCAGCCAGATCAAGGCGGCCAAGCCGGACCTGCTCTTCGTGGCCTGGGCCGGCACCACCGCCCCGGCCATGTGGCAGAGCCTCGACCAGCAGGCCGTGCTCTCGTCCACCACAGTCGTCACCGGCCTGGACATCCGCTCGTCCTGGCCCACCTTCGGCGCGGCCGGCACCAAGATCTCCTTCCTGTCGCACTACTTCGACGGTGCCAGCGACACCGAGGCCAGCAAGGCGCTCAAGGCCAAGGTCAGCACCATCGACCTGTTCCACCCGGACGGCTTCGCCGCCGCCCAGATGGTGGTCCGTGCGGTGCGGGAGGGTGGGGACGACGTCGACAAGATGGTCACCGCCCTGGAGGGCTGGAGCTTCGACGGGGTCAAGGGCAAGATGACCATCCGGGCCGCCGACCACGCGCTGCTCCAACCGATGTTCCAGGCCAAGCTGACCGGCAGCGGCACCGCGTTCACGGCCACCGCGCAGAAGAGCCTCACCGGTGACGAGACCGCGCCGCCGGCCGTGGCGATGAAGGGCTGAGCCATGCTCGCCACCCGCGGTCTGACCTGGCGGATCGGTGAGGTCGCCATCGTCGACAACGTCTACCTCGACCTCGCGCCCGGGGAGTTCCTGGGCGTGATCGGGCCGAACGGCGCCGGCAAGACCTCACTGTTCAACCTGATCACCGGCCTGCGTCGGGCCACGGAGGGCCGGGTGGTTCTGGATGGGCAGGACATCGGGGCGCTGCCGCCGCACCGGCGGGCCCGCCTCGGGCTGGGCCGTACCTTCCAGGCGTCCTCGGTCTTCGGCTCGCTCAGCGTGCGGGAGAACGTCCGGCTCGCCGTGCAGGCGCACCGCGGGGGCTCGATGGCGCTGTGGCGGCGGGCGGCGGCCGACCGGGAGGTCGTCGCCGCCGCCGACGCGGCGCTCGACCGGGTCGGCCTCGCCCACCGGGGTACGGCGCTCGCCGGCACCCTGGCCCACGGCGAGAAGCGCAAGTTGGAGATCGCCCTGCTGCTCGCCGGCGAACCGCGGGTGATCCTGCTGGACGAGCCGATGGCCGGTGTCAGCGCCGAGGACGTGCCCGAGCTGGTGGCGGTGATCAGGTCGTTGACCGGCGACAGCGGCCGGGCGGTGCTGATGGTCGAGCACCACATGGACGTGATCCTGGAGCTGGCCGACCGGATCGCGGTCATGCACCACGGCGCGTTGCTGGCGTGCGACACCCCGGAGACGGTGATGGCGAACCCCACAGTGCAAGAGGCCTACCTGGGGGAGTCGCTGTGAGCGCGAGGAGTGAGCCGGGTCTGCGAGCCCCGCAGTCGCGAACGGAGGCGGCGCTGATGGAACCCGTTCTCACTGTGGAGGACCTGTCGGTCCGGATCTCCGGGCTGCACATCCTCCAGGGGGTGTCGTTCACCGTCGCGCCGACCGGCGTGACCGTCCTGCTCGGCCGCAACGGCGTCGGCAAGACCACCACGCTGCGCGCGATCCTCGGCCTCACCCCGCCCGCCGGGGAGGTCAGCGGCACCATCCGGATGGGCGCGCAGAGCCTGCTGGCCCGACCCACCCACCGGCTGGTCCGCGGCGGGCTCGGCTACGTGCCCGAGGACCGGGACGTGTTCGCCGGCCTCACCGTCGCCGAGAACCTGCGGCTCGCCGAACGGCGCGGCACCATCCCGGCGTACGACAAGGTCTTCGCGCTCTTCCCGGAGCTGGACCGGCGCGGACGGCAACGGGCCGGTTCGCTGTCGGGCGGGCAGCAGCAGATGCTCGCGATCGGGCGGGTGTTGCTCAACGACAACCGGCTGCTGCTCGTCGACGAGCCGACCAAGGGGTTGGCGCCGAAGGTGGTGACCGAGGTCGCCGAGGTGCTGGAACGGGTCGCGGAGTCGGTGCCGGTGCTGCTCGTCGAGCAGAACCTGGCGGTGGTACGCCGGCTGGCCCGCGACGCGGTGGTGCTGGCCGCCGGCCGGGTGGCCTGGACCGGCGACGCCCGCGAGTTGCTGCTGGAGACGGCGCTGACGAAGTCGTTGCTCGGTGTGGGCTCGGCGGAGGTGAACCACTGATGGGCACCGTGATCCTGCTGACGTTGACCGGGCTGGGCCTGGCGGCGCTGTACTTCCTTGTCGCGTCCGGCCTGTCCCTGGTCTTCGGTCTGGCCGACGTGCTCAACTTCGCGCACGGGCTGTTCCTCGGGGTCGGCGCGTACGGCACCTGGTGGGCGGCGGGCAACCTGCCGGGCGCGGGCTCCGACGGGTTCGGCTTCGTGCTCGCTGTCGCGTTCGGGGTGGCCGCCGGCACGCTTGTGGCGGTGCTTGTCGAGTTGGTGCTGATCCGCCCGCTCTACTCCCGCACCATCGAACAGGTGCTGGTCACCGTCGGCCTGTCGCTGGCCGGGGTGGCGTTGTTGCAGGCCACCTGGGGTGCGGACGCCCGCGCCTTCCCGCGCCCGGACTGGACCCGGCAGGTGACCGGGATCCTCGGCGCGCAGGTGCCCAACGGTGGCCTGCTGCTGATCATCGCGGCGGTGCTGGTGCTCGGCGCGATCCTGGCGTTCCTGCGCTGGACCCGGTACGGCCTGGTGATCCGGGCCGGTGTGGAGAACCGGGAGATGGTGACAGCGCTCGGCATCGACGTGCGCAAGGCGTTCACGCTCGTCTTCGCCATCGGTGGGGCGGCAGCCGCGCTCGCCGGGGCGCTCGGCGGGGTCTACTTCGGCACCGTCTCGCCCGGCCAGGGCAGCTCGCTGCTGATCTTCGCGTTCATCGTGGTGGTGATCGGTGGGATGGGCTCGGTGGTCGGCTCCGCGTACGCGGCGGTCGTCGTCGGGCTGGTGCAGCAGTTCGTCAACTACTACGGCACGTCCGGGCTGGGCGACATCTGCGTGGTCGGGCTGCTGGCCGTGGTGCTGCTGCTGCGTCCGCAGGGCATCGCCGGAAAGGTGGCAACGGCATGACGCTCATCGAGGCAACACCCGCACCGGTCCCCACCTCGCCGCGACCGGGTCGGGTGCATCGCGTACGCCCGTTCCTGCCGCTGGTCGCGGTGGTCGTGTTGGCGATCCTGCCGTACTCGACGATCTCCCTGCCGGGGATCTTCGAGGGGCCGGTCAACTCGCCCGGCACCCTGCAACTGCTCGCCATCTGCCTGATCTTCGGTGGGCTGGCCGCCGGGTACGACCTGCTCTTCGGCCGGACCGGCATGCTCTCCTTCGGGCACGCGCTGTACTTCGCCGCTGGCGTGTACGGCACCGACATCCTCATCACCAGGGCCGGGCTGCCGCTGTGGCAGGCGGCGCTGCTGACCATCACCGGCGGCACCATCCTCGCGGCGCTGCTCGGCGCGGTGGCGCTGCGGACCGTGGGCATCGCGTTCGCCATGGTCACGCTGGCGTTCGCCCAGGTCGGCGCGATCCTGGTCGCGCGGGACTTCGGTGGCCTCACCGGTGGCGAGGAGGGCCTGCCGCTGGACGTGTCAGGTCTGCCCGCCGGGCTGGTGGGGGTGACCAACACTGTCAACCTGTACTGGTTGGCACTCGCGTACCTGACGCTCGTGGTCTTGGTGGTGCACCGGGTGAGCGGGTCGCCGACCGGGCGGGTGCTCGCCGGGCTGCGCGACGACGAGCGGCGGATCGGCGTGCTGGGGCTGGACCCGTACCGCTACAAGCTTGTGGCGTTCACCCTGGCCGGCGGGTTGGCCTCGGCCGGCGGGGTGGTCTACGTCCTGATCGTCGGCGGCGCGTCACCACACATCACGTCCTCCGAGCTGACCCTGTCGCTGCTGGTCATGGTGGTGCTCGGCGGGCCGGGCACCCGCTGGGGTCCGGTGCTCGGCGGTGTCCTCTACATGTACCTGGACCACCGGCTCACCGCCTTCGGCACCAGCGACGCTGTGGACAACCTGCCGGCCGTCCTGAGCCGCCCGCTGAGCCAGCCCCTCTTCGTCCTGGGCACGGTCTTCATCCTGGCCGTCTATTTCTTCCCCGGAGGCCTGACAAGCCTGGCCCCCCGCCTGGCCCCCCTGACCCGCGCCCTCCGCCCCACCCGCCCACCCCGTTGATCATGACGTTATAGCTACGACACGCCGTTGTGGATGGCGATAACGTCATGATCGACGGGGTTCTGTGGATGGGGAGGTTGGGCATGGGGTCGCGGATTGCTGTTGTTAGTGGGGGCGGGACTGGGATTGGGGCGGCCGTGGCGGGTTCGCTTGCTCGGGACGGGTACGACGTGCTGATCGTTGGGCGGCGGGCTGATGTGGTGACTGCTGCCGCCGGACGGATCTCTTCCGAGTGTGGGCGGCCGGACTCCGTGACCGCGGTGGCCGCGGACCTGACCGAGCCGGAACAGGTCGACCGGGTGCTCGCGGCGGTTGACGGTCGGCCGGTCGACGTGGTGGTCAACAACGCTGGCAGCTATCTGGCCGGAGACACCGGCACACTGGCCGGGATCGCCGCGCACTGGCGGGCCAACCTGGACGCCAACGTCCTCACCGCCGTACTGCTGACCGAGGCGCTTCGGCCGGTCCTGCGCCGACCCGGCGGGCGGGTGATCCTGGTCAGCTCGATCTCCGCGCAGCGTGGCGGCGGCGGGCCCTACTCGGCGGGGAAGGCGGCCCTGCACGGCTGGGCGTACGACCTGGCGGCGCAGCTCGGCCCGGACCAGATCACGGTCAACGTGGTGAGCCCGGGCTATGTCGCCGAGACCGATTTCTTCGGTGACCGGATGACCGCAGAGGGGCACGCGAAGCGGGTGGCGGCGACACTAGTCGGGCGGGCCGGGGTGCCGGACGACATCGCCGAGGCTGTCCGCTATCTCGCCAGCCCGGCCGCCGGCTACGTCACCGGCCAGGTCCTCGGCGTCAACGGGGGGTCGGTCCTCGGCCGCTGACGCACACGTACGCCGAGGGGCGGCGGACCCCCGTGTGGCCGCCGCCCCTCGTGCGTCGTCTGTCAGCCGTTCAAGATCTCGTACGCCATCTTCGGCGCGTTCGTCGCGGCGGCGCCGGTCGGTACGCTGATCGTCGGCGCGGTGCCGTAGTCGGCGTAGTTGATCACGTAGTCGTACGCCTTCGCCTTGCCGGCGGCCGGGATCTTCAGCGTCAGCGAGGACAGTTGCTTGTCCGCGCCGACCACCGCGGTGAACGGCACCGACTTGGCGGCTTCGCCCAGCGCCGCCGCCTCACCCTCCTCCAGCACCTTGGCGGCGTTACCGGCACTGACGTCGATGACACCGGCGTACTGCCCGGGGCTCTGCTCCTGCACCGAGGTGGCCGCCTGGATGAGCGGACCCGCGTTGCCCTGGTCGACACCGTCGTAGGCCGGGATGGTGTCGCTGTCGGTGAGCTTCGTGCGGTCCAGTTTCATCCACTTGTCCGGGAACTTCGGCAGGCCCGCCTGGCCTGTCAACTTCATCTTCATCCAGGCTTCCTCGGCAATGATCAGCACCGACATCTTGACGGAGATGCCGTCGGCGTCGGGCGGAATCGTGGTGTTCAGCTCGACGCCCTTCGCGTTCGGGTCGACTCGTCCGCTGATCGTGCTTGTCGCGTCCTTGCCACTGAACCGGAACGTCCCCTCGGTGCCGTCCGGAACGGCGTCGAGGAGCGCCTCCTTGGGGGTGGCGGTCGGGCTGGCGCTCGGGCTGCTCTGCGGTGCCGCAGCCGGTTCGCTCTTGGGCCCACACCCCCCGAGCAGGGTGGTTGTGGCCAGCATGGCGGCGATCACGCCAACCGTGCGTCGGGTGGTGCTCGCGCTGCCCGTTGCCTGTGTCATCACATTCTCTTTCTCGCTGCGTGGCCTGTGCCGGTGACCATCCTGTGGGCAGGCACGGCGGTTCGACTGCCGATATGCTGCCGTCCGGCTGCCGGGCACTGCCGTCTGGCGCTGCCGGAGGTGTCAGGAGCGGGAATTCGCATGTCAGCAACGCTGCGTTTCGAGATCCTCGGTCCTCAGCGGGCCTGGTACGCGGACCGCGAGATCGACCTCGGTCCCGGCAAACAGCGTGCCGTGCTGACAGTTCTGCTGCTCTCCGCGGGGCGTCCGGTGCCCACCGGGCAGATCGTCGAGGCGGTCTGGCCGGAGGATCCGCCCGCGAACGGCCCCAACGTGGTGCAGAAGTACGTCGCCGGGTTGCGCCGGGTGCTGGAGCCGGACCGGTCACCGCGTACGCCGGGGCAGGTGTTGAGCCTGACCGATGCCGGCTATCTGCTCCGCGTCGATCCGGACGCGCTCGACGCCGTCCGTTTCCAACGGGGAATCCACAGCGCCCGGCAGCGACGCGCCGAGGGTCGTGCCGCCGAGGCGCTGACCGAGGTGGCCACCGCCCTGGCGCTCTGGCAGGGGGAGCCGTTCACCGGCTTCACCGGACCGTTCCTGGAGGCGGCCCGGCAACGACTTGTCGAGCTGCGGGCCGTGGCGTTGGAGACCCGGGCCGACCTGATGCTGGACCTCGGCCGGCACCGCGAGATGGTCGGGGAGCTTGTGGAGGTGGTGGCCGAGTTCCCGGTCCGGGAACGACTGCGGCACCAGCTCATGCTCGCCCTCTACCGCAGCGGGCGGCAGGCGGAGGCGCTCGCGGCCTACCGGGAGTTCGGTGACCTGCTCCGGGAGGAGTACGGCATCGAGCCGGGCGAGGCACTTCAGGAGTTGCACCGACGCATCCTCTGCTCCGACCCGACCCTCGTCGCGGGCGTCCCGGAAACAGGGTGGCCCGCTTCGGCTTCCGCCGCGCGGCAGGCAGAGAACGCGGTGCCGGCGCAACCGTCCGCCGACTCGCATCCGGCTGCCCCGACCGCATCGCCCTCCGCATCACCGCCCACCCGGGCCGTCCCGGCGCGGGCGTCGATCCCACCGCCCCAGACGGCCGTCCCGCCGTACGCGGATCTGCCGTCACCGTTGTATCCCGCACAGTCCGCCGGGCCGCCGTCCCCGTTCGCGGTCGACCAGCCGCGCCGGGAGCGGCACCCTCTGCCGACGTGGGTGAGCACCACGGCCACCGTCGCCGGCACCCTCCTGCCACTGCTCTCGTTCGGCACCGGGACCTGGCTGGTGATTCTGGCGTACGCGGTGCGGCGCCGCAGTCGACGGCTCGGCCTCGCGGCCGTCGGCTATCTCCTCACCGCGGTGTTGCTGGTCTTCATGATCGCCACCGATGACCCGGAGAAGGAGGACTCGGCGGCCGAGGCGTTCCTCGGGCTCGGCGTGATCGGCCTCTGCTGGCTGGTGGGCGCCCTGCACGTGGTCCTGCTCAACCGGTGGGTCTGGGGGCGGATCACCGGCCGGCCGCAGCTGGCCCAGGCACGCGACGAGGAGCGCCGGCTGCGCCGCGAACAGGCGCGCAACCTGCTGCACCGCTATCCCTCGGCGCGTCTGGAGTTCGCGATCGGCCGCCCCGACCTGCCCCGCGCCTTCGACGATGGCGGGCTGGTGGACGTCAACGCCGTACCCGACCACGTGCTCGCCACACTGCCCGGGCTCACCGACGCGCAACGCCGGCAGGTGGCGATGGACCGGTGGGTACGCGGCCCGTACGCGTCGATGGAGGAGTTGGCCGCGCGCTGCCCGCTGCCCCTCGGGGTTGTCGACGGGCTCCGCGGCGTCCTGCTCTTCCTGCCGCCGCCCGTCCCGCCGACGGACACGCCGTCAGCGGTGGAGGCGGGGCCCACTGTGCCCCGCTGATCGTGGGGTTTCTCCGGAGTGGGCTGGTAGAAATGCCGGATGGGCGACGAGCGGGCGGCGGTACGGGAACGGGCCGAGGCGGTGCTGCGTCGGCTGGCCGGCGACCACGCCCGGCTGCGCGAGGACCAGTGGCGGGCCATCGAGGCACTTGTCGTCGACCGCCGGCGGGTGCTCTGCGTGCAGCGCACCGGTTGGGGCAAGTCGGCCGTCTACTTCGTGGCCACCGCCCTGCTGCGGGACCGCGAGCAGGGCCACCAGGCCGGGCCGACAGTCATCGTGTCGCCGCTGCTGGCGTTGATGCGCAACCAGGTCGAGGCGGCCGCTCGGGCCGGCATCCGGGCTCGCACGATCAACTCGGCGAACCTGGACGAGTGGGACGAGATCACCGCCGAGATCCAGACCGGCGCTGTGGACGTGCTGCTGATCAGCCCGGAGCGGCTCAACAACCCCGACTTCCGCGACGGTGTGCTGCCGAAGCTGGCCGCGACCACCGGGCTGCTGGTGGTCGACGAGGCGCACTGTGTCTCCGACTGGGGGCACGACTTCCGGCCCGACTACCGGCGGCTGCGTACGTTCCTCGCCGAGCTGCCCGAGCGCACTCCGGTGTTGGCGACCACCGCCACCGCCAACACCCGGGTCACCCAGGACGTGGCGGAGCAGTTGGGTGACGCCCTCGTCCTGCGCGGCACCCTGGACCGCGAGTCGTTGCGCCTCGGCGTACTCGACCTGCCCAGCCCGGCGCACCGGCTGGCCTGGCTCGCCGACCACCTGGACCAGCTGCCCGGTTCCGGCATCGTCTACACGCTGACCGTGGCGGCAGCGGGGGAGACTGCCGAGTTCCTGCGCTCCCGCGGTTACCCGGTGTCGTCGTACACCGGTCAGGTCGAGGACGCCGACCGACGAGCCGCCGAGCAGGACCTGCTCGACAACAAGATCAAGGCGCTGGTCGCCACCAGCGCGCTCGGCATGGGCTTCGACAAGCCCGACCTGGGCTTCGTCGTGCACCTGGGCGCGCCGCCCTCGCCGATCGCGTACTACCAGCAGGTCGGCCGCGCCGGCCGCGCCGTCGAGCACGCCGAGGTGCTGCTGCTGCCCGGCGCCGAGGACGCCGCGATCTGGCGCTACTTCGCCTCGCTGGCGTTCCCTCCGGAGCAGCAGGTGCGTGCCGTACTGGCCGCCCTGCACACCGACCGACCGCTCAGCACCCAGGCCCTCGAACCCCTCGTCGACCTGCGCCGGGCCCGGTTGGAGCTGATGCTCAAGGTTCTCGACGTGGACGGCGCGGTCCGCCGGGTGCGCGGTGGTTGGCTCGCCACCGGCGAGCCCTGGGTCTATGACGAGGCCCGGTTGCGGCGCGTCGCCGAGGCACGCACCGTCGAGCAACAGGCCATGCGGGAGTACGCGGCCACGCCCGACTGCCGAATGCGGTATCTACGGGAGTGCCTGGACGACACCGGGGCGACCGACTGCGGGCGGTGCGACAGGTGCGCCGACCCACTCTTCGTCGCCGACGTGTCGACGGCGGCGCTCGCCGCCGCACAGACGTTCCTGGGCCGACCCGGCGTCGAGATCGCCCCGAAGAAGCTCTGGCCGACCGGGCTGGACGCGGTGGGCGTACCGCTGAAGGGCCGGATCGTCCCCGCGGAGCAGGCGCTGGCCGGCCGGGCCGTCGGGCGCCTCTCCGACCTGGGCTGGGGTGGGCGGTTGCGTGATCTCGTCGGCCCGGAGGCACCGGACGCGCCGGTGCCCGACGACGTAGCCGGCGCGGTCGTGGAGGTACTGAAGGCGTGGGCGCACGGCGACGACCCGTGGCCGCGCCGGCCGGTGGGTGTGGTCGCTGTCGGTTCCCGGCGGCGGCCCCGGCTGGTCGGCTCGTTGGCCGAGCGGATCGCCGCAGTGGGCCGGCTGCCGCTGCTCGGCGAGGTCACCCCGGCCGGTCCGGGCGGCCCGGCGGGACCGCGCGGCAACAGCGCCCAACGGGTACGCGCGTTGCACGACACGTTCACCGTCCCGGCCGACCTGGCCCAGGCCCTGGCCGGGCTGGATGGTCCGGTGCTGCTCGTCGACGATCTTGTCGACTCCGGCTGGACGATGACGCTTGTGGCCCGGGCACTGCGCCGGGCCGGCGCACCAGACGTGCTTCCGCTCGCCCTCGCCGTGGCCGGCTGATCCACGCTGGCCCGCGCCGGGGTGGGCCGGTTCGGGCGGGTCGGCGCGGAAAGTTCCCCGGCGGCGGCGAATGCGACAGTCGCCACGCCGTCCGGGCGGCGGTCTGAGGTGGCTGGCCACGGCGGTACGGTGGGAGTCATGACCGATCAGCACCCCGCCGCCGTGCCGGTGGTGCCTGAACAGGCCCCCCACGCGTCGGCGGCGGCTGCTCCGGTCTCCGACGTGGCGGCGTCCGACCAGGTCCCCGACGCGGCGGTGGTGTCCGCCGTGCCGGTGTCGTCCGACCCGGTCTCCGCCGCGCCGGATCGGAGCACACTCCGGCTGGCGCTGGTGGTCGGCGGGTTGGTGCTTGCGGTGCTGCTCGGCTTCGGCCTCGGCCGGCTGAACGCCACCGGGACTGCCCCCGGCAGCCCATCCCTGCCAGCCGAGCACACCGACCCCCCGGGCGTCGGCCCGCACAGCCACGGCACCGCCACGAGCACCGACCAGGGCGTGGGCATCGAGCCGGGCGGGCTGGCGGTCAGCTCGGCCGGGCTCACCCTCGCCCCGCTGGGCACCGAGTTCGTGGCCGGCCGCCCCGGTCAGCTCCGCTTCCAGGTGCGCGACACGCAGCGCAGGCCGGTGACCCGCTTCGCGGTCGTCCACGACAAGCCGATGCACCTGATCGTCGTCCGCCGCGACCTGACCGGCTACCAGCACCTGCACCCGACCATGGCGGCGGACGGCACCTGGTCGGTGCCGTTGACCCTCGCGCAGCCCGGCATCTGGCGCGCGTACGCCGACTTCACAGTGGTCGCCGACAACGGCGCGCAGACCGCGGTGATCCTCGGCGCGGACCTGGTCGTGCCCGGCGACTACCAGCCTCGGCCGCTGCCCGCACCGGCCACCTCGACGACGGTGGACGGGTTCACCGTCGGCTATCAGGGCACTCCGCAGGTCGGGGCGAACGTGCCACTGACCTTCCGGGTCGACGGCGCAGACGGTGCCGCGCCGCTGGAGCGTTACCTCGGGGCGTACGGACACCTGGTGGCGCTACGCGAGGGTGACCTCGGCTACCTACACGTGCACCCGGAGCCGGAGTTGGTAGACGGTCAGATCAAGTTCTGGCTGACCACCCCCGGCCCAGGCCGTTATCGCGTCTACCTCGACTTCCAGGTAAAAGCCAAAGTCCACACCGCCGAACTAACCCTCACAGTCCCCTAACCCGCCTCCCCGCTGCCCTCCCCCTCCCCCCGGCCCCCTCCCCCCAGCCCGCGTTGATCATGAGGTTATTGCCTCTCGCCTCGGCGTGTCGCGGCTATAACGTCATGATCAACGCGTGGGGGGTGGGGGTGGGGGGTGGGGAGGGGGTTAGCCGGCTCGGCGGATGGGGCGGCGGGCTAGGTAGCGGAGCAGGTCGCGGATGTGGTGCTTCTCCTCGGCGGGGACCGTCGGGTCGGCCAGTCGATCGAGGATGGCCCGGACGTCGGCCTCGACGGGGCCGTCGTCGTGACGTCGGCGGGGAGTGGGGCCGGCGTCGGGCAGGCCGAGGGCGCGGAACGCGGCAGCGACCGGCAGGTCGAGTGCGGCGCAGAAGCCGCGGACTTTGGCGAGCTCGGGGTAGTCCTGCCAGTCACCGGCCAGCCAGCGAAACACGGTGGAACGGCCCACGCCCGTGTGTGCGGCAAGATCGGTCACGGTCCAGCCACGTTCGTCGCGAGCGTCGTCGATGGCACGCCGGACGAAGCGGGCGAAGGCCATCTGCGGTGTTACGTCGGCTGATCCCATCCCTGTGTGTCTTTCCCCCTGCCGGAGCGCCGGGACGATGCGCCTTCCGAGGGTAGTACGGCTCGGGGCCGAAACCATTGACTGAGCGCACAAACTGTCCCGTGGGTGAGACTTTTTCTCCGCCATGATGTGCGCCGACCGCAACTCGCACCGAGCGACAATCATCACTGTTCTACTAGGCTCGATGCCCGTCCCGGCATGGCGTCTGAACCCCCGCCCTGTTCGACCGGACCACCGCCGAGGAGCACCATGGCCGACCTGAGCCGCCCCCAGCCGTACCAGCCCGGTGCGGTGAGCCTCTTCTTCGTCGCCAAGGCCGGCGTCTTCGCCGCCGCGTTCTGGATCTGGTTGCTGGTTCTGGTGCTCCGCACCGACTCCGCGACCGGCCAACAGGTGCTGGCAGCCACCGGCGCGATCACCACCACGCTTGTCGGCGTGGTGCTGGGCGCCCGGGTGGCGTTGCAGCACAACGCCGCGATCCGGCACGCGGAGGTGAAGAAGTTGCTCGTGGACATCTCCTGGAACGCCTTCGCCGCCGCCGGCAACGCCGAGAGCACGGGCAAGGTGGTGCCGTTTCCCACCGCTCCGGCTGACGGCGAGCGGGTCGGCCAGCGTGGCGGAGGCGAGCGGGTGACGGTCCTCGACCGTGGTGAGCGCACCAGCGGCCGGGATCGTCGCGGCAACGGCGAACGGCGTCACTAAGGCCTGTTTCATGAGAAACGGCGGGCCCGGACGACGGCCGGCGGCGTTGCGGTTTCGCCCGGATACCACACCGGTATCCGAACGAAACGGCTCGCCGCCCGGACTCCGCCTCGGCACGACCGCCCCGATGAAAACAGGCCTTAGCCGTCGCCCAGGCGCCGACTAGATCGCGGGCTGCCGGTCGGTCGGCTCCCCGTCGCTGGCCAGTAGGGTCGCCAGTCGGGGCGTGACCTGCCACTGCTCCACCAACTCGCGGTATTCCGCGCGCTGCGGTTCGGTCGCCTCGACGCCGGTGCGGCGGGCGCGGATCAGCAGGTTGCGCGGCGTGTGCTGGGAGTCCACGAACTCCACCACCTCGGCCCGGTACCCGTGCGCCCGCAGCAGACCGGCGCGCAGTGCGTCGGTGAGCACGTCGGCGAAGCGCTCGCGGAGGATGCCCTGCCGGGTCAGCAGGTCGTACGGGGGCGGGGCGGGGTGGGCGCGCAGCTGCTTGGCCAGGTCGTGGTGGCAGCACGGCGCGGCCAACACCCAGCGGGCCTCCCAGTGCACCGCTCGGGCGAGCGCCTCGTCGGTGGCGGTGTCGCAGGCGTGCAGTGCCAGCACCAGGTCGGGGGCGGGGTCGACGACGGCGTCGGCGATCGTGCCGGCCACGAAGCTGACCTGGTCGGCCCAGCCCAGCCGCTGCGCCAGCTCGGTGTTGCGCCGCCGCTGGTCCTCGCGGACGTCCACGCCGATCAGCTGGACGTCGAGCCCTCGCCCGGACAGGTAGCGGTACGCGGCGAACGTCAGGTAGGCGTTGCCGCAGCCCAGGTCGACAACCCGCAGCGACCCGGTCAGCTCGTCGGGCAGGGTCGCGGCCAGGGCGCGGAGGAACGCGTCCACCTGGCGGCGCTTGGCCGCCGACCCACCGATCTCCGCGAAGATCGGGTCACCCGGGTCGAGCAGGTATTCCTTCGTCCGGTCGTTTCCGGTGGGCGTCGCCGCCGGCCGGGACGTCGCGGACCGGTGCACCTGCGCCTCGCCGGACTTGGTCACCCGCAGCTGGAGGGTCGCGTCGGCTGTCTCGACGTGCCAGTTACCGAACGGCTCGGCGAGCAACTCGTCGATCGCCGCGGCGGCCTCGGGGCCGGAGGCGAGGTTGCGAGTGTACGGACGGGCGCCGTCGGACGTGGTGATCTGCATCCGGGGCCCGGCCTTGAGCCGCACCGGCCGCAGTTCGGCCCGCTCGACGGTGGGGCGGCGGCCGCGTCGACGCCCGGCGGCGACCGCCCGGGTCAGCGCGGGGTCGAGTAGCAGCGCCCGAATCTCGGTCAGGGCGGCGTCCAGTGGTTGCGGCATCGTTCCATCTTCGGCAGGTGGGGTGGGAGAAGGGAACATCCCCCGTACCGCGCGAGGCGGTGCGGGGGATGTCGGGTGTGGCTGGTGGTCAGTCGGCGGTCGCCTCGGCCGGCGTACCCGAATCGGAACCGCCACCACGACGGCGCCGACGGCGGCGCGGCTTCGACGGCTCGCCGTCGGACGCGGTGACCGGCTCGGTGGGGCCGGCGTCCGCGGAGATCACCGCGGTCGGCTCGGTCCCGACCGCCTCACCGGCCCGGCGGCGACGCCGGCGGCGGGGGGTACGGGTGCCTTCCTCGGCCGCGTCGGCGATGGGCGCCTCGGCGACGGCCGGAGTGCCGGAGTCGGAGCGGTCCCGGCGACCGTCACCCCGACCACGGCGCTCGCCCCGCCCTTCGCCACGGCTCTCACCGCGTCGGGGACCCCGACCACCGCTGTCGCCCCGGCGGGAGCGGGTCGTGCCACCCAGATCCTCTTCGATCTCGGCGGACAGCCCGGCCCGAGTGCGCTCGCCGGTGGGCAGAGTGCCGCTGACCTCGGTGGAGATGTGCAGGTCGGTGTAGAGGTGCGGCGACGTGTGGTACGTCTCCGGCGGCTCCGGCATCTCCAGACCGAGGGTCTTGTCGATGATCCGCCAGCGGGGCATGTCGTCCCAGTCGACGAAGGTCACCGCGACGCCCGTCGCGCCGGCCCGGCCGGTGCGACCGATCCGGTGGGTGTAGGTGTCCTGGTCTTCGGGGCAGTCGTAGTTGATCACGTGGGTGACGCCTGTGACGTCCAGCCCGCGGGCCGCCACGTCGGTGGCGACCAGGATGTCGATCTTGCCGGCCCGGAAGGCCCGCAGCGCCCGCTCGCGGGCACCCTGGCCGAGGTCACCGTGCACGGCGGCGACCGCGAACCCACGGAAGTCGAGATCCTCGGCGACCCGGTCGGCGGCCCGCTTGGTCCGGGTGAAGATCATGGTCAGCCCGCGCCCCTCCGCTTGGAGGATGCGCGCCACCACCTCGACCTTGTTCATCGAGTGGGTGCGGTAGACCAACTGCTGGGTCTGCGGCGACGGGCCGGTCTCGGCGGTGTGCCCGGCGTGGATCGTCATCGGCTGGCGCAGGAAGCGCCGGGACAGGGTGACGATCGGGTCCGGCATGGTGGCCGAGAAGAGCATCGTCTGGCGGTCTTCCGGGAGCATCGCCAGGATCTTCTCGACGTCGTCGAGGAAGCCCAGGTCGAGCATCCGGTCGGCCTCGTCGAGGACGAGTGCGTGCACCCGGTCCAGACGGAGGTGCTTCTGCTTCTGGAGGTCCATCAGTCGGCCCGGGGTGCCGACCAGGATCTCGACACCCTTGCGCAGCGCGTCGATCTGCGGCTCGTACGCCACGCCGCCGTAGATCGGCAGCACTCGGACGCCGCGCGTCCGGCCGGCGGCGGCCAGGTCCTTGGCGACCTGGATGCCCAGCTCGCGGGTGGGGACCACGACAAGCGCCTGGGGGACGCCGTCGCTGCCCTCGGACGGCGCGAAGACCCGGTCCAGCAGTGGCACGCCGAAGCCGAGGGTCTTGCCGGTGCCGGTGGGCGCCTGACCGATCAGGTCGACGCCGCGCAGCGCGATCGGGATCGCGTACTCCTGGATGGCGAACGCGCGGGTGATGCCGGCCGAGGCCAGGGCCTCGACGGTCTCGGCGCGGGCGCCGAGTGCGGCGAACGTGGGGGCCTCCGGTCGAACCGGGGCGGTGGGGGCCAGTTCCTGGCCGTCCAGCAAATCTTGAGTCAGCTCGCTCATGTGGATGTGGGGGTGCCCTCTCGTGGGTGCGCCCGTCATGTCCTCAGGGCGCGATCGGTATGACGCGGGCCACACGGTCGGCGGCAGATTGCCGAGCCGGACCGGGCCGCACGCGCGCCGCGGGCTGAGCTTCGATCAGATCGGCGCCCACGGCAACTGCTCCATGCTACCTGAACAGGCATGGCTTCGTCCCGATTCCCCGCCGGCCAGACGCCACGCGGGGGCCACGATGGTGACTTGTGTCACAGAGAGGGGGTGGGGGTGTGCCCCGTGCGGGTCACCGACGCCCGCGCGGCGGCGCACCGGGCCGGGGCGGGGCCGGCCCGCGGCAGGTGGCCAACGCCGACCTGCCGCGATGGCCGGACCGGTCAGCGGACTGTGAAACCGACAGACCGGGGCGACGCCTCGGCGATCTCGACGTAGGCGACCTTCTCGACCGGAACGATGACCCGCCGGCCCTTCTCGTCGGTCAGGGAGAGCGTGCCGCCGTTACCGGCGAAGGCGTCGGTCACGATCTGCTCGATCTCGGCCGGCGACTGCGCGCTGTCCAGTACCAGCTCACGCGGCGCGTACTGCACGCCGATCTTGACCTCCACTGTGCCTCCTCAACTGGGGCGAAAGAACCGCCCTGCGAAGGCTATCCGATCACGGGGTCAGCGGTCAGGCTGACTCACCTTGCAGCGGGAAGCTCGCGATGCCCCGCCAGGACAACGCGGCAACCAACGCCTCGGCCTCGGCCTTTGGCACCTGGCGGCCACCGGCCAGCCAGAACTGCGCGGCAGTCTCCGCCGCGCCGACAAGCCCGGAGGCGAGCAGCTCGGCGTGCGCCCGACTCACCCCGGTGTCCGAGATGATGGTGTCGGTGATCGCCGCGATGCAGCCCTGCTCGACCCGCTCCACCCGCTGCCGCACCGCCGGGTCGTTGCGCAGGTCCGACTCGAAGACGAGGCGGAACGCCTCGCTCTCGTGGTCGACGAAGTCGAAGTACGCGCGCACCGACGCGCCGACCCGCTCCTTGTTGTCGCTGGTGCCGCGCATCGCGTCCTGCACCTGAGCGACGATGGCGTCACAGTGCGTGTCGAGCAGCGCCAGGTAGAGATCCATCTTCCCGGGAAAGTGTTGGTAGAGCACCGGCTTGGAGACCCCGGCCCGCTCGGCGATGTCGTCCATCGCGGCGGCGTGGTAGCCCTGCGCGACGAACACCTCCTGCGCCGCAGCGAGAAGCTGCTTACGGCGCGCGGAGCGGGGCAGGCGGGTGGGCCGGCCGGCGGTCTGTGCACCGTTCCCCGCAGCGGTCATGGGATCCTCCGAGTTCTCCGTACGAGCCGGCATTTTCCCCCCAGACCGGGCAGGGCCCGTGACCCCCGTCGTGGAAATGCTCCGCCGCTGTAACTTATCGCCACTCTCGGCACACGGTAGCCTCAGCGGGGGCGACCAAGGAGCGCGCGGTGAGTGAAACAGGGCAACCCGGAGCCGCCACCCCGGGAGAGCACGGTGACGGAGCGGGTCAGCACGACGACCCGGGCCGTCCCGTCAGCGGGTGGGCGCCCCCGGCGGGTGGGTGGCCCCGGGCCGCCGATCGCGAGGATGCCCAGGACGAGGCACCCCGCTGGCAACCCGACCCCGCGTCCGGCTGGCGCACCTCCTCCAGTCGACACGGCGACCTGCCGTCGCCCCTGGTCGGGCCGCCGGGTGACCTCGCTCCGCCGGCCCGCGCCAACGGCCACCACACCAACGGCGTGCACCACCCCGACGGCGCCAACGGCGTCCGCCATCCCGGCCTCGAACCAGCCGCCGGGCGCCCCACGCCGGTGAGTGGCCCGCCCGGGCTGCCCGCGGAGGGTCGACCCGAGATGCCCGGCGACCGGCTGGTGGTGCCCGCCCAACGCCCCGCGCCCGCGCTGGAGCAGGCCGCCGGCGAGCCCGACCCGAGCCCCGCCACCCTTCCCACAGTGGATCCGGCCACCCACCGTGCCCGCTGGGCCGAGCCCGGCCTGCCGACCTCGGCGCCGCCGGCCGTCCAGGTGCCGCCCGTCGGCACCGCCGCGTCGGGGTTCGAGGTGCCGCCCGGCTTTCGCGCGCCCACCACCGAGCGGCTGGCCGCCGACGACCCGCCCGCGCCACGCGACTGGCGGGACCCGCTCCCACCGGAGCAGTCAGCACCGGGCCGCACGCCCGGGCACGCCGACGTGACCGAGCCAGGTCGTGCCGCAGACACCTCCCGGCCAGCGGAAACGCAACGCGCCGGGGGAGAGCAGCGGGCCGGGGAATCGGCGGCCATCGAGCCGGACTGGTCGGGGCCGAGTTGGAACCGCCCGAGCTCAGGTGGCGGGTGGGCTCCGCCCTGGTCCCGCCAGGACGACGAGCCGGCTGCCCCCGCGTCCCGGGACGAGTCCACGCCGGGTTGGGTCGCCGAGCCCCACCAGCCGTACGAGCCGGTGCGCGCCGAGTCGCCTCGCCCGTACGAGCCGGTGCGTGCCGATCAGCCCCGCGGCTACGACCCCGTCCGGGGCGAGCCCGGCTCCGATTCCACGCCGGTGCGCCCCACCGAGCCGATCAGCTCGCCGCCGTCCGATCGCCCGTCCTGGGCCGCGCCGGCCGCCGTTCCACCCGCCGGTCGCCTGCCCCGGGCAGCGGACCCGTCCCCTACCAGCGGACCGCCGGTGTCCTCGGCGGACATGACACCACCGGCCGCCGAGCGCCCCTCCTGGGCCAGCGGCCCCACGCCGACCAGCGGCCCGCCGGCGGACCGCCCCTCCTGGGCCGGGTCCGAGGCATCCGGCGCGCCCCGAGCCGACCGCCCGTCCTGGGCCGGCGGGTCCGACCCCGGGCCCACCAGCGCCCCTCCGATGCGGCCGTCCTGGGCCGGGGAATCCGATCCGGCCAGCGCGCCGCCGGCACGCCCGTCCTGGGCTGCCGGGTCCGAGGCGGCGACCAACATTCCGTCGGTACGGCCGTCGTGGGCCGGCGGGTCCGACGCCGAGCCCACCAGTACGCCGCCGGCACTGTCACCCTGGGCCGGTGGGTCCGATCCGACGCCGACAGGCGTCCCCCCTGTGCTGCCGTCCTGGGCCGGACGGCCCGACCCGACGCCGACCAGCGCACCGCCGACGCGGCCCTCCTGGGTCTCCCGCGCCGCACCGGCCGACCCGCCGCCCCCGGCACCGGCGGGGTCACCTCCCACGCTGGCGGACGTGCCCCCGGCCCCGGCGGGCCCCCCGCCCCTGGTGGCGGAGCGCCCCTCCTGGGTCGGCGGTTCGCCGACGGCGAGCAGCCCGCGGGCCGAGCGGCCGGACTGGTCCGAGGGGCGGATCCCGGCCGCCCCGGCCGAGCGCCCGTCCTGGCCGGCCAGCCAGTCCACCGGCACGGGCGAGCCGCCCGGCCTGCCCCGGCCCGAGATCCGGCCGGCCGCACCGTTCCGGCTCCGACCGTCGACACCCGAGCCTCCCGTCGAACCACCCCGCTCGACCGCGCCGTCATCCGCCGATCCCGCGTCCTCCCCCTCCGCGGCGGCCCCGCCCTCCGCCTTGAGCGGGCGTCGGGATCGACCCGTGGGCGCTTCCACCTCGCCCTACGCGGCCCGCCGATCCGCCCCCGATCCGACGTCGTCGACCGAGCCGGCCGAGGACGGCCGACAACCAGACCCGAGGGCGGCGGTGCTGCCGCAGCGCGTCCCCGCGGAACCGGACGTGCCCGTCGTGCCGGAGCCGCCAGCCGTGGAGCCACCCGCCGAAACCCCGGAACTCGCCCGTATCGCCACCCACCTGCGCCGTGACGACGAACCAGCCCCGCTGCGGGAGCGACCCGAGGGGTTCGACGTCAACGCCATCCTGGACGCCGTTCGAGAGGTCGCCGGTGTCCGCGACGCGGCGCTGCGCCGTACCCCGGCTGGAGCGCACAGTCTGCGACTGGACCTGGCCGACGGCGCCGACCCGGCCGAGGTGAGCCGACAGGTGGCCCGGCTGCTCCAGGAGCGGATGGGGCTGGCCGCCGCCCCGCAGAACGTGCCCGGCCTGCCCACCACGCCACCCCCGCCGGTTCGCCGACGCCAGGCGGAGCCCCGACCCGCCGAGCCCCGACCCGCCGAGCGGCGTACGGCGGAGCCCCTGGGCGCGGCCCACCGCGACGCCGGTCCGGATCCACGCGCCGCCGACGTCCGGGCAGCCGAGCCGACGGCACCGGCCCACCCGTCGGGTGCCCCGACGGAGGCCACACCGGCCGGCTCGGAGCAGTCGACAGGCACGGACACCACACGACGCCGCCGACCGAACGCGCCGCACCGGGGTCGCGCCACTGTCGAAGAGCCGGGATCGGTGTCGGCCGCACCGGCCGGTGCCGCGACCGGCAGCCCGGCGACGCTCGGCACGTCGTACTCCGGTGGTCAGGTGACCACGACGGAGTCGGCGCCGTCCCGACCGCTGGACACCGGCGGCACGCCGGGGCCGCGGGTGGTGATCGACCACGTGCAGGTGAGCACCTTCGGTCTTGACGCGAACGTGGAGGTCCGGCTGCTGGCCGACGGCGACAGCGCCGCCGGGTACGCGACCGGGCCGGCGGTGGACGGCTACGTGCTGCGGCTCTGCGCGGTGGCGGCGGCCGCCGCTGTGGACGAGTTGCTGCGCGGGGCCGACAACGCCGAACGCGGGCGCTGTTTCGTCGAGCACGCGGCGGTGGTGCCCTTCGGCAACTGCGAGGTGGCCACGGTGGTGGTGCTGCTCGTCTGCGCGGGCTGGGTCGAGCAGCTCGCCGGCTCGGCGCTGGTCGCCGGTGATCCACGGCAGGCGGTGGTCCGGGCGACGCTGGCGGCGGTGAACCGTCGGCTGGAGGCCCTGCTGTCCTGAGTGGAACGGGGCAGACTGGAACGATGAGAAGCGCCACCCTCTGGCCGGACCACCTGCTCCCCGACCACCGGGTCCCGCCGCCGTGGCCGGGCCGGGAGGTCCGCCTCGACGGCCTTGTCACGTACGTGCGGGACACCCCGGCCACCGCCCCGGGCGCGGAACCGGCGTTGTACGTGCACGGCTTGGGCGGGTCGTCCCAGAACTGGACCGACCTGGCCGGGCTGCTCGCCGACCGGTTGGACGGTCAGGCCATCGACCTGCCCGGCTTCGGTCGCAGCGAGCCGGGTCCCCGCTACACCATTCCGGCCTTCGCGGATCTCGTCGTCCGCTGGATCGAGCACTCCGGCCGGGGCCCGGTGCACCTGTTCGGCAACTCGCTGGGCGGCGCGGTCGCGGTCCAGGTCGCCGGGCTCCGGCCGGACCTGGTCCGTACCCTCACCCTGATCTCACCGGCCCTGCCGTTTCTCGACTTCCGCCGCTCGTTGCAGGGGCGGATGCTGCCAGTGCTCGTCATCCCGCGCGGTGAGCGGCTGGTTGCCCGGCACCTCACCCAGCTCGCTCCCGAGGTGATGGCCCAGCAGGTGCTGGAGGCCTGCGTCGCGGACCTGAGCCGGATCTGCGACCAGCGCCGGGCCGAGGCGCTGGAGGAGATCCGGGTGCGGTACGAGGCGGAGCACTACGCCGCCGCGTACGTCCGGACGTTCCGTGGACTGGTCTCCAGCTTCCTGCGGGCGTACCTGCCGGGGCCGGGGTCGCTGTGGCGACTCGCCGAGGCGGTACGCGCACCGACCCTGGTGGTGGGTGGCCGGCAGGATCGTCTTGTCGACGTCCGGGTCGCGCCGCAGACCGCCCGGGTCATCCCGGACAGCCGGTTGATGATGCTCGACGGCGTCGGTCATGTGGCGCAGTTGGAGGTCCCCCGCCTGGTTGCCCGGGCGGTGGTCGGCCTGCTCGCCGAAACGGGGGACACCGCCGGACGGCCCGATCTGGCAGGCTGACGTGGATGCCCAGCTCAGCCCGCTCCTCCGCACGCCGTCGGCGACGGTTCGCGCTGCTCGCCCAACTGGTGGCGGTGGTGGTGGCGATCGGCGCGGCGGTGATCGTGATCGCCGAGGGGCCAGGTGGGAAGCCCGCTGCCGACTGGTTGGCCGCCGACGAGGTCGCCACGCCGGCGCCGCTGGTCGCCGCGCCGCCGTCGGACGGCCCGTCGCCCTCCGCCGCGTCCCCGTCCCCGTCTCCGGTGCTGCGGGCGCCCGGGCCGGTGCCGAGCGTCGGCACCGGCACATTCGGCTACGACGCCCGTTCCGGCCCGGTGCTGGGTCGCGCGGGTGAGCTGCGGCGTTACCGGGTCGCGGTGGAGTCGGGCAGCAACGAGGTCGTCGCGGACTTCGCGCAGGCGGTCCAGGTGGCGCTCACCGGGCCGGGCAGTTGGGTGGACAGCGGCAGCCTGCGGCTGCAACAGGTGCCGGGGGGCGCTCCGCGAGACTTCACCGTCTACCTGGCCACCGCCCGCACTGCGGGTCAGATGTGCGCCAGGGGTGGGGTGGACATCCGGGTCGACGGTCGGCCGTACACGTCCTGCCGTGCGCCCGGCCAGGTGATCATCAACCTGGATCGGTGGCGGCTGTCCGTGCCGCACCTCGTCTCGGCCCGCGTGCCGCTGGACGTCTACCGGACGTACGTGGTCAACCACGAGGTCGGTCACCAACTCGGGCACCGGCACGAGCGCTGCCCGGGCGCGGGCCGGCCCGCACCGGTGATGATGCAGCAGACGCTCTTCCTCAACGGGTGCCGGGTCAACCCGTGGCCGTACCTCAATGGGCGCCGCTACGCGGGCCCGGCCCTCTGAGCGAGCGGCCGACCGGCGTACACCATCAAGCGTCTTGCGTTAATAACGGCAAAAACGGAGATATGCCCGAATAATCTGGCAGGCTCGACATCATGACGCCGTCGTCCCCTTACGGCCCGTCCCTGCCGCCGCCCGACCGGCCGGCGGACGAGGGCGCGCGTCCCACGCTCGTCCGGATGCGCCGGCGGCGACGCCGCACCCTGCTGCTCGGCGTGCTCGTGCTCGCCGTCGGCATCGGGGTGACAGCGAACCGGGGTGGGGATCCGCCACCCGAGCCTCCCGTCACCATCACCCAGGGCGAGATGGGCCACGGAGGTGGGGGGCTCGCGCACCCGACGCCCACCAGCTACCCCTCGGTCGGAGCGGGACGCTTCACCGTGGCCGACGGCGAGACGGCAGTGCGGGGTACGGACGGGCCGCTGCGTCGCTACCGCGTGGTGGTCGAGCGTGGCGCCGGCCAGGACGCCGACGCGTTCGCCGCCAAGGTGGACGAGGTGCTGACCGACAAGCGCAGTTGGATCGCCTCCGACGAGCTGCGGGTGCAACGGGTGGCCGACGCCGGGGCGGCGGACTTCACCATCTACCTGGCCACCCCTGTCACGTCCGAGCGGATGTGCGCAGTGGGCGGGTTGACCACCGAGCGCTACACCTCCTGCCGCCTGCCCGGCCGGGTCATCATCAACCTGGCCCGCTGGATGGAGGCGGTCCCCGACTACGGTGCCCCGCTGGACACCTACCGCACCTACGTGATCAACCACGAGGTGGGCCACGAGTTCGGCGAGGAGCACGAGGCCTGCCCCGGCCCGGGGGAGCCCGCCCCGGTGATGCAACAGCAGACGTACGGCCTGCACGGCTGCGTCGCCAACGCCTGGCCATACCTCGACGGGCGTCGCTACGCGGGTGACATCGTCCCCTGATCGGGCGGATCGTCGGTTATTCCCGCTCCCGCATCGCGGACCACGTGTCGTCCCTCATGGCCGAGCGGGGCTTCCGCGAGCGACAATGGCGCGGTTCACACCGCCGATCCCGGGGAGTCCACCGTGTCGTTGCCCCCGCTCGTCGAGCCCGCCGCCGAGCTGACAGTTGACGAGATCCGCCGCTACTCACGCCATCTGATCATCCCGGACGTCGGGGTGACCGGGCAGAAGCGGCTGAAGAACGCCCGGGTGCTCTGCGTCGGCGCTGGCGGCCTCGGGTCGCCCGCCCTCATGTACCTTGCCGCGGCCGGAGTCGGCACACTCGGCATCATCGACTTCGACACCGTCGACGAGTCCAACCTCCAGCGCCAGATCATCCACGGCGTGTCCGACATCGGCCGGTCCAAGGCCGAGTCCGCCGCCGCGTCGATCCGCGAGATCAACCCCCTGGTCCAGGTGGAGATCCACAACACCGCACTCGACAGGGAGAACGTCCGGGAGATCTTCGCCCAGTACGACCTGATCGTCGACGGCACCGACAACTTCGCCACCCGCTACATGGTCAACGACGCGGCGGTGCTGCTCGGCAAGCCGTACGTCTGGGGCTCGATCTACCGTTTCGACGGCCAGGCGTCGGTGTTCTGGGCCGAGCACGGCCCCTGCTACCGCTGCCTCTACCCGGAGCCGCCGCCGCCCGGCATGGTCCCGTCCTGCGCCGAGGGCGGCGTGCTCGGCGTGCTCTGCGCGTCGATCGGCTCCATCCAGGTGAACGAGGCGATCAAGCTGCTGACCGGCATCGGTGAGCCGCTTGTCGGTCGGCTGATGGTCTACGACGCCCTGGAGATGGAATACCGCAAGATCAAGGTCCGGAAGGACCCGAACTGCGCGCTCTGCGGCGACAACCCGAGCGTCACCGACCTGCTGGAAGACTACGAGGACTTCTGCGGCGCGGTCTCCGAGGAGGCCCAGGAGGCGACGCTCGACGCGACAATCACCGCGTCGGAGCTCAAGGAATGGCAGGACGCGGGCAAGGACATCTTCCTTGTCGACGTACGGGAGCCGGCCGAGTACGAGATCGTCCGCATCCCCGGTTCCACGCTGATCCCCAAGGGCGACATCATCTCCGGCGAGGCGCTGGCGAAGCTGCCGCAGGACAAGCAGATCGTGCTGCACTGCAAGTCCGGCGTCCGCTCGGCGGAGGCGCTCGCCGCCGTCAAGGCTGCCGGTTTCAAGGACGCCGTGCACGTACAGGGCGGCGTGCTCTCCTGGATCAAGCAGATCGACCCGTCCCTGCCCGCGTACTGACCGGCGACCGCCGGGGCGGCGCACACCGCGCCGCCCCGGCGTGGTCCGGCTCGGCTGGCCCGGGCCGTCGTCCCGGGCGGCTGGCGAATCGACGCAGGTGATGCCGAGTAGCCCGCCGGTCGGAGCGACGCAGTCATTCCGGGCTGGCCGATTCTCCGAGGCGGCATCGCGTCTGCGCAGGTAGCGTCTCCGTCGTGGTCGACATGGAAGCCGCGATCGGGTTCGTCGTGGCGCACGGAGACGCGGTGGAGCGTGCCCGCCTCTCCTGGCTCCGCAACGGCACAGCCGTGCCCGTCGAGCTGCTGGAGATCGCCGAGGTCGGCCAGTCACCCGACGGCGGCTGGCCGGCCACCTGGGGCGGCGGAGTCGCCTCGATCGATGCCACCTGCTTCCGGCTCGCCGAGTTGGACGACCTGGGCGCGCTCGGCCGTCCGGCCGCTCGCCGCGCGCTCGACTGGTTGGCGTCCCGGCAGCAGCCCGACGGTGGCTGGGACGAGGACGCGTCGCTTGCCGACTCGGCTCCGGAGTGGGCCCGGCCCGGCGATCCGGAGGCTGGCTTCCTCCAGTCGGCCAACGCCGGTTTCTGGCTCACCGTCGCCGGTCTGGACGCCCGCGCCTCGGGTCCACTCGACCATCGGGTCGGTGGGGCGTACGCCGGGGTGGTGCAGGCGGCGGCCCACTCGCTCGCCGCGCGGCTGCGGCCGGACGGCAGTTGGCCGTCGTTCCTCGCCGCCGGTTGGCTGAGCGCGGCGGTGCTGCACCGGCAGGACATGTTCCAGGAGTCGGCGCGGATGCAGGTGGTGCTCGCCGAACGGATGCCGAAGATGTCCCCGGGCAACGTGGCGTGGCTGGCGGCCACGCTGCGTCGCGCCGGCATCGACCCACAGGACTGGATCATGGTGCGGGCGTTGCGCCGGTTGACCGAGACCCAGCGCAGCGACGGCGGCTGGGAGAGCGACGACGGCCACCAGTTCGACGTACACGCCACGCTGTCCGTGATCCGAGCAGCCCGCCCCAGCCCACAAGCCTGAACAGACCCCGCGCCCCGACGCGGGGGCGCGGGGCGGGGCGAATTTAGCGTAGGTGGCCTTCTCCGGTTACTACGTACTTTGTGCTGGTCAGCTCGGGTAGGCCCATCGGGCCACGGGCGTGCAGTTTCTGGGTGGAGATGCCGATCTCCGCGCCGAACCCGAACTCGCCGCCGTCGGTGAAGCGGGTCGAAGCGTTCACCATCACCGCGGCCGAGTCCACCCGCGCGACGAATTCGCGGGCCGCGCTCGCGGAGTCGGTGAGGATGGCCTCGGTGTGCCCGGTGCCGAAGCGGCGGATGTGCGCGACTGCCGCGTCCAGCGAGTCGACCACCGCGACCGAGATGTCGGCGGACAGGTATTCGGTGGCGTAGTCCTCCTCGGTGGCCGGGACCACGGCGGGGGAGTACGCGGCGACCTCGGGGGAGCCGTGCACCGTCACCCCGGCGTCGGCGAACGCGGCGAGCATCGGCGGCAGGAACGCGTCGGCGACGCCCGCGTGCACCAGCAGCGACTCGGCGGTGTTGCAGACGGACAGGCGCTGCGTCTTGGCGTTCAGCGTCACCGCGAGGGCCTTCGCCACATCTGCGGCGGCGTCCACGTAGACGTGGCAGTTGCCCACCCCGGTCTCGATCACCGGCACTGTCGACTCCTCGACCACGGTGCGGATCAGGGACGCGCCACCGCGCGGGATGAGCACGTCGACAAGCCCCCGGGCGCGCATCAGCTCCTTGACCGAGTCGCGGGAGCTGGCGTCGAGCAGTTGCACCGCGTCGGCCGGGAGCCCGGCGCCGGCGATCGCGTCGCGCAGCACAGCGACAAGCGCGGCGTTGGAGTGCGCGGCCGAGGAGGACCCGCGCAGCAGCGCGGCGTTACCGGATTTCAGGCAGATGCCGGCGGCGTCCACCGTCACGTTCGGCCGCGCCTCGTAGATGATGCCGACCACACCGAACGGCACCCGGATCTGGCGCAGCTCCAGCCCGTTGGGCAGTGTGGAACCGCGGACCACCTCGCCGACCGGGTCGGGTAGCGCGGCCATCTGGCGCAGCGCGTCGGCGATGCCGGCCACCCGAGCCGCGTCGAGGGCGAGCCGGTCCAGCACGGCCGCGCTCAGCCCGGCCTCCCGGCCGGCCGCCAGGTCCGTCTCGTTCGCGGCCAGGATCTCCGGGGTACGCGCCACCAGCGCGTCGGCCATCGCCGCCAGCGCGGCGTCCTTCACCGTACGGGTGGCGGTGGCCAGGTCGGCTGCGGCGTCCCGGGCCCGTCGGGCCTGCTCGTTCACGCTCATGCCGGCACTCCGCTACGCCCCGCGCCGCCCGGAGACACCACTGCCCCGAGTTGATGATTGGCTCGCTGGCGCTCACTCATGGATAGCTCCTCACAGCAGGACGAGGTCGTCGCGGTGGACGACCTCTCGTTCGTACGCCGGGCCCAGGGCCGCGGCGAGCTCCGAGGTGGACCGGCCGAGCAGCCCCGGCAACTCCACAGCGTCGTAGTTGACAAGCCCGCGGGCGACCGACGCGCCGGCGTTGTCGACGAGGTCCACCGGGTCGCCCGCCGTGAAGGTGCCGTCGACGGCGGTGATGCCGGCCGGCAGCAGCGACTTGCGCCGCCCGACGACGGCGGCCACCGCGCCCGGGTCGAGGTGCAGCCGTCCCCGGGGCGAGGTGGCGTGCGCCAGCCAGAACAGCCGGGCCGTCGGGCGTTGCCGCTGCGGATGGAACAGGGTGCCGACCGGGTCGCCGGCCAGTGCCCGCGTGGCCAGGTCAGCGGCGGTGAGCACCACCGGGATGCCGAAGCCGGTGGCGATCCGGGCGGCCTCGACCTTGGTCACCATGCCGCCGGTGCCGACGCCGGACCGGCCGGCCCCGCCGATGGTGACCCCGGTGAGGTCCGCGTCGTCGCGGACCTCGGTGATCCGGGTCGAGTGCGGGTTGGCCGGGTCGCCGGTCCAGAGCGCGTCCACGTCGGAGAGGAGCACCAGCAGGTCGGCGTGCACCAGTGCGGCCACCAGGGCGGCCAGCCGGTCGTTGTCGCCGAACCGGATCTCCTGGGTGGCGACGGTGTCGTTCTCGTTGACGATCGGCACCGCGCCCAGGTCGAGCAGCTTGCGCAGCGTTCGGTACGCGTTGCGGTAGTGCGCCCGTCGGGTCACGTCGTCGACGGTGAGCAGCACCTGCCCGACGGTGCGGCCGTGCCGGGCGAAGCTTGCCGCGTACCGGCCGATCAGGAGGCCCTGCCCGACGCTGGCGGCGGCCTGCTGGGTGGCCAGGTCGCGCGGGCGTCGGGGCAGCCCGAGCGGGGCGAGGCCGGCGGCGATCGCGCCGGAGGAGACAAGCACCACCTCGCGTCCCTCGCCGGTCAGCCGGCCGAGGGTGTCGACGAGCGTGTCGACGCGCTCGTCGGCCAGCCCGCCGGTGGCGGTGGTCAACGAGGAGGATCCGATCTTGACGACGACCCGTCGGGCCGTCGTGACTGCGTCGCGCACCCGCCCATTCTGCGTGGTCACGGGAGCACCGCCCGGCGGCGTTCCCATATGGTGGCGGATTGTGACTCCTGACGAGTACGTCGAGGCGGTGCTCGACCTGGTCGAGCGGATCCCGGAGGGCCGGGTGATGTCCTACGGAGCGGTGGCCGACGCGCTCGCCGAGCGCTCGGGTCGCGCCTCGGCGCGGCTGGTGGGCAACATCATGGCCCGGCACGGCGGCTCGGTGCCCTGGCACCGGGTGGTGACCGCCGCCGGCCGGCTGCCGCCGGGGCACGAGCGGGAGGCGCGGGCCCGACTGCGCGCCGAGGGGGCGCCACTGCGCGGCGAGGGCGTGGACATCGCGGCGGCCGGTTGGTCGCCGCAGGAGGGGATGTGACCTCCACCTCAACGTGAGTAATATTCGGCCCCATGAAAACGCCGCCGGGTGTCGGCTCGCTGCCTCGACGAGTGCACGCCGGATACGCGCTCGGCTCCCTGGCCACCGGTGCGTTCGGCACAGTGCCCGGTCTGCTGCTGCTGCCCTACCTGACCGACACGCTCGGTGTGGCCGCCGGGCTGGCCGCCCTGCTGGTGCTGCTCCCCAAGGCGTGGGACGTGCTCGTCAACCCGGTCGCCGGGCGGATCTCCGACCGCACCCGGTCGCCCTGGGGTGCCCGTCGGCCGTACCTGCTCGTCGGCGGCCTCGCGCTCGCCGTCCTGTTCGCGTCGATCTTCGCGGCGCCGTTCGGCAACCGGTCGGCCGCCGCCGCGTACGTGGCGTTCGCCTTCCTGCTCACCGCCACCGCGTTCGCCTTCTTCCAGGTGCCGTACGTGGCGATGCCGGCGGAGCTGACCGACGACTACGCCGAGCGCACCCGGTTGATGACCTGGCGGATCGCGGTGCTGGCGCTGGCCATCCTGGTCTCCGGCGCGATCGCCCCGCTGGTGGTGACCGCCGGCGGTGACGGCGTGGCCGGGCACCGGTGGATGGGGCTTTTCGTGGCGGTGCTGATCGCCCTCGGTGCCCTCGGCGCGTTCCTCGGCACCCGGTCCGCGCCCACCGGCACTGTGGGTGACAGCGAGCCGACCCTGCGCGCCCAACTCGCCGTGGCCGGCGCCAACCGCCCGTTCCGGGCGCTGCTGATCTGCTTCGTGGTGCAGTCCGCCGGGGTGGCCACGATCCTGGCCGGGGTCAACTACTTCGCGGCGCAGATCCTGCGCGACGAGCAGAGCGGGCCGACCCTGCTCTTCGTCTGCTTCGTCGGGCCGGCGCTGCTGGTGATGCCGCTCTGGACCCGGGTCGGTGCCCGGCTGGGCAAGCGCACCGCGCTGGTGATCGGCTCGCTGCTCCTCGCCGCCGGTGCGCTGGCACTGGTCGCCGCGCCGGTGCTGCCCCCGGTCGCGGTCTACCTGGTGGTGGCGGCGATCGGCGTCGGGTACGCCGGACAGCAGGTCTTCGCGCTGGCGATGCTGCCGGACTGCATCGCGTACGACACGGCACGCACCGGTCGACGGCAGGCGGGTGTCTTCACCGGCCTGTGGACCGCCGGGGAGACCCTCGGCCTGGCGCTCGGGCCGGGCATCTACGGGCTGGTGCTCCAACTCGGCGGCTACGTCTCCTCCGACACCGGCTCGGCAGCCGTCCAGTCCGACACGGCGAGACTCGGCGTCCTCCTCGGCTTCACGCTGATCCCAGCCCTACTGCTAGCCCCACCCGTCCTGCTCCTGCGCCACTACACAGTGACCCCCGACACCCTGTCCGCCCCGAAGGACGGCGGGGTCGAGCAAGGAGTTGTGCCGGGGGAAGAAGCCGTTGAGGGTTACGAGAAGGGCACCATAACTCCATGATCGACGAGAGCAGGGTCTTGCCTTCCGGGGTTGCCGCTGACGTCGCGCTCTCCGAGGTGCGCCAGTTGCGCGCCGGGGACCGACCGACCCACGGGGGGCAACTGTTCGCGTACGTCTACGACTCGGCGGTGTCGGGGCTGGACGAGCTGGCTGCCGCCGCCCACCGGGAGAGCGCGCACGTCAACGGGCTCGACCCGACCGCCTTCCCCTCACTGCTGGCCATGGAGAACGCGCTCGTCGGCGCCGCCGGCCGAGTGCTCGGCGCCGGTCCGGGCAGCACCGCCCCGGACGTCGTCGGCAGCGTCACCAGCGGCGGCACCGAGTCGCTGATCCTCGCCGTCAAGACGGCCCGGGACGCGCACCCGGAGATCACCGCACCCCGGTTGGTGGTGCCGTCGACAGCGCACGCGGCGTTCGCCAAGGCGGCGCACTACCTGCGGGTGGCGCTGGACGTCGTGCCGGTGTCCCCGGACACGCTGCGCCCCGACCCGGCCGCGATGGCCGCGGCGATCCGCCCGGAGACGGTGCTTGTCGCGTGCTCCGCGCCGTCGTACGCGCACGGCGTGGTGGACCCGGTCGCCGAGATCGCCGCCGTGGCGGCCGACGCCGGGGTGCGCTGCCACGTGGACGCCTGCTTCGGCGGCTGGACCCTGCCCTACCTGCGCCGCCTCGGCGAGCCGGTGCCGGCGTTCGACTTCGCCGTCGCCGGGGTCACGTCCATCTCGGTGGACCTGCACAAGTACGCGTACGCGCCGAAGGGGGTGTCGGTGCTGCTGCACCGCGACGCCCGACTGCGCGCCCCGCAGTACTTCGCGTTCGCCGACTGGCCCGGCTACACGATGATCAACCCGGTGATCGCGTCCACCCGGTCGGGCGGGCCGATCGCCGCCGCGTACGCGACAGTGCGGCACCTCGGCGACGACGGCTACCTGCGGCTGGCCGCCCGCACCCGGGATGCGGTCGCCGGCCTCGCCGACGCGGTCCGCGCGGTCGACGGGCTGCGGCTGATGGCCGAGCCCGAGTCCACAGTGGTCTGCTTCACCGCCAGCGAGGGCGGCCCCGACCTGTTCGTGCTCGTCGACGAGCTGACCGCGCGTGGCTGGCACACCCAACCCCAGCTGTCGTACGCCGGTCTGCCGGCCAGCGTGCACCTCACGGTGACCGCCTCGGTCGCGCCCCGGGTGGCAGAGTTCGGCCCGGACCTGGCCGCCGCGGTGTCCGCCGCGCGTCAGGCCGGTCCGGTGGCCCTCCCGCCCGAGTTGGTGGCGTTGGCGACGTCGCTGACGCCGGACGCGCTCACGCCGGAACTGGTCGCCGGGCTCGCCGGTGGGCTCGGACTCGGTGGTGGGGACGCGCCGACGCCGGACCGGATGGCGCTGGTGAACACGCTGCTGGACGCCGCCCCGCCGGCGCTGCGGGAGCGGCTGCTCGTCGAGTTCGTCGGGCTGCTGCAACGTCCCACCTGGTGACCGGAGCCCGGCCGCGTCGTACAGCCGAGGCACGCACGCCTCACAGCACCAGGTTGAGGAGCACGGTGAGCACCACCGAGGCGACGATCGAGAAGAGGATCATCAGGAGGCAGCCGAC